>JARROD010000069.1:0-30057 GCA_037384225.1 Exilibacterium sp.
AATACTTGTCTGGTAGAAATGCGCAACAAGCAGGTCCAGGTAGACGTGGTAAAACCCTGCTTTGTCAGAAATGGGAAGAAACTGGTTTAATTGTTGTAGCGCCATTTAAAACGAAAAGGACGCTGCACCTGAAAGCAGAGTTTGAGGAAAAATCGACCATGAGTGAAATTCGTAACGAATTAAAATACCTTTCCAGCCACGAGTGGGCTCGCGTGGAAGACGACGGGATGGTTACCATCGGAATTACCGATCACGCACAGGCAAGTCTGGGCGATGTGGTTTATGTTGAGACTCCCGATGTTGGCAGTACGGTAGTGGCCGGGGATGAAGCCGGGGTGGTGGAATCGGTAAAGGCGGCTTCCGATATTTATTCACTGGTTTCCGGCGAGGTTGTCGCCATCAATGAAGCGTTGGAAGAGACACCGGAAATAGTCAATGAATCACCCTACGACGAAGGCTGGTTTTTCCGGGTCAACCCCTCCGATCTCAGCGAACTCAATGCTGCGTTGGACGCCGATGCTTACCGGGAAATCGCCGAAGCGGAGTAAGGCTGAGGTTCGCCCTGATGTTGGCGTTAGCCGATTCGGTGGCAAAAAGTTTCTCTGCACGGTCTGTTGTATTTGTTCATAACAGGGGCGGCTCGAACGCGCCTGTCCCTGAAAATGCTGCTGCTATCCGGATGAAATTCCGTCTTTTGAGCGCAGCATTTCAGCAATGGCGTTGAGTGTAGCGCGCAGCAGTTCCCCCTTGTCGACAGGTTGCGTTTGAGGGGTAGGGCTTGCTGGCGATTGCGGTGTTTCCCCTTCCCCATGTGTGGAGCCTTCTGGCAGATGTTTCAGCGTGGCTGATTCGAAATCTGCATGTGGTTCGACGTTTAACAACTGATTGGCGGTGGCGAAATGGTGTTTGATCTGCTCTTTTTCAGCATCTCCCAATAACCAGTTGATGATTGCGGTTTCCGGCTCCTCGGGGTTGAGCAGCAGTGTTTCCAGTCCGCCCAGGCCGGCGGTGAAGACGTCGGCATTGCCACCGGCAAAGCGGTTATGGGCGGTGTCCAGCGCCGGTTTTAGCAGGGAGATCAGATTTCGCGCGAGCAGGTCGCCAGCGATGAATTCCACTGCTGCGACGCGCAGCAAATGCAGTCGACTCAGAGGTGTTAACGCCAGATAATTTTGTTGCAGAGAGCCCGGGCCCTTCTGGTTCCAGGCTCGCCGTATCTGTTGGAGATCGTCGCTCAGCAGATTGCACATCAGTGCCAGGAGGGTTCTGCGACGGTTGTTAGGGAGGTCTATAACGCGCAGTCCTGTGCTGGCCTGGGTGGGCTCTAACTTGTTCTTTTTAATAAAATCCGTCACCGGTCGCTCGCCCTTTTCGCCCCATAGCAAATAGGCGATGGCGTGCAGGCCAAGGCTTACATCGGCGCTGTCGCTAAAGCCATGCTGTTGACGCAGTGCTTTGGCCGTCAGGGGTACCGCTATATCATTGACTATGCCACTGTGGGCGTAGATGTCGAAGTAATCCAGGTAGCCGGGCTCTATAGGCCAGGTATCCAGCGGCGAATTGAGGTTTCGCAATGCGCCGAACAGTCCCGGGTTACTCTGCGCCAGGGTTAGAAACACGGCGAAGCTTTGATACTGGTTGTGGGTTGCGTGCCAGGCTTCGCGGGCCGCGACGAGGGTGTCCTGGTCGGGGTTGTCCAGCAGTCTTTTTACTGCAATTTTTAAATTCCCCGCTGCCTGTTGCGAAGCCTGCAGACTGTCGCCGCCGATGTGCCAAGCTCTGGCGGTGACAGAGGGCAGCGTTTCAATGTTGGTTTTTGACCCCGCCGCCGGCGTCGGCGGTTTCGGTTTAGCCTGCGTATCGATAGCTTAGCCACGGGTTTTCCTTCGTTTTTTGGGTTGTACCGGTCACTACCTCAAACTAATGATTTTCCAGTCATTGGCCTGCGCATGGATTCGCAGTGTTTGATCCGGGTCCACAGCGATAGGGTAATCCACTTTATCCAGGAGGGGGATGTCGTTGGCGGAGTCACTATAAAAATAGCTGCCAACCAGGTCGCCGGGATAGTTTTCCAGCCAGGTGTTCAGACGGGCGACCTTGCCCTCGCGGAAACAGGGAGTATCGACGACTCTGCCGGTGTAGCGCCCATTTACCACTTCCGGTTCCGTGGCCAGTAAATCGTTCACTCCCATGGCCTCGGCAATGGGTCCGGTAATAAAACGGTTGGTTGCCGTTATAATAAGAAGGTCATCCCCCTGCGACCGATGCTGTTGCAACAGGGCGTCGGCTTTGGGTAATCGCAACGGGGCGATTTTGCACTGCAAAAATTCTTGCCGCAGTATTTCCAACTCTGCGATCGGGAAGCGTGAGAGGGGTTCAAGGGCAAAACTGAGGAAAGCGTGGATATTCAAGCTGCCATTTTTATAGTCCCTGTAAAAGCGGTCGTTTTGGCGGCGGTATTCGTCGCTGTCCACCAGCTGCTTTTCGATCAGAAATTCGCCCCATTGGTGGTCGCTGTCACCCCCCAACAGGGTGTTATCAAGATCAAAAATTGCCAGGCTCACTCGGCCTCCTTGTTTTTTGGGACTGATAGATTGTCTGTATAGGATAGGAGGCGCTAGCATAACATTAACAATTTGTGGAACAATAGCTGTCTATGGTAGGCAATCAGCCAAAAGTATAAGCTCTAAAAAAATAATATACGCACAACATAACAGGAGGCAGAAGTGATTGACGCCGACGGCTTTCGGCCTAATGTAGGCATTATGCTCGCCAATGAGGAAGGTCAACTGTTATGGGCGCGTCGTATAGGTGGCCAAGACGCCTGGCAGTTTCCACAGGGGGGTATACAGGCTAAAGAAGAGCCGGAGGCAGCCCTGTACCGCGAACTTCATGAAGAAGTTGGCCTCACCCAAGACGATGTCGAGGTAATGGCCTGTACCCGCGGCTGGCTTCGCTACCGTCTGCCCCGGCGACTGGTGCGGCAGAACAGCAGCCCCACGTGTATAGGACAAAAGCAAAAGTGGTTTTTGCTGAGGTTGCTCACCGATGACAGCTATATTTGTTTGGACCAGTGTGGCAAGGCCGAATTTGACTGCTGGCGCTGGGTCAGTTATTGGTATCCCCTGGGCAAAGTGGTTGCTTTCAAACGCGATGTGTACCGCCGAGCCATGAAAGAGTTGGCCCCTGTACACAGCCGCTTGGAAGCCACCTGCCGGGCACTCTGAAGGCCAGACCTATGCTGCATTTGCTGCGCTCGATTGTTCAAGAGGTCAATGCTGCCCGTGACCTGAATTCTGCGCTCAGTATTATTGTTCGCCAGGTGAAGCAGGTGCTGAACACGCAGGTCTGCTCGGTATATCTGCGCAATACCACCGGCGGCTATGTTTTGATGGCTACCGAGGGCCTGAATGCGGACGCGGTGGGTAAAGTCATACTGGCTCGGGACGAAGGCCTGGTTGGCCGCGTTGTGGTGCGCGAAGAACCGATTAACCTGGAGCATGCCGAAACCCACCCCAAATATCAGTATTTTCCCGAGACCGGTGAAGAGCGGTTCAGCTCTTTTCTCGGCGTGCCGATTATTCACCACCGCGAAGTGCTTGGGGTGCTGGTTGTGCAGCAGGTGGAGCGGCGGCGTTTTGACGAGGGACACGAAGCTTTTCTGGTGACCATGTCGGCGCAGCTGGCGGGCTATATCGCCCATGCTGAAGCCACCGGCGTTCTTGAAGCCATAGGGAAGACTGCCTCCGAGGCCAGGTTCAGCGGCGTGGCGGGCGCGCCCGGGATCGCCATTGGAAGAGCCGTGGTGGTGGCGCCGATGGCCGATCTCAACGCTGTGCCCTACCGAATCTGTGAACATATCGACAATGAGCTGACCTTCTTCCACCGCTCTTTGACCGCGGTGCGCAACGATATCAAAGCGCTCGGTGATAAACTGAAAATGCGTCTGAACCGCGAGGAGCAGGCACTGTTTGACGCCTACCTGGGCATGCTGGATGACGCCTCCCTGGGGGGGAAGTCACCGAGCGCATCCGCCAGGGAGTCAGTGCCCCGTTCGCCTGGAGTGAGATTATTCTCGAACACGTGAACAATTTTTCAAGCATGAATGACGCCTATCTCCGCGAGCGGGCGGCGGATGTTCGAGACCTGGGGCGACGGGTGCTTTGCTATTTACAGAAATCGGAACAGCAGTCGCGCGACTACTACGACAATACCATTCTTGTGGGCGAGGAACTGACCGCCTCCATGCTCGGAGAGGTTCCCCGGGATAAGCTGGTGGGACTGGTCTCCGTTCAGGGTTCGAGCAACTCCCATGTGGCCATACTCGCCCGCGCCATGGGCATTCCCACGGTGATGGGCGCGGTCGATCTACCCTACACCCAACTGGATCAGCGCGAGTTGGTACTGGACGGTTATCACGGTGTCGTTTACAGCGACCCGGGGCCGGAATTGCGTAAGCACTACGAAGAAATCTGCCTCGAGGAGCAGGAACTGGTGAAAGGGTTGGAGGCACTCAAGGAGCTGCCCTGCGAGAGTCTCGATCACCATCGGGTGCCGTTGTGGGTAAACACCGGGCTAATGGCCGACGTTTTGCGTTCTCTGGAGCGGGGTGCGGAGGGGGTGGGCCTGTACCGGACGGAAGTTCCCTTTTTGCTCCGCGACCGCTTTCCCACCGAAGAAGAGCAACGGCTGATATACCGCGAGCAGTTGGAAGCTTTCGCCCCGCACCCGGTCACCATGCGCACACTCGACATAGGCGGTGACAAAGCCCTGCCCTATTTCCCGATTGATGAGGCCAACCCATTTCTGGGCTGGCGCGGTATTCGGGTGACGCTTGATCACCCGGAAATTTTTCTGGCCCAGGTGCGGGCGATGCTCAAAGCGAGCGAAGGGTTCAACAATCTGCGCATCATGTTGCCGATGGTTTCCAGGATTTCGGAACTGGAAGCGGCACAGTCGCTGGTTTACCGGGCGTTTCACGAATTGCTGGAAGAAGGCCACGATATTGAGCTACCCCCCATCGGCGTTATGGTGGAGGTGCCGGCGGCTGTTTACCAGGCGCGCGAGCTGGCGGCTCGGGTGGATTTTCTCTCAGTGGGCAGCAATGATTTGACCCAATACCTGTTGGCGGTGGACCGCAACAACGCCCGCGTGGCGGATTTGTATGAAGCCTTTCACCCGGCGGTACTCAGGGCCTTGCAGCAGGTGGTGGTGGAGTCCCACAGCCAGGGCACGCCGGTCAGTATATGCGGTGAACTGGCCGGCGACCCGGGGGCGGCTATGCTGCTGATGGCAATGGGTTTCGATGTATTGTCAATGAATGCCACCAACCTGCCCAAGGTGAAATCCGTTATCCGCGGCATCACTCTGCGGCAGGCGGAGGATCTGCTGGCGGAGGTCATGCAGCTTTCCGATGCCGCCGCCATTAGCCGCTGTGTGGAAAAGGCGCTGAAAGGGGCTGGTATCACTCGACTGTTGCGGCCGATAACTATCGAGTGACCACTGCTATTCCCATTAGGGTCGTGCACGCCCCTTACGTCAAGGTAAATGAAAAATCTGTGCACAGGGCGTCATCGATATCACCACCGTTAAAGCTGTACTCCGAAAACGCTACCCGCCGCTGTGTGTCAATGGTCAATACTGTGGAAGAGCGGGTGCCGTAGCCGCCTGCGCGGATAAACCGCGGCGACAGGGCACGTTCCCATTCGAGAGAAACCCCTGTATGTGGAAGTTCGCTGTCGGGAGCCTGGGTGCGGTCGCTCAGTATCGAGATCAGTTTCGATTTGTTCACGGATTGGGAGAGAGCTTTATTCAGCGCCTTTCTGCCGCTTTTGACCTTGGGCCAGGGGATGTTTAAAAGGCTGTTACTGAGGCCGTAGATACCTGGGGAAAGCTTGCGTGGCGCGCCGTCGGGGTTGTAATAGGCGCCGCTGCTGTTGCAATAGGCGCCGCTGCGGTTGCAATAATAGTAGAGAGTGTGGCGATCGCCGACCAGCAGGTTGAAACCATTGTATTGATGTGCCCGATCAACCAGGCTGTGCAGATACTGCTCCGGCGTGCTTGAGCCAATTAGAAATTCGCGGGTCAAATGGCCGCGGGATATGTCGGTGCCGGTGATATTGGCCGTGACTGCGGTGTTGTTTGGGTCCGCCGTTGTCGCCTCTCGATAGTTGGTGATCGCGGCAAAGCGCCCCTGCCGGGTGATGCCCATCCAGGTGCCGCCGGCCTGTAAGTCCATCCCGGCCAGAACCTGCGGATAATCCTCCCAGAAGTGGGCCGGGCGGGAGGGGCGGTCAAAGAACTCATCACGGTTGGCGGCTACCACCAGTTCGTAGTCGGGGTGACTGCGGTAGGCGAATAAAATAAGGCACATCGGTTAAAGCTCTTCTACCTTTTTGAATTGTGTCGGTTGGTTGCGTTTACAGATTGCCGCGCGCATGTAAACGGCTCATCCGGTATTGGCGACGGGCGCGCCAGCGCAACTCTATTGGCGCTCAGACAATAATGGTATTATCGCCCAGACTTTTTCGGGGCTCTAGCACTCTGGCATATAGGGTCGTGATTTTTTTACTGTACGTACTGATTCGGCCAGCGCCTGCGGCGTACTTGATACAGCTCTTGCGGAGTAATTGATAAAGGAAGTAGATAAGCATTATGTTGAAATACCCGAATATCGATCCCGTCGCCATATCTATCGGCCCTATTACTCTCGGTGATAAAGTCATCGGGCCGCTGCAGATACACTGGTACGGCATAATGTATCTGCTGGCTTTTACCGCAGCCTGGCTGATCGCCATGAAACGGGTGCGTTTGCCCCACACGATCCTGCAAAAAAGCCAGGTTGAGGATCTGATTGTTTACGGTGCCCTGGGGGTGATACTCGGCGGCCGCTGTGGCTATGTTTTGTTCTACAACTTCGACCGCTGGCTGCAGGATCCGCTGTGGCTGTTTCGGGTCTGGGAAGGCGGAATGTCTTTTCACGGCGGCCTGCTCGGAGTTGTTGTGGCGATGTGGGTCTACAGTCGCAGGATTGGTAAGAAACCTTTGGATATTCTCGATTTTGTCTCGCCGCTGGTGCCCTTGGGCTTGGCTTTCGGTCGCATTGGCAATTTTATCGGCGGCGAGCTTTACGGGCGCGCCACCGATGTAGCCTGGGCGATGCAATTCCCGGCTGATCCAGACACCCCCAGGCACCCGTCACAACTCTATCAGGCCAGTCTGGAAGGTGTATTGCTGTTTGTTATCCTGTTTTGGTTTTCCAACAAACCGAGACCGAGAGGCGCTGTCGGCGGCCTGTTTTTGCTCGGTTACGGCTGTCTGCGCTTTTTCGTAGAGTTTTTCCGCGAGCCGGATGAGCATATTAAATTCGAACTGTTCGGCTGGATGACGCGGGGGCAGGAGCTGTGCGTTCCCATGATTGTGGTCGGCATCATTCTGTTATTCATGGCCTATCGGTCCCGGCGCGGTGCCAGGGCGTTACTGTAGATATAGTTAGAGATAGAAACATGCAGCAATATCTGGATTTGATGCGCCATGTGCGGGACCGGGGAACACGCAAAGGTGATCGCACCGGCACAGGTACTCTCAGTGTTTTTGGCTATCAGATGCGCTTTGATCTCACGCGGGGATTTCCTTTGGTAACTACCAAGAAGTGCCACCTCAGATCCATCATTCATGAGCTCCTGTGGTTTTTAAACGGCGAAACCAATATTGGCTATTTAAAGGAAAACGGGGTAAGAATCTGGGATGAATGGGCCACCGAGAGCGGTGATCTGGGACCGATTTACGGTTGCCAGTGGCGCTCCTGGCCGGGTGAAAAAGGCGCAAATATCGATCAGATGCGACACTTGCTTGAGCAATTGCGACACAACCCGGATTCGCGGCGCTTGATCGTATCGGCCTGGAATCCGGCACAATTGCCGGATGAGTCCATTTCTCCCCAGCGCAATGTGCAGCGGGGAAAAATGGCGCTGGCGCCCTGCCATACGATGTTTCAATTTTACGTGGCCGAAGGCCGGTTGTCCTGCCAATTGTACCAGCGCAGTGCCGATATTTTTATCGGCGTACCCTTCAATATTGCTTCTTACGCGCTGCTGACACTGATGGTTGCTCAAGTGAGTGGGCTGCGCCCCGGTGAATTTATTCACACCTTTGGTGACGCGCATCTGTATCTCAATCACCTGGAACAAGTAGAAACCCAGCTTGCCCGCGAACCCTTTCCACTGCCTGAAATGCGGTTAAATCCGGATGTCGATGATTTGTTCGGGTTCCGCTATGAGGATGTTACCCTGGAAAACTACCGCTTCCACCCGCACATAGCCGCTCCCATTGCAGTGTAGAAGCCCGGCTCCGTATTTGAGGTAATGGCGCGGACTAAAGTTTACCCGAGTCGTGCCATGATTCATTAAAAATAGACAATTTGAGGAACAAGAATAATGCGATTGGCCCTGATCGTAGCCATGGCCGAAAATCGAGTGATCGGCCGCGATAATCAATTGCCCTGGCATCTGCCCAACGACCTCAAGTACTTTAAAAAAATGACGTTGGGTAAGCCGATCATTATGGGGCGAAAAACATTTGAATCTATCGGTAAACCCTTGCCCGGCAGGCGCAATATTGTAGTCACCCGCCAGTCCGACTGGCGCCGGGAAGGTGTGCAAGTGGGCCACACACTGGAGCAAGCCGTCAGTCTGGCGAAACAGATCGCCGCCGCTGAGGGAAATTCTGAGATGTTGATTATAGGCGGTGCTGCGTTGTATAGAGAAAGCCTTCCCTTGGCAGACAGGTTGTATATGACTAAAATACACGAAATGGTCGAGGGTGACGCGTTTTTTCCGCCCTTGAAAGAAGAGGACTGGTGTGAACTCAGTCGCGAGGATTGCAATTCAGACGCAAATAATCCCTACAATTATTCGTTTGTGGTGCTGCAACGCGTGACCCAAAGTGATAAGCGTTAAGTGGTTTGTGTAAAAATAAGCGGAGAGGCACTTGTTTCTTGATGCAGATTGAGTCATTTTTATGACACAGTAATAATAGAAAGCTACAATTGTTACTGTTCATCGGTGCAATCATCCTAATGGTGTTACCGCTTTGATACATTTCTACACAAATACTATTGTCTTGGCATTAGTTATTGAATGTTAGTTATGCCTGTTATTACAATTAGCCGCACCTAGCCCTGCCGAGCGTCTAATCTAAAAATATTCTTGGCGGCTACATTTTGTCGCAAACTTTCAGTTTTCTTGGAATCCGGGTTTTACCGACCGGGTTGTGGGGACACTTTAGTTGATTGCAAGCAAGCACCCGAGTTGGGGGAGATATGAAGAACCATCGATTTAGAGCTGTGGCACTGTCCACAGTGCTTTCTGCCGGAGCGCTTATGGGAAGCGTTGTGCAGGCAGATTCAACCTTGAACTCTGTTTTGAGTGTGGGGCAGGCGAAAACCACCGCCGCACAAAAGTCTCAAAAGCGCATCAATAAGATTGCCGATGAGACGGCTACTCTGTTACAGGAATTCAAAACCATCAATAAGCAGATTGAAGGTTTGCAGGTTTACAATACCCAACTGGAGAAACAAATAGCCAGCCAGTTGGAGGTTATCAAGGACCTGGAGACTTCGATTGATAACGTCACCGTTATCGAACGCCAGATTCAACCCCTGATCTTGCGTATGTTAGACGGCCTGGAGCAGTTTGTTGCCCTGGACGTGCCATTTCATATGGATGAGCGCAGAGACCGCCTGGACATGTTGCGCAATAACCAGGAACGCGCCGACATTTCCGTTGCGGAGAAATTCCGCCAGGTTCTGGAAGCGTATAAAATCGAGGCTGAATACGGCCGTAAGCTTGATACTTACAGGGATACTCTGAATGTGGGCGGACAGGAGCGCGAAGTGAACATTTTGCGCGTGGGCCGTATTGCGTTAATGTATCAAACCACCGATACGGAGCTTTCCGGTGCCTGGGACCAGCGTCAGCGCGCCTGGGTTGAGCTGAATTCTGGCGAATATCGCAGTGCTATTTTGAAGGGTATTCGCATCGCCAAGAAGCAGGCCACGATTGATATCATGAATTTACCGATTTTGGCTCCGGAGGCACCGCAATGAAATTGAGTAGTCTCAATCCCTTGAGTTTTAAAGGGGCTTTAGATGGGGTGTCACCCATGCTTGCAAAAACATTTTCAAAAAGCTGCCTGTCCGGTTGCCTAATGGTCGCGGCTGCGGGTATTTTTTCCGCGGGTGGGGCTGTGGCTCAGGAAAAAGCCACCTCTCTCGAGCAACTGTTGAAGCAGGTTAAGGAAAGCAAAATCTCAGAGTCGGCCGAGCATAGAAAGCGCGAAGCTGAGTTTCGGCGTCAGAAGGCCAATCAACAAAACTTGTTGAACCAGGCCAAGCAGACCAAGAAAAAAGAAGAGGACCGCTCCGCGCAGCTGGAGAAAAAATACGAAGATCAGGAAGTTACGGTAGCGAATAAACGCCAGCAACTGCAGGAGCGCCTGGGCTCTCTGAAGGAGCTGTTCGGTCACCTGACCTCAACGGCCGGTGATTTGCGCGCTAACCTGGGCACTTCTTTGGTCAGCGCTCAGCTGCCTGGACGCGCGGCATTTCTCGATACTCTGATCGACAAAATGAACAGCAACACAAAGCTGCCCACGATTGAGGAGATCGAACGCCTCTGGTACGAACTGCAGCGGGAAACTATCGAAGGCGGTAAAGTCGTCAAGTTTTCCGGCACCGTGATCAAGCCCAACGGCGAACAGGCTTCCCAGGATGTCGTTCGCATCGGCACCTATAACCTGCTGTCCGATGGACGTTATCTCGCCTTTAACCCCAAGGGTGAAAAACTCGAAGAGTTGACCCGTCAGCCCGGCGGCGAGTTTCTGTCCGCCGCCGCCGAACTGCAAAACTCTATAGACGGCTTTACCCGCGTGGGTATAGACCCCACTGGCCCCAGCGGCGGCTCCTACCTGTCGGCGCTGATCAACAGCCCCTCCATTGTTGAGCGCTGGCATCAGGGTGGCTTGGTCGGCTACATCATCACCGGAGTCGGTGTTTTCGCCATGCTGCTTGCGCTGTTGCGCTTTGTCGTGCTGGCGGGTATGAGCAGCAAGGTCAACTCGCAGTTGAAAAACAAATCCGCCAATACCAACAACCCCCTGGGTCGTATCCTGAAAGTGGCGGAAGACAACCCGGGCCTCGACGGCGAAACCCTGGAACTGAAGCTGGAAGAAGCGGTACTGAAAGAACGTCCGTCGATCGAATCCGGTCTCAACCTGTTGAAGATTATTGCCGCCGTAGCCCCGCTGCTCGGGCTGCTGGGTACGGTTACGGGTATGATTATCACCTTCCAGGCGATTACTATCTTCGGTGCGGGTGATCCTAAAGCGATGGCTGGCGGTATCTCCGGTGCGTTGGTAACCACGGTACTGGGCTTGATTGTCGCCATTCCCACCGTCTTGATGCACACTCTGGTCAACGGTCGCGCCAAGCGCATCATCCATATTCTGGAAGAGCAGAGCGCTGGCATTATCGCTGAAAATGCAGAGGCTAAATAGGAGAGCAGCATGTTGGCATTAATGGAAGCTCTTGCGGCCATTAAGGCCTTTGTGGAGCAGGGTGGTGAAGTCTTGATCTTGATCGCCATCCTGACCTTTGTCATGTGGACGCTGATTTTCGAACGTATGTGGTATTTCAAGGGGCCTCTGGGAAAAGAAGTGCAGACTGCCCTCGACGCCTGGGAGGCGCGCCCCGAGCGCAGATCCTGGAATGCCCACCAGATTCGTTACGCACTTATCTCCCGCATTTCCGAGAAGGTAAACAGCAATATGGACCTGATCGCCACGATGGTGGCGCTGGCCCCTTTGTTCGGCCTGCTCGGAACCGTTTGGGGTATGATCGAAGTGTTTAACGTTCTGGCGGTTACCGGTGGCGGTGACGCCAAGTCAATGGCCAGCGGCGTGTCCAAAGCCACAATCCCGACAATGGCGGGAATGGTGGCGGCACTGTCCGGGGTATTTGGCAACACCTTGGTAAACCGAACTGCGGAACGCGAAAGTCAGCTTTTTGAAGACCATTTGACCATGGACCATTGACGGCTGCTGCCCGTCAGGTCTCGGCCGGTTGGCCCAGAACTCTACCAGGTGATGGGCCACATAAGGCGAAAGGTTACAAAGGCTGAACATTTAGAGTGTTAACCGGTTATTAAGAGATGTGTTATGAGCAAGAGAAAAGCTAAGGCGGAAGAAGAAGGCGGCATTGACTTGACGCCTATGCTCGACGTGGTGTTTATCATGTTGATCTTCTTTATTGTCACTGCTTCTTTCGTTAAAGATACCGGCATCGAAGTCAATCGCCCCGAAGCGACTACCGCAGAGCTGAAGAAAAACGCCAATATCCTGGTCGCCGTAAACGGCAATAATGAAGTCTGGATCGATAAGCACCAGGTTGACCCTCGTGCCGTGCGTGCCAATATTGAACGTCTTCACGCGGAAAATCCCAAAGGCGCTGTCGTTATACAGGCCGATGACAAGGCCAGTGTGAAAATGTTGACCCAGGTGGCGGACGCGGCCAGGGAGGCTGGTGTTTTCGACGTCTCCGTGGCTACTGAGAAGAAGTAGACAATATGAACTTTGCAAGAGTCTTAATGTCGGGGGTGTTGGCGGCTGCCGTTACCTTCGGCCTGTTGTTTCTGATGCACTCATTGATAGAGGCGGACAAGCGTGAGCCGAAAGAGGCTGAAGCGCAGAAAATCGCCGACATCACGATGCCGGAAACCAAAATCGAAACTCAATACGACACCGAGAAACCCGACAAGCCCGACGATCCGGAGGAACCCCCGCCGGAGATGCCGGAGCCGGAGTTCGATACCCCGGAGTTGAATCCCGATGCGCTGAACATGTCTGCGCCGAAAGTCCAAGCGAATCTCAAGGTGGGCGGTATCGGTGGTTTTTCATCCGACGGTGAATACCTGCCGATCGTGAAGGTGCAGCCGCGGTATCCCTCCCGGGCACTGAGTCGGGGCATTGAAGGCTATGTGATCGTGGAGTTTACCGTGACCAAAAACGGCTCCGTACGCGACCCTGTTGTCGTTGAGGCAGAGCCCCAAAACATCTTTAACAGAGCGGCGACGAAGGCGGCGCTGAAGTTTAAATACAAGCCCCGTGTAATTGACGGCGAGCCCGTTGAAGTACCCGGCGTACGCAACAAGATTACTTTTGCGATCGCTAAATAGATGGCGGAAAAGACTATGAAAATGACGGCTGCAATGACAAAGCTCGTCAGACACACACTGCTGGCGGCGCCCCTGGCGTTGGCGCCGGCAGTGTCGAGTGTGATGATGCAGACTCTTGGGCAAAACGGTTTCCAGTCTGGTGTCGTCTTTGCTCAGGAAAAGAAAGAAGAAAAGCCCAAATACAAAACCCGAAAAACCCCCGCCTTGCGCGAAAGCGTATACAAAAAGCTGGCGGTGGTTCAGGAGTTAACCAACCCGGAAGAAAAGGACAAAAAGCCCAATTTTCCCGAAGCGCTTAAAGAGCTTAAGGATATCCAAGAGGATAGTAAAAAGTTCAACCAATACGAACTTGCCCAGTTATATAACTATTTTGGCTTTGTTTACTACTCGCTGGAGAATTACAAGCAGGCCATCAAGTACTACAAACTAGTGATAGACCAGAGCCCACAGATTCCGGAAGGTCTTGAACTGGGTACGTTGTATACAATCGCGCAGTTGTATTTTGTACTCGAAGATTACCGCAATGCCATTGTCGCTCTGGACAAATGGATGGCGGCTTCTCCGATTGTGGGTGCTGACGCCTACGTGCTGAAAGCCCAGGGTCACTACCAGCTTGAGCAGAAAGAGCAATCGTTGAAAGCGGTCAACAAGGGAATTGCATTGTATGAGGAAAAAGGCAAAGTTCCCAAGGAAAACTGGCTTTCGCTACAGCGCGCGCTCTATTACGACAAAGGCGATAACAAAAAGGTTATTGAAATTCTGGAAAAATTGGTTCGCCACTATCCAAAAATAACCTACTACAAGCAGCTTGCGGGCATGTATGGTGCGGTCAATCGGGAAAAAGATCAAATGCACATGCTGGAAGCAACGTATTTGATCGGTGGCCTGGAAAAGGAAAAGGAGTTGCTGAATCTTGCCTACCTGCTGATGGGGGAAGAAGTCCCCTACAAGGCAGCCAAGATTATTGACGAGGGTATCAAGGCGAAGGTCATAGAGGATACTTCCAAAAACCTGGATTTGCTGGCGACGGCCTGGCGTCTGGCGCAGGAGATCGATAAGTCTATTCCGGAAATGGAAAAAGCGGCAAAGAAATCTGAAAATGGCGATCTCTACGCGCGACTGGCTGGGGTTTATCTGGACAGCGACCAGAACGAAAAAGCCCTGGACGCCGGCGGCAAAGCGCTGAAGCGCGGTAGTATTAAACGCCCGGATCAGCTCTACATTGTCACCGGTATGGCCCGCGCCAATATTGGCAAATTCAACGATGCCATCAAGGACTTTAAGCAAGCCGCTAAAGACAAGCGCAGCCGGCGCTTTGCCAAGCAGTGGATTCAGTTTTGCGAGAGCGAGATCAAACGCAAACGACAACTTAAGCTTTGACCTGCGGTTGGATCGTGAAAAAAGGTTAACTTCGGTTAACCTTTTTTTCTACACGCCAGCTCCCGCTTTCCCGTCACCCTCGAAAAGCTGTAACTTCTCAATAACCCGGGGCCTTTGTGCCTTCGATCCGGCGGCAATCCGGAGGTAATTGGCCCAGACACGCTGCAAGTACATCCCTGTAAGCTTGGCGTCGGCATCCATGCCTGCCACACTTTGGCATAGCGCTTGAAGTTGACTTGGGTCAACTGCGTAGCGGGGATAATGCTTACACTGTTTGAAACGCTTTTGGCGCTAATGATCAAGCAATAGCTGTATCACTGATAAATCGTCTGCCTCCGCGGGCAGTGGTACGCGAAGCCCTGTCTGCAGCGATTCCGGGTTTGCCGACCAAGGGGAGGGAGTAGAGCGCATGTCCCGACAACAGCCATCATCGCCACTGATCGAGGCTTTACTGAGACCGGAAGCTTACCCCCACGACGTGGCCGGTCCAAAGCTTGTGGAAACCCATATTTCCTGGGTGATTCTGACCGGTTGCTATGCCTATAAAATCAAAAAACCGGTGGATTTGGGATTTTTGGATTTTTCCTCGCTGGAGCGCAGGCACCACTTTTGTGAGGAGGAGGTGCGCCTCAATCGACGCTTTTCCACTTCGCTCTATGTCGGCGTGGTAGCGATCACCGGCACGCCACAGTGGCCGCAGGTAGACGGCACCGGAGAAGCCATTGAATACGCGGTGAAAATGAGGGAGTTTTCCCAGGACTGTCTTCTGGAAAACCACCTTGCGGATGGCCGTTTCGATACCGCTCTGGTCGAGATGCTGGGTGCGCGTTTGGCGACATTTCACGACCAGGCCGACCGCTGTGGCGCCGATGGAGGCACACCAGCCTACGGTTCGCTGAAAGCGGTCAAAGCCCCGGCGCTGGAAAACTTTGAGCAGATTCGAGTGGCACTGGAAGAGGCCGAACAGAGGGAAGTGCCGGGCGCGCAGCGCCAGTTGCAACACCTGCAGGGTTGGTGCGAACAGGCACTGGTGGATCTGGAGATGGTGTTTATACAGCGCAGAGAGGGCGGTTTTATCCGCGAATGCCACGGTGATCTGCACCTGCGCAATATCCTCGTGATCGCCCGTGAAATTCAGTTTTTCGACTGTATCGAATTCGACGACCAGCTGCGCTGGATTGATACCTTTTCCGAACTCGGGTTTCTGTTGATGGATCTGGAAGTAAGGGGGCACGGCGACTGGGCTAACCGATTATTGAATATTTATCTTGAATACAGTGGCGATTACCAGGGGCTGAAGCTGCTGCCCTTCTACAAGATATATCGCGCCGTGGTGCGGGCCAAGGTAAATGTAATGCGTCTCGGTGAGGCTGGTTTGAAAACGGGGCAAAGGCGCAGTGCCCTCGACGATTACCACCGCTATATGGGGCTTGCTGAGCGCTACACACAACCGCTGCAACCCTTTCTGGCGATTATGCACGGCGTTTCAGGCACGGGTAAGTCCACCGTCGCAGCGGCGGTGGCGGCCGCGACCGGTGCTCTGAGATTGCGCTCCGATGTCGAGCGCAAAAGGATCTTCGGTCTTGCGCCACACCAGGGCAGTGAGACTTGCAGCGCGACCGATATCTATACGGAGGCGGCTACCCGGAAAACCTTTTCCCGCCTGTCCCGGCTTGCCGGGCAGCTATTGGAATGGGGTTATCCGGTTATTGTCGACGCCACTTTTCTAGGCTCGCAGTGGCGGGCGAGCTTTCGGCAACTGGCCCGTACCCGGGGGGTTTCCTTTGCCATCATTGACTGCCAGGCTGGAGAAAAAACGCTGCAGGCGCGCCTGGAAAAGCGCAGTCTCTCTGCGCGCGAGGTTTCCGAGGCCGATACCGCTGTAATGAACAAGCAACGCTTGCGGCAAACGCCCCTGAGCGAGGAGGAGGCCCAATTTACTATTGAAGTCAATACAGAAAAAGATCTGGAGCTCGAGGAGATTGTCGATTACATGTAAAGTTATTTCTTTGCAGGGCCTAAGGAGGCATTATGTTCAGTAAAGTATTGGCCACTTTTCTGGCCGGTTTCATCCTTGCCGGCTGTGCTCCACAAATACGCACGGAATATGATAAAACCAATGATTTTTCCCGCTTAAAAACGTTTACTTGGGAGCCCCCGGAAACAAAAAAAGTTCAGAATCCGATTTTGGACAGTGAGTTAATGACTGATCGGGTTTACACCGCTGTCAAGGACGTCTTAACCCGGCGCGGCTATAAGGAAGTTGATCAGGGCGCGGATTTTATTGTTACCTACCATACCGCTAGCAAAGAAAAACTCAGGTCCTCACCTTTCAGTATCGGCATTGGCTACGGCCACTACGGGCGCTGGAACCACTCGGTGATATTCGACGGCCCCGACATTCGCTCCGAGGAAGAAGGGGTGTTGATTCTCGATGTCATTTGTTGCACGAGCAACAAGCTGGTTTGGCGAGGCTGGGACACTTCGCTGGTTTCGCAACAAAACTATTCCGAGACGGCGGTGAGAAAATCCGTGGAACAGATTCTGGCAAAATTCCCTCCAAAGGAAACCTGAATCTGTTAGACCGGGACACGCCGGGTGGCGTTAATCAATATCCGGGCCGGTAGAGAAATACAACCGTAACGGTACTTTTAAATCTTTGCCGAGATAAATCACCAGTCCGTAGTGATCGTGATCGTAGTCTTTGATAAATTCATAGGGTTTAACCTGGGGAATCCGTGTCTGAGCAGAAGGTTTCCCGGGGGCCTCGGCGATGACAACGACTTCCTCGATTTCACCGTCCACTCTTTGTTTGGGGACGGAGATAGTCACCTCCTGAACACCGGTACCGTCCTGGATTACCACTTTTTCCACCTTGGTACCCAGCTTTTTTTCGACATATCCCTCGGTGATAGTCAGTGGGTCGGTGTCCTGGGCCTGGGTATTCGAAAGCGTGATAAAAATACCCGCGGTCAATAATAGTAGGCATTTATTTAAACCAGAGTACATATTGATTAATCCCCTCGGTTTGTATACCTAAATCTTAAAGGTTTTGAATATAAATGTTTCATTTACTTTTGTAGTATAATGCCTGCGCAATTCGATATGCTGACTCAGGTCAACAATGGCTGGGTCGTGCACAGCTTGTGCCAGGGACAGTCCAGGCATAGGGAGCTTTTGTCAGGGGTGAGCGTTTTAAATGAACACTCCCGTTTTGAAATAATCCAGTTTTTAAATGTGGCTGGATAAGCCGGATTCTAATGTGGACGTCCCTATTTCACGAAAATAAAAAGCCTCACTCGTATCCCGCGTGGCATCGACAAAAATGACAATGTTGAACCTGGATATATCGCAGGCGTCTTCCACCGTTAACTGGTAGTTCATCTGAGTGGCGATGCAGGCGATTTCCCACTCGTCGATGAGGTGAATAAACGCCGGACCCAGGCCATCGTCTTGTCGGCCCGGGTTGCCATAGCCAATAATGTAAATGCTGTTATCACCCATAATCGGTTTTCCGCTTGTCTATTAATGTGCCTGCGGCATCATACAGCTCAATCGCCAGGGGCATTTGCCCCAGCGCATGGGTGGCGCAGGACAGACAGGGGTCATAGGCCCTGACGGCGACTTCAATTTGGTTGAGCATTGCCTCGGTGATTTTGCTTTGCTGCGACAGGTATTGCTTCGCCACTGTGGTTATCGCCCGGTTCATGGCTGTATTATTGTGGGTGGTGGAAACGATTAAATTGCAATAGCTGACCTGATCGTTTTCATCGACCCGGTAGTGGTGAAACAACGACCCGCGCGGTGCTTCGATAACGGCGATACCTTCTTCGCGGCGCTGTCCTTCGAGTTTGAGATCGCTGCCCTGTAGATCGGCGTCCAGCAACAGTTCTTTGATTTTCTCCACACAATGCAGTACTTCGATCATGCGTGCCCAGTGATAAGCCAGAGTCATGTTGACAGGTTTGTCCCCCCCGAACCGGCGAAATTCCTCGAAGGCCGCGTCGGCCGCCGGGGTGTCGATAAAACTTACAGTGTTCATGCGTGCCAATGGTCCGACCCGATACCAGCCGTCGAGATTGCCGAGGCTTTTGATAAAGGGAAATTTCATATACGACCACGGGCGAACTTCCTCCATCAGGTAATCATTGAAGCGCCGGTAGTCCACTTGATCGAAAATAGTATTGCCACCGGCGTCTACTGCGCGCAGGTCGCCATGGTAGAGATCAAGCGCGCCGTCAGTTCGCACCAGCGACAGGTAATTGGATTTGAAGTTGGCGAAGGTCTCGACTAATGATCGGTGTTCGAGGGTGTAGTTTTTGGCGATTTCCAGCGCGTTTTTGGCCCAGCTCAGCATCTGATCCACATCCTTTAGCAACGCATCGCGGGTTTTCAGAGGCAGATTTTTATTGACGCCGCCGGGAATGGCGCCGGTGCCGTGAATTTTTTTGCCCGCCGTGTGTTGGATAATTTCCTGGCCGTACTTGCGCATCAAAATGCCCTGTCGGGCGAGTTCGGGAAACTCTTTGATTACCGCAAAGATATTGCGGCGCTGTGGCGCGGCGTCAAAACCAAATAACAGATCCGGTGAACTCAAATGAAAAAAATGTAGAACGTTACTCTGCATCACCTGGCCGTAGTGCATCAGCCGGCGAATTTTTTCCGCCGTGGGCGTGAGCTGGTCGACGCCAACGATCATGTCCATGGCCTTGGCGGCGGCAATATGGTGGCTCACCGGGCAGATGCCACAGAGTCGCTGCACAATAACCGGCACTTCCCACAGCAGTCGCCCGCGAATAAACCGCTCGAAGCCGCGAAATTCCACAATATGCAGTCGCGCTTGCGAAACCTTATACTCATCGTCCAGATGCACAGTGACTTTTCCGTGGCCTTCCACCCGGGTCAGTGGCTCTATTTCGATAACGCGGGTTTTACGGCTTTTCATGCGCCTGTCTCTAATCGCGATTTTTGGTGTGCCCTTTGTGTGTGATCGTTGGGGTTAATCATATTTAATCTGAGACCAGTCCAATTCGGGAAGTTCGCCTTTGAGCAGGCTCTGCAAGACAGACCAGAGCAGATCACCCGAGGGCGGGCAACCGGGAATCTGATAGTCCACTTTCACCACTTCCGCACAACTGTAAACCCGGTCGAGCAGTAGCGGCAGGGCCGGGTCGTTGGGAATCTGATTGTCGGGATTCAGTACTTTTGCACTACCCATGTAGGCTTCGTCCAGACACTCTCGCAGCGGGTCCTCACCGTGCATGATGGCATTTCGCATCACCGGCAGACCGCCCATGGTTGCGCACTGGCCAACGGCAACGAGTAGCTCGCAGTTGCGACGGAATTCCTGCAGCACATAGACATTATCTTCATTGCAGCAACCCCCTTCGATCAGACCGATATCGCAGCGGCGAGTGAATTTTTTGAAGTCGTTGAGCGGCGAACGGTCGAGTTCAACGCACTGCAGCAGTTCGATAAGGCGCTCATCGATATCCAGCAGCGACATATGGCAGCCGAAGCAGCCCGCCAGAGAGACAGTGGCAATACGTTTCTTGCTCATGGCTGCTGGTTCTTTTGGTCTGTGCCCTGGGCCTCGATCGTCGCGCCAATGGGTTCTTGATCGAACTCGCGATCACCGATGGGGGCGAAAAACCCCTCCCGTTTGCGGATAATACAACCCACCGGGCATACGTCCAGAGACATGGCGTAATCGTCAATATTCGCATTGGTATCGGCCAGACAGTCGCCATTGACGCCAATACGCTTGTGTATCCCACGGCCGATATATTCGAACACATTCTTGCCGTCCACATCCCGGGAGGCGCGAATGCAGCGGCCGCATAAAATACACCGATTGGTGTCGAGGGCGATATCGGGGTGGGAGGCATCGAGCGGTCGCACCGGTTGCAGATAGGGGAACTTGGTCGCCTGGGAGATGCCCAGGCGATACGCCATCGCCTGAAGTTCGCAGCGGCCGCTGGCCTCACAGATCGGGCACAGGTGATTGCCCTCGTGAAACAGCATCCGTACCAGATCGCGCCGGTATTCGATGATTTCGGGGGACTGATTCTCGATCGCGGCATCGGCTTCGATGGGCTGGGTGCAGGCGGCGACGGTGCGGCCATTGAGTTTCACGCAGCAGACGCGGCAACTGCCCTGGGGAACCAACCCCTCGGCATCGCACAGGCGGGGGATATAGACACCGGCGGCGTCACAGGCCTGCATGAGTGTTTGCCCTGCCGTTGCGCTGAAGCTCTCGCCGTCGACAGTAAAGTTAAGGGTGCTGTTTTCCGTCATGGTTGTTCGTGCTTTTCGCTATGATTTTGTCGTCATAATTATTGGTTGATTTATGCCTCGAATCCCCATCGGGGCCACGGCTGGTAATGACGTCGGCGTTATAGTTGGGGTCATAAATCATTGACCGGCGCCGGGCGATCCGTCTCGACTCCTCCAGTGCCTGTTGGATATTGAACTGTGCCTGGGTGCCGTCCGCACGCTCTTTGAGCAGCGCGGCGTAAACCAGGGGAAAATGTTTGATGGAACTTAAAACGGGTTTGGGGGATGTGTGGCCGAGCCCGCAGCGGCTGGTTTCCATAATGGTTTTGCCGAGGCTCCGTAAATACGCCAGATCGCCGGGTTCGCCAAGGCCCTGAATAATTTTTTCCAGGCCCTTTTTCATAAACACATTGCCCACCCGGCAGGGGGTACAGTAGCCGCAGCTTTCCTCGATAAAAAAGTGCATGAAATAGTCGACAATGTCGAGAATATTGCGTTGTTCGGAGAAACTCATTACCGCCCCGGCGGTGGCTAGATCCTCAAAACACAGCCGGCGCTCGAACGCCGTGCGGCCGACCATCTCACCGCTGGCGCCGCCCACTTGCACCGCGGCGGGGTCCCTGGCGCCGGCCCGCTCCAGCAGCTCGCCGATGCTGACCCCCATGGGCAGTTCATAGACACCGGGCCGAGAGCAGTCGCCACAGACACTGAACAGTTTTGTGCCGCTGCTTTCGGCGCTGCCGATGGACGCGAACCACTCCGATCCCCGGGCCACAATGCGGGGCACATTGCAGAGGGTTTCCACATTGTTGACCACCGTGGGGCAGCCGAGATAGCCGGATTCGACGGGAAAGGGGGGGCGGTTCATCGGCTCGCCCCGACGCCCCTCACAAGAGCTGATCAAGGAGCTTTCCTCGCCGCAAATATAGGCGCCGGCACCGAGTTGAATGCGGATATCGAAGTCCCCTCCAAGCAGGCCCCGCTGCCGGCGCCGTTCCAGAATGTGTTCCAAGTAAGGATGCAGATAGCGGTACTCCGCGCGCAGATACAGAATTCCCCAGTGGCTGCCAACGGCGTAAGCGGCGATGGTCATGCCCTCGAACAGCAGGTCGGGCTTTTCAGTCAACAGTACCCGGTCCTTGAAAGTACCCGGTTCGCCTTCATCGGCGTTGCAGATAATGTAGCGCTCCCGGGCCTGAGTTCTGGCGGCAATACCCCATTTGCGGCCGGTGGCAAAACCCGCGCCTCCACGTCCCCTCAATCCGGATTTTGCGATGATTTCCAGTACCTCCCGGGGGGACATCCGCAAGGCTTTGTCGAGGCCGGCTTCTTTGGGTGTGGGGCCGAGCAGCACCTGCCCCGGCTGGCGAATGTTATTGTCAACCATGGCATGGATGAGCGGGTGGCTGTTATTGCCATCGCCGGTCTTTTCAACCAGATCCCGGGGACACTGATTTTTTCTGAGCGCGGCCACGATCTGCTCAACTTTTTCTGGTGTAAGCCGTGTCACTACCATTTCATTGATTAGCGCCGCCGGTGCTTGATCGCACATGCCGATGCAGGGTGTCAGTTGCAGGGAAAAAAGTCCGTCTTTTGAGGTTTCGCCGGTGGTTATGCCCAGTGTTTTTTCAAATGCCGCTTGGATTGCCCCCATGCCCGCGTGCCTGTCAATGATGTCCTCGCAGAGGCGGACAATAAACTTGCCCTGGGGCCGGGATGCACCCGAGGGCATCCTGAATTTCCCAGAGAATATCCAGCATCCGGCGGGGGTTGTTCTCAAAGCGTTGACAGGCTGCTTCTATGAGCTTTTTACGATCCATTTCACAATCCATTTCACAATCCAAAGGGTTGGACTGAATCGGACATTTAGCGGCCCGATCAGGAAATTTCTTTCTACCGCCTATCCCGGCCGCTGTCCTTGCGTTACATCAACCTGACCAAATATATTACACAATCTTTATTACGCAATCGCAATTTTCGACCCACTATAGGAAAAGTATAGGCCTCGTTCATCCTTTCGTCCGGATCGAAGGCAAAATACCCCGGGTATTAATTTTTGCAGTTGCAGCCACGGCGCCGGGATGGTTCTGCTCAGTTTTGTTCTACCGCCAACCCCAACACAATGGCGGTGGAGCAGTGGTAAATAATACTTTTGGTACCCAGGCACCAGTTCATATCGTTGGCCTTGTCCGGACGGTACAGCGGTCTGTCTCCTTCGTTACGGGTGCACAGGCAGTTACCACAGCCGGATTTACCGCAGCAGTCATTATAAGAAATAACATAGTTCTTGCCGTCGGTGGGGTTGCGGCAGGTGCCGATCCAGGTGATGGGGGACATTTCAGTGCCCGGCGGGCAAGCGTTCATGGTGCCGCCGCAGCAGCTGCAGAGAAAGCCGTCGATGGCGCAGTAGCGCCAGTAGTCGCACTGACTCGGATCGCCACTTTCGTCCGGCGCCTTGGGTTGCCCGCTTTGCGCTGCCCGCGCCACCGGCAGCAGCGGTATGGAAGCTGTTCCCACCAGCAGACTGCCGACCCGGTGCAGCAGTCCACGGCGAGCGCTGCGTTGAGCGACATTGCGGGCCGAGCGCTCAGTAAATTTATCCAGCCATTTCATTTAGATATCTCCTGCGATAGGTGACTTCTCAATAACCCGGGGTAAGCACAGTGTCAGGCGGATGGCCGCCGGATCGAAGGCACAAATACCCCGGGTTATTGAGAAGTTACCTGTGATAGTCTGCTATCGGCTTGGGTAGACGACAAACGGGGTTTCCTGACCGAATGCGGCCAGGGTCCGGACGAATTCACCACTGTGGGCGCGGTAAACATCCAATTGCATATCGCCGTTGGTTACGATAAGCAATGGCTCCTCACCGGCGCTCAGTGCCAGTGAAACTCCCCAGTTGCGCAGTTTGATGCGTCTGAGGCGTGTTTGCTTTGCCACATCGTATACCCAGATTTCGGGGCCGCCATCCTTGTGGCTGCCGTCGTACCCCTTGGGGTGCATCAGCAGGTACACCAGGCCGCTGGTATCGTTGCCTATCAACTGCCAGCCGCCGGGTCGCCAGCCGGCTTCTCGCTCGGTTTTGCTGAGCAGTGACCAGCGCTTGCCGATTTTGGGCATCGAATCGCGCAGATCGACGGGCTGCATGTCGCCGAGGAAGGTGGGGAAGTAAGTGATACCATCGACGTTGGCTGGTTTCTCGAACAGGGGGTCCTTGTTGGTGTCGAAAAACACGTTGCCGCGGCGTTGGCCGGCAATTTTTCCGGCCGCGTCGAGCTGCACTGAATAGAGCGAGCCATTGCTGCACAGGGAACTGAAACCGCGCTTGCCAGTGGGATAAATCAGCGAACAGCCGGGAATGGGCACTTCGTTGAGCACTTTTCGGTTGTCAATATCGACCACGGTTACCGATGTGGCTGGGGTGAGGTTGAACACTAACAGCAGTCGTTCATTATCGATGAACTGCAGCGCGTGCTTTTCCGGCATGGTATTGGCGCGTTTGGTGGGCAATACTATTTCGTCGATCGGCGTCAGCTTTTTACTGTCCCAGATCGTCAACACATCGGTGCGTTCGCCGCGAGTGCCACGAGAGTGGAAAGTTTCAGCGATATACATTTCTCCGCGTTTAGGCGATTGCTGAAAGTGGCCGATAAAGGAACTGGTGAGCATTCCCTTGTACTGCTCTTGCAGGGTTTTTGCCAGCGGATCCAGGATTACCATGCGGCCTTCAAGCATATGCTTGAAGGCCGCGTCATGGGCGATGATCCAGTGTTCCGGATAAGGATATGGCAAAGGCTGCACCCCTCCCTGCGGCTCCGGTTTCAGCGCGGCGTTGGCGCCGAGTGCTGCCATTACCAGAGGGAGCGCCAGGAGAGCACTTGTCAATGTTCTCTTCATATTGTTACTACAACCTCTTCGCCAACTGTGGCTCTATCCACCTTTCTATTTAGGGTAACGATACGTTAATAGTGAAAGCTCAGTTTCACGCCCATCCAGCGCGGCGGGGCGAAGAACTGTTGGTTGAAGCCGCCGGGGTCGGTGAAGTCAAAGGTATAAACACGGTAATCTTCATCGGCCAGGTTCTTCCCAAACACGGCCACTTCCCAAAGATCGTTGGCGGAGGTGTAAGAAAGGCTGGCGTTCCATACGGTGTAGGCATCCTCAGCGGAAATATCGCTATTGACGATGTCAAAAAAGTGGTCGTCCTGATAATTAAAGTCCACCTGCGCCGCGATGCTGCCCTGGTTCAGCTTCCAACGGTAGCGCGCCAGGCCGTTAACGGTCAGCTCCGGTGCCAGTACCATATCGCGGTCAGTGAGCAGGGTACCGGTGTTGAGGTCGCGCACTTCTTCCACTTGCGAGTCGATGAAACTGGTGCCCAGTTGCAATTGTAATCCTTCCATAGGGAGCGCGACCAATTCCAGTTCACCCCCTTTTACCGTAGCGTCGGAATTGACAATAAACTGGCTGATACCGAAGAAGCTAAGGGCCTGGAAATCCTGATAATCGTAATAGAAGGCGGTGGCGTTTAAACGCACCTGACCGTCCAACAGTGTCGACTTGATACCTACTTCGTAACTGGTCAATATCTCTTCATCGTACTGAACGTTGGTACCGAACTGGTCGCGGGCAGCTTGCATGTCACTGTCCATAAAGCCGGCGTTAAAACCACCGCTTTTGAAACCCTGGGAGACATTGGCAAACATCATCACGTCCCGACTGAGCTGCCAGTCGAGGCCGAGTTTTCCGGAAATGTTGTCGTTGTCGATGTTGTTTACGTTACCCGCAATGACATCGGCGCCACCTTTGGTGTAGTCGAATATTGCCTGGGTATCGGGGTCTATGGCGCCCACGTCCATAAGGAAGTCGAGCAGCACTCCGCGCTGGGGGCCGACCTGGTTGAGATACGTGAAGTCGCGCTCATCCTGGGTATAACGCAGCCCCGCCGTTAGCGAGACTGCCGCAGTCAGGTCGTACTCCACCTGACCGAATACCGCCATGGACTCGGTGTCTTGGTCGAATTTGGCGTCATAATTGAGGAAAGTGTACAGCTCGCCCTCCGTGAAAGGCCCGCCCAGGCCGCCACCGAAGTCCGGCGACTCGTTCATGGCGTTGAGTTGCTGCCCCAGGTAGTTGATCTGCAAGTCGTAATTGCCTTTCACGTCGCTGTTGAAGTAGTAACCGCCGACGACCCAGAAGCCGCCGTCCCAACTGCCGGACAGACGCAGCTCCTGAGTGAACTGTTCGTAGTCCGCGGCGAAGGTGGGCAGGATACCGGGCAGAGGACCCATATCGGTGTCCTCCTGGTGAAATTTATCCACGGTTTCCCAACCGCTCACCGAGACCAGTTCAAGATTGCCCGATAACCAGGTAAGGGTTGCGTTGTAACCTTGGGTTTCAATTTTCAGAGTACCGTCGCGATCGTATTCACCCGCGAAATTGTCGCCGTCGTTATCTGTGTATCCCCAAAAATCCACACCGCTGGGGTCGGTCACCTGGTGCTGGTACTTGGGTGCGATGTTATCGCTTTCGCCGGCGTGAGCGTTGAGCAACAGATTGAAGTTTTCCGCAATATCGACATACAACTGGCCGCGGTAAGCCCAGGTATCGGCGTCGTTGCCGTCAGCCCCGATGCGGTTTTCAACGTAGCCATCGTGTTTGTTGGTCGCAACTGACAGGCGTCCCTGTGTGCGCTCGCTGAGGGCGCCGCCTAGGGCGCCTTCGAATCTGATCTGATTGTATTCGGCGGCGGTGAAGTTGGCATCGACACTCATTTCTTCGGAAGGGCGGCGGGATATGTAATGCACCAGACCACCAGTGGCGTTACGGCCGTACAGCGTGCCTTGGGGACCCCGTAGCACTTCCACCCGCTCCATATCGAAAAGTTGAAAGCTCTGACCCGGCATGGAGCCTACGTAGATGCCATCTTTGTACACGGCGATTGGACTTTCGTTGTTATCGTTGAAGTCGTTGAGGCCGACACCGCGCAAGACGATGGATGGGTTGTTGCCTTCGCCGACCGGGGTGCCGATATTGAGCCCCGGTGTTTGAGAGGCGATATCGGTACTGTTGATATATCCGAGCTGCTTGAGGTCATTGCCAGTAAACGCGGTTACAGAAACGCCGACTGACTGCATGTTCTGTTCACGTTTCTGGGCGCTGATGACGATTTCATCGATCACTACAGCAGAGACCTGGTGAGCAAGTGAGGCCGTTGAAGCTACTAACGTAGTCAGGATTTTTTTGTGATTGCGAAATGGCATTGCTACTTCCTTCAAGAAACTAATTATTTTAAATAAATGGTTTTAATCGTGCTCACAGCCTGCGATCAATAATGGAAACTTCTAACAACAATGGAACGTTTTATGAAAGATGAAAAAAGGATCAATCCGAATTGCATGCTGTACAAAGCGCTGTAGTAGAACAAAGTACTTTCAGGAAATCTTGGCAGCATGGGAACCAAAAAATTGACTTTCAGAGAACCTGTCCTGGTAAAGACTATGCGTCGCATCCCTGCATTCGCAATTTTCGCGGTGTAACTCCGTACCGTGATTTGAAACAGCGGTGGAAGTGACTGATGTCGCCAAATCCCCACTCCAGCGCAATATCGATAATGGAGCGCTGATACTGGTTGTGATTAAGCAATGCCCGGTGACACGCTGCCAGTCGTTGCTGCAGTATGTAACGCGATATTGAGATACCTTCGCGCTCGAACAATCGGTGCAGATAGCGGGTGCTGATACCGGCAACGGCGGCGATAAAATCCGGAGACAGTGTCGGATTGCGAAGATGAAGGGCGACAAGTCGTTTTATATGTGAAATGCGTTGTGCGACAGTCTTGTCCGTTGAGCGGCATTGACCAAGGTTGGCGTGAGTTTGCAGAGAAGTAATCAGCAGATCCAGTACATTGGCTTCGAGGTGGCGCAGTACTTCAGGTTGCAACTGATCGATGTGGGCCGCCAGCGAAGTGACAAATTGACTCAACAGTGCATTGGTGGGGATATCCATTGCCATTCGGAAGCCGAGAAAATCATGTGGCGTGGAAAATAGCTCTTGCAACAAGTTTTGCGGTACTACTAAAGCAACCTGATTAAACTGCTGGGAAAAGTACAGGCGATAGGGTTCATCGGTCGAGCAAACAACAAAATCGCCTGGATACAAGTGTGAGTGACGACCGCCTTGTTCAACAATGCACTCACCTTCGAGCTGAATCTTGGCTAGATAGTATGCATCGTTTGGCGAAGCAACAGGCTGTTGGTTGCTGATAGCTTCCTTAATGTTTTTTGCATTAATGCGTGCCAAGCTTATTCGATTGAAAACAACCCTGTGAAAATTGGCGATAGAAATATATGTATTATTGTCTACCGATTTAAGCGCCATATGGCCGAACACATCAGTGGCCGTTTGGCCCAGATTTTCAAAATCGTGAAAAGCTGGAAGTGTTCCCATAAATTTATTGAGCAACGTTGAAAAGTAAACTATCAGTACGTTAGGCAATATACGTTATAAAGTCCGCTGTGACTATACGCGTGCAAAGTCATTAATGTAAAACATGATGAGTCACTAAAAATCCGTAGGTTGAAATCCTCCAGTTGTAGAGATTTTTAATTCGTACAATAGTTAATCAACGTGTAAATAATATTCCGACTGTGTCTTTTATGGGATTTTTGCCCAATGGCAATTTTGTATTTCTGAAGCTCCGCGTTTTGCTGCTACCTCTTTCATCTCATACCTTACCACCCCGCTGCCGGAATCTCCCACCAAAAACTCCGGTATGTCGATCCTGATATACCTGTGTTCACCGGGTGCGAGGTAAAAGTCCAGTGAAAAATCCGGCGACTTGTAGCCTTTGTATTCCACTGTGTGGCGGCCTTTGTGCAACAGGGTGCCGTAGTAGGCGCCTTGGGAAATATAGGTTTTTTTAACGCCATTGATATAAATATCGCCGCCGGATTTCAAACTTTTTTTATGGGCACAAAAATAATAAACATAGATAACGCCGGCATTTTTGTCGCTAATCTCAATAGCCTTGAAGGGGCGTGGTGGCGGGTTGCTGGTGCAGGAGCATATAAAAGCAGTCAGGGTGATGATCAAATAATTTCGCACTAATTCTCGCCTAATCTTCTAGGTTAGCTGTTAGGTTATATGAAAAACAGGCGCTCGGGAAATCAACCAACAAAGCAGCTATACCCAAAGCGTTTACGAGCCAAAAATTTACACGACATTGGGATAAAGAAGTGTCTATTGCTGTTGATGAGCGTTATCTTTTGAAAATTGAAGTTCGGTGTAAATAGTGGGTTGCCTCTATATCCTGTGGTTCGCGTGTGAATATTTCGGTACGCAGACGTCATGCTCAGAGAAAATAGTTCAGCGAGACTTTCGGATTACAGCGTGGTTCTATCCAAGCCCGGCTGGATACGTAGGCCCTTCGGGTTGGTTTCGATGCGTGAGAGGATCGGGTGAAAAAATGTATTGGTCGAAGTATTAGCGTGACGTAACTTGTGAAAGGAGAATCTGCTAGTTAATCCAGTTTTACCTGACTGTAAAAAGTAGTTCGGATCAATACAGGAACCTGGGCAGGGTGCGATTGTGTTTGAGCACGGTTTCTGCATCTATCTCAATGGGTTCGGGGTTGAGTTCGATGATATCCTGCTCGGGATCTTTGCTGTCTAGCACAAACTGAACCAGTCGAAAAAAACTGTGGAATCTTTCCAGTAAATTCTCCATAGTTTGGACCTGTATTATACGTCTATTATAAAAAATTCGATATTATTTTTATTAGCCCCATTCTGGGAACAGGGTATACGCGTGTATATTACGTTACAGACATTCGATGAACCCAACCAGGAACCCGTTCAAATTTACTGGTACATCCAACTCGTGGACAAAAAGGTTATGAGCGATTTCAAATTCGCTCTGGAACTGGGCCGCGACCGGTGTGAGACCCAGAGACGTTGCCATCTGTTTTACCCGCGGCTGATTTTATTCATAACTGCCGACCAATGTACGCCGCAATAGCTGCGATAGGCGCGAGCCATGACATAGTATGTACCGCTCTGACATAGTCTGACATAGTCTGACATGGTATGTACCGTTCTGACATGGTATGTACCATGTCAGACTATGTCAGACTATGTCAGAGCGGTCCATACTATGTCATGGCTCGCGCCTA
>JARROD010000070.1:0-19535 GCA_037384225.1 Exilibacterium sp.
TTGGTGACGTTGCCTCGTTCATCCATTTCCTGGACGACATAATAGCGAGTAGAGGGTTTGAACGCATCGACAACGCGGCTCAGATAGCCATAGGTATTGTAGCGGTTGCGAATCGCGTCACTGGTCCAGGTGCCATCACCGGCCGCATCGAATACCTTGTCCACACGCCCGATGCTATCGTACGTTACCTTTTCGACATAAGTGCCCAGATTGCCGGATAACTTGGTTTTAGTGGTGCTGCGTCGACCCAGTCTGTCGTAAGTATAGGAACGCCTATATCCGGAATTCGACTCCTCCACATAATCCAGCTTGCCCACTCCGTTGGGTGCTGTGTCATAGATCCAATCGGTAATGTTTTCGAAGGATTCGTCCGCGCGGGAATCGAACCGGGTTTCCAGGCGTCCTAATTGATCGTAGATCAGTGTTCTATGCTGTCCGTTGGCGTCTAACTGTTCGCTCAATTCACCAAATACATTATAGGCATAAAACCATTCGCCTTTATCCGGGTCGTTCATGTATTTTTTGCGACCCAGATCATCGTATTCCATTTTTACCACGACGTTTCTGGGCTCGGTTACTGTGCCATGGTGAGTAACGGTTGTGAGGTTGCCTTGGGCATCATATTGGTAGCTCACCCGTCCGCCAATGGCGTCCTCCACCTTAATGAGCTCGCCCAACGCATTTTTGTACTCCGTTTTGATCTGACCATTCAGGTTAGTGGTGACTGTGACATATCCATCGTAATCCATTGTTACCGGTGTGCTTGAGACTGGCAGCAAAGTTTCCACCACGCGACCAAGGATATCGTATTCGGGCTGCGTCCAATACTGTGCCGTGCCGGTGTGGGGCTCGGACTTCCGCTTGACCCGCCCCAGTGCGTCGTATTCGGTATCGACATGAATCTCTCCACCATCGAAACCCACAGTGGTTTCGCGCACTACCCGCCCCAGGCCATCGAGGTAAGTAGTGCTCCAACTACCGTCGGCCTGGGTTTTTCTGACCTTCAAAGCGGCTGCGCCGACGCAGTAAACCGGAACGCAACGAAGGTATTCAGTGCGCGTCCAAAAGCCCGTGTTTTCGCTACGATAAATTTCCCGCCCCATGACGTCGTAATTGATATAGGTTTTGCGGCCATTGAGCCTTTTGATTCGGGTCGGCGCGCCGATTTCATTTCGTTCCAGCACCTCTTCGGTCTTGAACTCCAGGCTGTTGTAGGTTTCCTCAATGTAGCGCCCGGCAGCGTCATAAACATGGCGCGTATAACGGTCATCCACCCTCTCGCCACTTTGTGTGGCTTTGATCATGTTACCGAAATCATCATATTTATAGGTGGTGGTGAGTGTGTATTTAGGCTTATCGGGTTCAATCACTTCGGTATGCAGCAACCCTTTGTGTTCACCGCTCCTGTAATAGGTAAAAGCGGAGGTTTGAACCGTAGATTCATCACCCCGGGTAGTTGTCACCTTTGTGCGTGACAGCCGACCAAATCGCTTATCCCAATCACTGTCACCGAAGGTATTTTGGGTTTTCTTACTGGACAACAGTATTTCGGAGGGACCTTCACGCGTTTGCACAATGACCCAGAGGGCATTGCCATCATTGTCGTGGTAATTCCATGACTCGACAGTTTTCAGTAACTCCCCCTGGTACCGGCCGTTGCTAACGAGATTGTAGGTTTTTTCCTCGCTATTGTGAAGAATCGGCTGTAGAGCCCCCAGGGCCGCACTACCCTGATTTGCCGCTGTCTCCGGCCAGGTATCGCTCCAACCCTGCAAGGTCCATTTATTGATAGACGAGCTTAAAAGTTTGCCCCAGGCGCTTCGCACTTCCGTCTCCAGCGGATAACCGATAAAGGGGAAATCCTGGCGGTAGGTTGTGGTAGTCTTCACCCCGGTCTGTTCATCGATACTCATGATTTTGTGAAAACCGAGCATACCGCGGCCGGACGCCTGTATTTTTGCTTCCCCGTAGTAGTAGGAAACCCCACTCTTGGCGTTGGCGTTAACTTCGCCCGGTGTACTGCCCCCCCTCGGGGATGTGCTGGCGACACGGGTTACTACATACATAGGTGCCATGAGTTCCAATACAGGCCTGTTCCTGCCCAGGGTTTGCGCATTTGAAGGCAGATCCCAACTCCCATTGAGAGCACTGTAAAAGCCCGCGATATCCGCTGTCGTTGTTGTATAGGTGTAACTCTTTCCCCTCCAGGTAAAGGTCTGGGTCGAAGAATTGGTTCCCACGGTCAAGCGGGAATAGTGACCGCTAGTAGCTAAAGTACCGTAGCTGATGTTGGTATCGGCCTCAAACCCATTGCTGATTTTGGTAATGATGTTGCTCGGCAGGTTCTCACTTTCACCTTCATAGACGGAAAGTATGTCATCGTAGAAGTGCAGATAGTCACCCACACCATCGCCGGTGACATCAAGAAATTGAAATCTCTCTTCCTTCCTTCCATCGGTGTCCAAAATAGCCACCGGGGCTCTGAATTGTTGAATGGTCGGATCCCAGGTTCTGAGTTGGATTTTTTTGGCTTCGGTATCGTGGCGGAAATTGTCCGGGTAACCATCGTGATTGTAGTCGCCAAACTGCCTGCCCAGTAAAATGTCGTCTGTCTTCGACCTAAATCCGCCACCCGTACCCAGACGAATATAAGCGGTTGTATCATCGGTCTGTACCACATCACTGATTCCATCGCCATTGAGATCTATTACCGAAGTCTTTAGCTTAAAATATTCAGGTGATTTCGGATGTGTCTCGGGCCGGGCGTAATAGGCGTCTGTAAAGTGAGAGATTCTTTTCAGGTTTTTCCATTGACCGTTGGCAGCCGTAACGGCATAGTGATACAAGTCTCCGGTACAGGAAATACCATCGCAGCGCCTGGCGATAAATGCATAAAGCACCACGTCTGCTTTTCCATCACCGTTAAAATCCCCCAGACCGGCGCCGGTGTCGATACCCCACCACCGGTGTTGCCATTCACCGGTTGCCGACAACGCTGGATTATCCGGCCAGGACATGCTTACTGCCGATCCAAAACCATAGGCGGAGGGGGAAGTGGCAGGGCCTACATACTTTAAAAGTCGAATACTCTCGGAGCTGACGGCATCAGCCAGCCCATCTGAATTGATGTCAACAAACTGCGTATTGTCGTCAGTGAGATTGGTGTCGATCCAGGTGTCAGCCAATTGCCAGGAACCGTCAGTCTGTGGCTGGGATAAAAAAATGTTCCAGTGACCGGAAAAATGAATGGCGATATCGGCGCGGCCATCGGCGTTGTAATCGATTACTTCCCAGGAGTAAGGGGTGTAGGTGTTGCCACTGTTTTCGTAAAACAAAACCGGTGCACTGAAACCGTTCTCTCCACCTAGCATATAGTACCAATATTGGTCGTGAATTTTATCATCATTATCAACATCCGGTTCCTGCCAGACTATATCCTGTATACCATCACCGTTGATATCTGCCGGCAGATACTTAACCGCCGCCCTGTCTCTCTGGCTCGAAAGCTGAACAGCCGTCCCCGTGGGGGAAAATCCCGTCAGGTCCTCGCTCCAGGTAAAATAAGTGGGTGGGTAACACTGTCTATCGACGCATTCCCGTACCGACGCTAACCGGCTGGTATTATTGGCCAGGAAGTTGTTGCTATCGGTTGTTTTATAACCCAACTGATAGTGGCGCACCTCCCGACCCTCGTTATAGATGGTAATTCTCGAAAGTCGCTTGGTGTTTTCAAACGAATCTCCACCCAAATAACGATACTGTGGATCCGGCCGGTCGCTGTCGTAGGAAAACACGATCTTGGCGTTTGGATTTCCACCGGCACCATAGGCGTATTGTATGGATTTGATATAGTGACCACCTACTTTTGAATAGACATAATTAATTGAATTACCCACACTATCAAAAAACCTGCTCTGTGCCCAAGTCAATACCCCAAGGGCGTAGGCGCCCCCCGACTGAGAATCGGCCGATGCGCCGTAGAGGCTGACAGAGCCATCCTTGCGCTCGACCTTGAAACGACTCGGATGACCCACTGAGCCGCCGATCGCGGTAACCAGTACGAAACTGTCGATATCCGTTTTATATGTGGAGCCTGGCGCGCCATAGTTGCCGGAAACCAACACCAAGCGCTGCCCGTCCAAACAAAAGCGGTCCTCCTTACTCCAGGTGATGGGTCTGGCGTCTCCATCCTGGGAAAGCGTCTGGCGGCACCGGGAGATAGCCGAAAGACCACCAATTGACCAGCCCTGCCCGAGCAATCCATTGCCGCCCTGACTGGAATAATTGAGAGAAATCTGCGGCGTTACGCCCGCTGTGCCGGCAGGCGCAAAAATCGGAATGCTGTAGGTGGCGGCGCCGGTCTCGTCAACACGAAACTCGCCCGCGGTAATTCCCTTCAGTGCGTCTACGCGGTGATTACCATCGCTCCCGGCCCAGTAGATGGTTTCAGCACCGCTCCCCGCCGTTGAAACAATAAGATCCGCCCTGCCGTCGTGATTGAGGTCTTCCACCCTGATCTCGGTATCACGGTCACTGAGATCGTCGTGGATGGATGAATAGGTGGCAAGCAAGGTGGGCAGGGCATCGCCGGCTTCGCTTTTCAAAGAAAATGGAAATGAATAGGCTTTTTCAGCCTCGCCGCGCAGCAGAATATCGGTGCGACCATCACCATCGAAATCTCCAAAAAAATGGATCAAAAAGAATAACAAAGTTGGGCCGTGCGGGTAATTCAATCGGGGTGATAATATCGTCGTGCAGTAATATCAGATCATCGGTGCTGCGAAAATAGATATCGGTATAACTGTCACCATTGAAATCACCGTAATAAATGTCATAGCGTTGATCGGTAATATCCAATGCCGATGCCATGGTCGTCCAGGCAAACGCTCCCATAATCAGGAAAAACCTGATAATTACCCCAATATTCTGCAACATGTGGTAAACCTATGCTATTCCCGGCTAATTTTTTAAAAGCGATTTTCAGTTTTTATAAAAACGCTCTTTAGTTGGAGGCGCTAATCACTCAATCAGGGAGTTTCCCTAAAAAGATCCGCTCAATTTCGCAAGGATCTGTTGACTGATTCGTAAATACGATAATCGGTGAGCCTCTCATATAAACCGCCATTACCGCTGAAAATATATCTTTTTTATTGGATGAATCTCCAATTCCGATATAAATCGCGTCGGTCAGCGTACACGTTAATTTCTGAGATTCGCTAGAATCTACATCCATAAATAGGTAATGAGAACCATCCGAGCGAAGCTCAACGTATCTTATTTTTCCTGTACAATAGTATTCGCCACAGGCTCCGTTCTCTGCCTGGGATTGGTGTGCAATCAGCATTACAAAAATGCTAATCAATACAGGCAAGCCAAATCTCATCATGTTCTCCTTTGAAACAAGTCATTTTTTCGTTGTTGATTTAGGTTGGGAGCATTCTTACGATCCCCCTTCAAAATGTAACTTAGATCATTCAATCTTTATTTATCTAGCTGCCTTTCGGATACAGGAAAACCATCGCTACTCCACAGGGATTTGAATCCGGATTTACTGTCACCAAAACTCTACGTTTACCCATGTAAGAAGACAATATGGCTGTGAGAAACTCTTTTTTAGCAATGGTATTGGAAATGGTAAAATACCGGTCTCCTGTCAGTTGACACGGTAACTTCTCCAATTCGTTGAAATTCACATCCAAAGAAAAAATGTGATTTTCATTGGCCCGAAGCTCCACGTATTCCACTACGCCATTGCAGGTGTTAAAACTACTACAACCATCAGCAGCAACGCGTGAAACATATAAAAACAGAGCAAAAACACCCGCAAGTCGTAAAAAATTGCTTTTCATTGTTTCCCCTTAAACAATAAACTTGTGCCTCAATGTCAAAGCCATTTAGAGTTGAAAAACTCGGTTGACTTGCACACGCACACACCACCAGACAAGCGCCTCGCTTATCCGCATGAAGCCGCTAACAAATAACTTATTCAGAAAGTGCTGTTAGAACACAGCGCGTAGAACCCTAATCCTCTGGCTAAAATAATCCTGTCAAATCAAAGTCTGGATGGTCGTCTTGATGATCCGCCCTCAATTTTATCGATACCACAAAAATAGAGTTTATTCACATATAAAGCGTGATTCAGTTCGCAAATGTTATGCATAACATTCAAGGAGAGCAACCCTGTAAATGTAATAAAATGTAAAAAGCAAGCAGATATAAGAAAAAGCAAGCAGATATAAGTTAAAGGCTCGAGGCTATTAGCATTCTACTCAGAAGAAAGTCCTAATTTGACCGCTGGCGTTCGCAAAAGAAGTCTCTGGACGAGTGCACTCCCAAAAGTTCGGGGACATCAATAGGCGTTGGTGTGCTGATGGAAGTACCGATTGTTGGTAGACTTCCAGTATCACCGGCTCGCCGTGATCGCTGACGGTCAGCGCCTGGTAAATCGGGGTAGATAACCGGTGCTGACACCCACCACTGGCCCGTGTATAGCGTCAATTGTGCCAACCGGGGTTACCGCGGATTGGACAATATCTTTGCCTATCAATTAAAGTAGTGCTCTGGTTTAGGGAAGAAATAACTTTGCATTCTCGGTGTTCCATCGCCCGCCTGGCAAGGCGCTTGAGCGAAGGCTTTTCTATTAGCTGAAGGCTTTTCTATTAGCTGAAGGCTCCTGCCGATATTTCGAGCTGGGCTTCTTTGTTATATAAACTAGACATTGGAAATACTAAATGAAAATAGGCATTGCACTAGGCAGTGGCGCGGCCAAAGGTTGGTCCCATATCGGTATCATTCAGGCACTGGAAGATATCGGTATTCATATTGACGTGGTTGCCGGTTGTTCGATAGGCGCCTATGTGGGTGCTGCTTACTGCAATGGAAACTTAAACGCGCTGAATGAATGGGCCAGCGGCTTTACAGAGTGGCAGGTCGCCAGTCTGATGGGCGTCGGTATTCACAAGGGGGGGTTGATCAGTGGCGAAAAGGTGTTTCAGGCCCTGCAGCGTGATTTTACTGCCAACACCTTCAAAGAACTGGAAAAACCTTTCGCTGTGGTGGCGACCGATCTCTACAGCGGTAAGGAAATCTGGTTCAGCCGCGGCAGTGTAGTCGATGCCGTGCGGGCGTCCAGCGCCATTCCGGCCCTGTTTCCGCCGGTCTGGTATCACAAACGTTGGCTGGTGGATGGCGCGGTTGTCAACCCGGTACCTGTAAACCTGTGCCGGCACCTGGGGGCGGATTTTGTCATCGCAGTAAACTTAAGTGCAGACTCTCGCCCGCAACGGCGGGAAAGAAACAAAGCCGAGCACCAGGCCAACCAGCGCAAGACCAATGACTTTTTTCGCAAAAGCAAAGATATGATGCAACAGTGGTTCGGCAACGGGGAAGAACCGGGTGAGATCCAGGTTCAGCAACCCAACGCGCCCAGCATTATTGGCGTTATGTCATGCTCTCTGGATATTTTACAGGACCGGGTATCACGATCGAGACTGGCCGGTGAACCGCCGGAGATATTGATTGAACCACAGTTGCGTAATTTTGGAATCATGGAATTTCACCGCACCAAGGAGTTGGTTGAAGAGGGTAAAAACAGCGTGATGCGGGTGAGAGACCAGATAGAATACCTTTTGGGCGTTTGAAAGCAAAAGCGGGCGCGACAAGTGCGAATACTTCTCAATTGTCACCGACCCCATTTATTCTTCACCGTTTTTCTTTCAAACGCTGTTTGATTTTTTTGAAAGCAGTGGCGGTTTCATCGGCCAGGATACCCAAAGCATTACCGACTTCCTTTGAGGATTCCCGGGTATCTTTTTTCAACGCATTGAATTTTGTTTGCAGCTCTGCCAGCTTTTCTTCAGCCTTTTTCCACTCGTCTTTAAGTTCGGCTTTGGCAAGGTGCATTTGCACCCGTATTTCGTCACTGTGTCGCTTTAAGTCTTCGATAGATTTGTGTAGCTTGTCGGTATAGTCGTTCATTCTATAGTCTCAGTCGGTGTGTTAATCAGGGTATATAGGGTAAACTCTAGTCGGAATCTGACTAGTTGGTTTTGATTTATGTCAATCTCTACCCTGAATATTGGAACAAATCGGGATAAAAACTAATATTGTTTGAAGCGGTAACCACCGGGAAAGGATTATTGACTTGGATCATCGCCTTGCCGACGTAACGCCGGCACAATACCTCCTCATAGTCGTTAACTGTCATTCCCAGTTGAGAGGAAATTCATGGAATACGAATGGAACGAAACTTTAAAAGATGGCCATAAAGTCCATATCCGCCCCATTACTCCCGAGGATATGGAACGGGAGCAGGCATTCACCAAAGAACTGTCTCCGGAGTCGCGGTATTTTTGGTTATTATCGGCAAAAAAGCAGCTTTCCACAAAAGAGCTGGAAGATTTGTGCAATATTGATTACAACCATAATATGGCCTTTGTCGCTACGGTTTTGGAGAATGGCGAGGAAGTGCAGATAGGTGTATCCCGCTACGTCATGGAGTCCACATCAGACGACAGCGCCGAAATCGCTGTTGCCATTGACGACAATTGGCGTCACCTGGGGCTCGGACAACTGCTGTTACAGCACCTTATCAATTACGCGAAAATGCACAAGATCAAACGCTTGTATTCGATCGACCTGGCTTACAACGATTTAATGGAAAACCTGAGTCAAGACTTTGGTTTTAGCGTGGAGACTGATCCGCAGGATACGCACCAGGTTATTTACAGCCTAGACCTGACGGCGTCGGATAACTGAACTGAAAAACGGCACCGCCTTTTTATAGGGAAATGCTATGTCCCAATCGCTGTTGCTTTATACCGGCGTTTCCGAAATTGTCGGCGACATCATTAAGGTCAGGGTGCCCGAGGAAGCGGTAACCCCGGCAGCCAAAGCGGGGACCGCCAGAGCCCGTTTTGGTGATCTGGCGCTGGTGGAAGAGCCTGGCGGCCACAAGTCTCTGGCACAGATTATCAATATCAAGCGCGAACTGGTGGCGTTGCAAGTCTTTTCCGGCACCAAGGGTTTTTCGACCGACGCCAACGTGCGGTTTTTCGGCTATCCGATGCGCGCGCCCTACTCGACCAATATTCTCGGCCGTATCTTTCGTGGCGACGGCGAACCCATGGACGCCGGCCCCGACCTTTCCCACGAACCCAGCATCGCCATCGGCGGCCCGACTGTAAACCCCATGCGCCGGGTTATGGCGTCGCGAATGATTCGCACTGAGATACCCATGATCGATGTGTTCAACTGCCTGGTGGAAAGCCAAAAGATCCCTATCTTCTCCGCCGCCGGCGAACCTTTCAACCCGCTGCTGGCGCGCATCGGCATCCAGGCCGACGCCGACGTGGTCGTGTTTGGCGGTATGGGGTTGATCTTCGACGATTTTCATTTTTTCCGCACCACCTTTGAAGACGCGGGGGTATTTTCGCGCACGGTTATGTTTGTCAACCAGGCATCCGATCCCATTGTCGAGCGGACGCTGGTGCCGGATATGGCGCTGGCGGTGGCGGAGCATTTTGCCGTCGAGGAAGGTAAACGAGTGCTGGTGCTGCTGACGGACATGACCACCTTTGCCGACGCTTTGAAAGAAATCGGTATCGCCATGGATCAGGTGCCGTCGAATCGGGGCTATACCGGCGATCTCTATTCTCAACTCGCGCGCCGCTACGAGAAAGCCTGTGATTTTCAGGGCAGCGGTTCGGTGACGATTTTGTCGGTGACCACTATGCCCGGCAACGATGTTACTCACCCGGTACCCGACAACACCGGCTATATTACAGAGGGGCAGTTTTATCTCCACGACGGCCTGATAGACCCATTCGGATCTCTGTCGCGACTCAAACAGCATGTCATCGGCAAGGTCACCCGCGAGGATCACAGCCAGATTATGAACACCATGATACGTTTCTACGCCGGCGCCCGCGATGCGGAGCAGAAACAGGCGATGGCGTTTGAGTTGTCCGCCTTCGACCATAAGTTGTTGCACTTCGGGCGCCTGTTTCGCCAACGCTTTATGAATATTGAGATTTCCCTGTCGCTGGAGTCGGCTCTCGACCTCTGTTGGCAGACACTGGCGGAATGTTTTGAACCCCGTGAACTATTGATGAAGCAGACGCTGATCGATAAATATTTTCCCGTCACAACGGATACGCCGCCGGACGATAAAAAAACGCAGGCGGCTTAATAAAAGGCGGAAGCTTGCGCAATGGCCCGGATAACACTCAATAAAAGCGCCCTTACCCGCGCCGGCAGGCAGCTGCAGGTTTTTCAGCGCTTTCGGCCTTCGCTGGATATGAAAAGGCGCCAGTTGCTGGCGGAACGGGCCGCCGCGCGCAAACAGTTGGCCGAATTCGAAGGCGCGCTGGAAAAAAACAACCTCTCTGTTGCCGACAATGTGCCCATGTTGTCGGCATCCGGGTTGGATCTGCGGCAACTGGTGAAGGTATCGGGTGTCGACCTGGACGAGGAAAATGTCATGGGCGTACGCTTGCCGGTGCTGCGTGATATCAGTATCGAGGTTCAAGCCTATGGACTGTTGAGTAAACCCCACTGGGTCGACCGGTTGGTGGAATATCTACGGGAGATACTGGCGTTGAAGGTTCGTATTCAGGTGCAGTCTCAGCGGTTAAAACATCTGGATCGCGCGGTGCAGGTCATCACCCAGCGGGTCAATCTTTTCGATAAGGTTCTGATTCCAAATACCCGGGCTACGATCAAACGCATTCAACTACACTTGGCCGATGTCGAGCGCGCCGCAGTCGTGCGCGCCAAACTCGCCAAGGCGAAGCGGGAGCGAGAGCAGTAATGGCCATTGTCGCCCTTAGTAAAGTCAGCCTCTGCGGGTTACTGAAAGAGAAAACCGACATTTTGGATGCCCTGCAGCGCCTTGGCTGTTTACATTTGCAGCCACTGCGTCCACCGCCGGCGGAGCCGGAGACGGTGCCGCCGGAACACGCGGAAAACGTACACAAGGCGCTACGTTTTCTGCTCGATACACCGCTCAAACGCCGGCAGGTTACCGCCGCCATGCTGGACCAACCGGCGCAATTCGACCTGCCCGGCGTGGTCTCGGAGACCCTCAAGGTACAGCAGCGCGAGCGCGAGATCAGCGACCGGCGCGACTTCCTCGCTCAGCGCATCAAACAGTTGCAACCCTGGGGGGATTTCACACTGCCACCGGAGGATCAACTGGCCGGCTATAAACTCTGGTTTTATCTGGTACCACTGAGCCAGATGCGACTAATGCCGAGGAAAAATCTGGTCTGGCAGCAGGTCCACAAGGACAATCAGAACGCCTATATCGTGGTGGTGGCGAAAACTGAACCCGCCGTCGACGCCCTGCCCGTCCCCCGCGTCCACACCGGCGCTGTTTCGCTCAGCGAACTGCGTCGCCGTCTATATCGGGCGCAAATGGAATTGGAAGAGTTGTCGGCCAGCCGCCAGGCGCTTACACGCTGGATATTCTTACTGACCCAGAACATGGCCCGGGCCGATGATCGCGCCGCGTTGAGCCACGCGGCGGCACAGACCCTGGATAGTGATCAGGTATTTGCAGTCCAGGGCTGGCTGGCGCGGGAAGCACTGGACGCACTGCGGGATTTCGCCCGTCGTCACGGCCTGGCGTTGCTGGTACAACCGCCGCAGCCCGGAGACACGCCCCCTACCCTACTGCACAATCCCGAACCACTGAGCGGCGGTGAAGCGGTGGTGCGGTTTTATCAAATACCCGCTTACCAGGACTGGGATCCCTCTACGATTCTATATTTTTCCTTCGCCCTGTTTTTCGCCATGATCATTTCCGATGCCGGCTATGGCGCGCTGTTTGCGCTCGCCCTGCTGGCCGGCTGGCGCAAACTCAGCCGCAGCGGCGCCCGCCACCTGCGTGGGCTATGCGCGACCCTGGTGGGCGGCACTTGTGTCTGGGGCGTGATGGCCGGCAGCTATTTTGGGGTCCCTCCCCCGGCGTCGTCTTTCGCCCATCAACTCAAACTTTTCGATTTACAGGATTTCGACACCATGATGCGGCTTTCGGTGGTGATCGGCGTAGCGCATATTGGCGTCGCCAACGCGGCCATGGCCTGGCACAACCGCGGCCAACCGCGGGCTTGGGCGCGCCTGGGCTGGGTGCTTGCCGTGCTCGGCGGACTGGTGATGTGGCTGGGGCGGAGCTGGCCACAGGCACCTGCGTTTTTCAGTGCCGGAAACGGTTTTCTGGACGCTCAGTTGCTGGGATCGGGGTTGCTGGGGATCGGACTCTTGGCCGTGTTCTGGTTCAGCGCCCGGCAGGTCGCCTACCGGGAACCAACCGCCTGGTATTGGCAATTGCTGGCGGGGCTGAAAGAGTTGACCGGGGTAAGCCGCATCTTTGGTGATATTTTAAGTTATCTGCGCCTGTTTGCCCTCGGGCTGGCGAGCGCGTCTCTGGCGCTGACGTTCAACCAACTGGCGGCGCAGGTCAGCGCGGCGGTGCCGGGGGTGGGGCTGCTGCTGAGTCTGTTGATTCTATTGTTGGGGCACGGCCTGAATTTACTATTGGCGGTGGTGAGCGGTGTCGTGCACGGACTACGATTGAATTTTATCGAGTTTTACAACTGGGGACTGAGTGGCGAAGGCCGAGCGTTTCGACCCTTCGCTAAAAAAGAGGATACACGGTTATGAACGAATTGGTGGTAGCGCTGGGCTGGGCGGGATTGTTTGCGCCCATGGCGCTGGGGGCGATTGGATCGATTATCGGCTGTGCCACGGCGGGCCAGGCCGCTATAGGTGCGATGCTGGATACGGAGACCGGACACGGACGCTTTATCGGGGTATCCGCCATGCCCTCTTCCCAGGTTATCTACGGGATCGTGGTGATGTTTACCCTGAATCGCGCCCTGACACTGGAATCGGCGGCGGGCCTTTTGGGAGTCGGTTTTTTAACCGGCATTGCGCTGATGTTGAGCGCCATCCGTCAGGGGCAATGCTGTGCCGCGGCGATTCACGCCACCAAGGCCAAGCCGGAGATCTTCGCCATGTCGCTGGCGCCGGCCGCGATTGTGGAAGGCTTTGCGGTCTTTGCGTTTGTTTTTGCGTTGGTGATCAGCGCGGGCATTCCCGGCGGTGCTTAGGGTCGTGCACGGTCCTTAGTAGAAGCAAGGCTAATGAAACAAGAGGCGTTCAGTGAAAATTGAAAGGTATGAGCTGTGAATAACGAAACCGATAAATCGGAATCTTTGCCCGATGACAGCCTGGCCGCCTACGGCGTGGAGACACTGATCGAAAGGCTTCGCGACGAAGGCGTCGCCGAAGGGCGTGCCGAGGCGGAGAAAATCGTGTCCGAGGCCGAAGCGCGGGCCGAGTGGCTGCTGGAACAGGCGCGCGAGGAGACCGAGACCTTGCGGCGCGAAGCACGCAGCGAAGTCGAACGCCATAAAACCGCCGGCGAACAGGCGTTGCAAATGGCGGCGCGGGATGCGCTACTGTCACTCAAAGGCGCCTTGAGCGATGTTTTCGCTCGCGAAGTGGAGCGGCTGGTCACCGATCAAATGCAGAGTGAGGCACTGCTCAAGGATTTGATTTTGGCAGTGGCCGGCCGGGTTCGGGAGCAGGCGCAACAGGCCGAACGATTGGACGTTTTGTTGCCGCGCAACGCCTTCGGTCTGGAAGAACTGCGCCGGGATCCGGATGAATTGGCACGCGGCGAACTGACCGGGTTAGTGCGGAAGATTATCGGCGATAATCTGCGCGCCGGCGTGGTTTTTAAAATGGCGGCGGATACCGGCGCGGGGCTGAAAATCCACCTTGTCGATGAGCAGATTACACTGGACCTGAGTGAGAAAACGGTGACGGCGCTGTTACTTGAACACCTGCAACCGCGCTTTCGGGCGTTGTTGGAAGGCATAGTGAAATAATGTATCCCTCGACCCGCTACGTGATGCTGATGACAAGCCTGCCCTACCTGGGTTCGCTTTTTTCCGTTCGGGAAACGCCACTGTCGCGGTTCCGGCTCGAACAGCGGCTAAAGTTACTGGATAAAGCCGATGCTCTGTTGCTGGAGCAGATCGAGCGGGTTGTGCACTGGGAAAGGCATCAGCATATTTTGTCCGACGCGGAAATATTGCAACAGGCGCGGGCGTTAATAGACCGCTTCGATGGCGACATCCATAATCACCTCGGGGACTTCCGTAAACGGGAATACGAGCGCGTCAGTCTGCGCTTAATAGTCCAATGGCGGTTGGAGTTGCGCACACTTATCGCCGCGTTGCGGCGCCGGCAACAGGGTCAGTCGCCACAGATCGGAGAGGACTGGGGTTACGGGCGCTGGACCGGACATATTGAACGCTACTGGGGTGAGCCGGGGTTTCGCCTCGACGGAGTGTACCCCTGGATCATCAGCGCCGTGAAACTGTTGCAGCAACGGGATACGCCGGGTCTGGAGCGACTGATTCTGGGCACGATTTGGGAGCAGCTTGAGCGCGCGCGGTTGGGGCACCACTTCGACTTTGTGGCGGTGGTCATCTACGTTTTGCAGTGGAACATCATCAATCGCTGGACCCGTTACGACCGCAAAGAAGTGGCAGTTCAGCTCGATACCCTGGTAAGCACCGGTCTCGCCGACTTTAAGAATTTGGTAGTTTCTCAATAACCCGGCGTCGGCACAATGTTAGGCGGACGTCCGGAGGTGGTTGGCCCAGACTGTCGGAGGCATTGATGCCGACGGCAAGCGTGCACGAGGTGGAGTGACAGCCCGTTCCTAACAGATTGACTGAATTGAAAGGTGTTTGATGGATAAAAATTCCGATGCGGCGCAAGCAACCGCCAGGGTTGTGGCGGTACAGGAAGACATTGTCACTATTGAAGCGTTGGCCGACAGCCGTACGCCGATCATGAAAAATGAAGTGGTATACATCCGCCCTCGCAACAGTGAGGAAAGGTTGAAAGCGGAGGTATTGCGGGTGTTGGGGCGCACCGGCGAAGTACAGGTATTTGAAAGCACCCGCGGCGTCGGAGTCGGTGACGCTGTGGAACAGAGCGGTCGCATGTTATCGGTGGAACTGGGCCCGGGGCTGTTGGGACAGGTTTACGACGGTTTGCAAAACCCGCTGGGGGCACTGGCCGCCAATCACGGCGTCTTTTTGCCCCGCGGCGTCGAGGCCGACGCCATCGACCGCAACCGCAAATGGTCTTTTATGCCCAAGGTTTCCAGCGGCGCTCGACTGCGGGCCGGGGATACCATAGGTACGGTTCAAGAGGGGCATTTTTCCCATAAAATCATGGTACCTTTTGACGTGCAGGGAGAAGTGGCAGTGACCTGGATTCAGGAAAGCAAGGTCGACGTCGACACACCCATTGCCCGGATTCGGCTCCAGGATCAGGCCAAGACCGAGCACTCCATTACGCTCTCCCAGCGCTGGCCGGTGCGGCGTCCACTGCCGGAGCAATTACTGCGAACCCGGATTGCCGAGCGTCTCTACCCCAGTGAACCCCTGATTACCACATTGCGGCTGATCGATACTTTTTTCCCCATCGCCCGCGGCGGCACAGCCTGTATTCCAGGGCCGTTCGGTGCCGGAAAAACGGTGTTGCAAAACCTTATTTCCCGCTATTCGTCCGTGGACATCGTCATCGTCGTGGCCTGCGGCGAACGCGCCGGAGAGGTGGTGGAAACCATTACCGAATTTCCCCAATTACGCGATCCCCGCAGCGGCGGTTCGCTAATGGATCGCACCATCATTATCTGCAACACGTCCTCCATGCCGGTCGCCGCCCGCGAAGCTTCCATCTACACCGGCATCACCCTCGGCGAGTATTACCGCCAGATGGGTTACGACGTATTGCTGATCGCCGACTCCACCACCCGCTGGGCCCAGGCGATGCGGGAAACCTCCGGGCGCATGGAGGAAATTCCCGGTGAAGAAGCCTTTCCCGCCTATCTCGACTCCACCATCCGCAACGTCTATGAGCGCGCCGGCGTCATCGGCATCCGTGCCGACGATCAGCTGTTGAGCGGCAGCCTGACCATGATCGGCACCGTCTCCCCCGCCGGCGGTAACTTCGAGGAACCCGTCACCCAATCGACCCTGGGCACGGTAAAAACCTTTCTCGGTCTCAGTGCCGACCGCGCTTACAAACGCTTTTACCCATCCGTCGATCCGCTGATTTCCTGGTCTCGCTATCTACAGCAACTGCGTCCCTGGTACGACGCGGAACTGGAGACAGGCTGGACTGACAAGGTGCAGCAAATGTTGGCACTGTTGAAACGGGGAGACGAGATTTTCCAAATGATGCAAGTGACGGGAGAGGAAGGCGTTACCCTCGAGGATTTTGTGCTCTATCAAAAAGCACTGTTTCTGGATATGGTGTACCTGCAACAGGACGCCTTCGACCCCGTGGATGTGTCCGCTCCGCTGAAACGTCAACAAAAACTGTTAAACCTGATCAACGAACTCCTGCAGAAGGATTACACCTTTGACAGCAAAGACAGCGTACACGATTTTTTCAATCAACTCACCGGGCTGGTGAAAAACCTCAATTATGCGCGGGAAGATTCCCCGGAATTTGTTACCTATCAATAGCAAATAGCGGTGTTGGTGGGGTCAGGCCTTACATTTCACACCTGACCACTTTTTTCCCATTTTTTCACCGCGCGACTCACCGTGGCATAACTGACTCCAAAGGCTTTCCCAACCTCCTCCTCACATGGGTGGGCCTACGTCGAGTTTTTGCAACGACGCCCGGCGGGATGCATCGGAAGCGAATCTCTATAAAACAAAAAGGGGGAAGTTATTCCGTGCACGTTCCTTATCGATTGCTTTCTCCTCAAGAGCCGTTCTGGACTTATTCACATCGTTTGCGGTACTGGAGGATGGCGTGCCGTAGACATCCTGATAGCTATCCATAAAGAAACCGACCAGATGCATGGTAGGCTTCGCCGCCGGCGAGACCTGCGCTCCGCCATCTCTGGTTGGGAGCAGGCATTTTTTCAGTAGCTGTTGCCCTCTGTCGTGCAAAAGTTCATTGGCATGAGATTTTTGCCCATCTACCGAACCCAATTCATCGTCTTCATGGCCGGAGGGGATTTCTGGCATATGGGTATCGCTCCGAATCGGTTGGGAGGCAGAACCGCTCCTGGATCGCCTGCTATTGATAGATTGTTCATGTGTTTTCTCTCAAATTAAAAATAAGCGCTAAACCGCATTTCTGTTGAATCCTCCATACTTCCAATATGATCACCAGTAATATGAGTGAGGTTTATTAAGTTAGAGTTTCCAAACGTATTGGCAAATTTGGATATCAGTAGCAAATCACAAGGGCTCGAGGCACAAACACAGGGCGAATGGCGTCTAGGGCTTGACTTTAGTTGTGAAAGTACAGTATGAATCTTTTGAAGGGGCTGCGCAGCCTAAAAACGGCCGCGCATCGATGCCAGATCATTGCGCATTTCCTGAATTTCATCCAAAAGCTCCAGGGCCAGGGCGATACCCGGATCATTGATCCCCAGGTCCCGCTTCAACCGCAGCGCCCGGCAGATACGCAGATAGGCGGATACGGAAAAAGTCCAGGTCTCGACGCGCTGCTCTTCGGGTTCCACCACTCCGAACTCGACCAGTTCCACGATTACAGCCTCTTCCACAGCGCAGCGTTCGCAGATCTCGCCGATGCTCAGCGGTGTGCCATTGTCATCGATAACAACGGTTGTCATGATTTTGCTCTCTCCTCTTCTGCCCGCGGGTTAAAGGCGCATTCTTCTGCGAGTTGGCGGTATAGCGCCCGCGCTTTTTCCGAATGTGTTTCCGGTATCACAATTCGCAATTCGATATAGAGATCTCCACCGGCGAACCCCTTGCCTTTTACCCGCAGCCGGGTGCCGGATCGACTGTTACTGGGAATCGTCAGCTTTACTTTGTCTGCCAACGTTGCTACTTCGATGCTGGCGCCCAGAGCCGCTTCCCAGGGGGTAACGTGCAAAGTGCGGTAGAGATTTTTCCCCTTGAGGGTAAACACGGGGTGGGGTGCGATCTGCACTTCAATAAACAGGTCCCCGGGTTCGCCACCGCCGACACCGGGGGCGCCCTGCCCGCGCAGGCGGATGGGTGTCTCGGGGCTGACGTTGGGGGGAATTTTCACTTTAAGCTTTCGCCGCCGGTGGGTGATCAACCCATAGTCATCCACCTCCGGCACAGCGAACTCCACGGTTTTCGGTCCGCCGTGAAAAGCCTCTTCCAACAGTAACGACAACTGCGCGTGAATATCTTCACCGCGCATGCGGAACTGCTGCTGGCGCCCGGACCGATAGCTGCGGTGGGCGGTGCCGTGACGCCCGAAAATGGACTCGAAAAAGTCGCTGAAGCCAGCGCCACCGTCAAATCCTTCATCGGAAAAATGGGTGGCGGACTCCCACTGCGGAGGCGGCTGGAAAGAACCGTCAGATCCCATGGCGCCCAGTTTTCTGAGTTGATCGTATTCGGCCCGTTTCTCCGGATCCTTCAATACTTCATAAGCTTCAGTGACTTCCTTGAAGCTGCTTTCTGCGTTCGCTTCGCTGCTTACATCCGGGTGGTATTTACGCGCCAGTTTACGGTAAGCTTTTTTGATCTCAGCGCCATCGGCGTTTTCTTTGAGGCCCAGAATACCGTAGTAATCTTTGAAGTCCACGTTGGATTCTCCCTACTCCCGATCCTGATAAATACCGAAATAGACGTATTCCGATGCGGTCTTTCTGCCTGGCTTCACATTCGCTGGTACCTGATGTTTGACCGGTTTCAGGCTGCGCAAATAGGCCACGATTGCCCGCACATCTTCGTCTTTGATCTTTTGATAAACCGGCCAGGGCATAACAGGCAGTTCTCTGTGTCCCTGGCGGTCCATTCCGGTGCGTATCATTATTTCAAGCTGCTCGTCGCTCCAGTTACCGATGCCCGTTGCCGGGTCCGGCGTTAGATTGGGCGGGTATAAAACCCCCGGATTTTTTTGCATCAAAGGGTTGGTGTAAGCGATTCCAACATTTGAGCCCGCCAGGTAGCGTTCGGGGTTATATTCCCCCACCAGGGCGCCATCTGTGTGGCAGGTGCCACAGCCAAGCAAGTCGACGATATACTTCCCCTGCGCCACCTGTTCCTTGCTATAGCCGGCGGAAGGTTTGCCAGCATCCGCCGGCGCTTTCTGTATGCTTGACGGCTTCACTTCTTTAAAATCATCGAGCGGATTGTAGGTTGCCGCGCACCCGATTAACAGGGTAAAAAGCAAACCGGCAAAAATCCGCCATACTCCGATGCTGATATTTAGCTTCATTATTTTGACCACATTTGTCCTCCAACATCAAGTTCGGGATTACGCGTTTTGGCTATATTATCCGGAGTGCCCCGGTGACCCCTTGACGAGAATCAAGTCATATACCCAAAGTGTCTGAGATTTAGGTGTAGACAGAGAAAGGGGCGGAAAAGATAAAGGGAGTGGTCCACTTCGTTGTTTTACGCTTGTTTCAACTCTTCGAGCATATGCTGGCGAAGTTTTCCGACATAAGTGGAAGGTTTCAAACAGAGAATGTCACA
>JARROD010000071.1:0-4654 GCA_037384225.1 Exilibacterium sp.
CCTTCGATCCGGCGGCCATCCGCAGGTAGTTGGCCCAGACACGCCGGCAAGTACATCCGGGTAGGCTTGGCGTCGGCATCCATGCCTCCGACAGTCTGGGCCAACTACCTCCGGACGTCCGCCTGACACTGTGCCTGCCCCGACTTATTGAGAAGCTACGGAGCACATTTATCTTCTCCCTCTCCAGCCTTGCTGAAACGCGCTCCATATCACCAACGTCAACTGCCGTTAATCATTTTCAACAAGCGCTTGAAAAATATATTGAGTCGGATGTGCTGCCTAATACGCCCGGCTTCGCTATCACCGTTGTCATAGACGGCAAGCCAAGGCTGACAAAGGCCTACGGGATACGTAAAACCGGCAGTAAAGAAACAGTCAATACCGATACGGTATTCCGATTGGCGTCAGTTTCAAATACGATAGGCCGGAATCAATAACTGAGGGCATGGCAACCTTTACACCTTTTTCCCCGCCACGGGCTCGTCGATGTTGTCGATGTCGACCAGGTTCCATTTCATCCCTTTGTTTCTGTAAATGCGCTTTTTAAGCGTTGGATAATCACCGACATCATGGTCTTTAATACGGAATCACTTGTATTTATAAGTTTATGGGGCTCTCCGCCCGCGCGATAACCGATAAAGTCCCCCGCTTTTACGCAATATGCGTTATTTCCGATAACCGCTTCAGCTTCGCCTTCGAGAATATATACGCACTCTTCTTCAAAATAGTGCATATGCAGTTCTGTGGATTCAAAGCCAGGCTGAATCTCAATGATATGAAAGCCAATACCCGTCAAGCCCGTTAAGTCTCCCAGTGACTTATTCAATCTACGCGCGTTGGCATTGAGAAAATGCGTTTTTTCAATGCCTTCGTAAGATTCTATTTCTTCTTTTGTGACTACATATTTATCCATAGCAATCGACCATAAAAAGCAGAAAACTGTTATACCTAAAGCGCTTGAGGTTTAGGTATATGATTTGGGTTTTATAGCAATTTCATCCACGGCAACGCATTTACTCTCCCCCCCTAACTTCCGCTGCCATCAACCTGGCCACTGTAGTCGACAGTTCCGCCAGCACCGACTTGTCAGGCAGGTTGATAGTCAGCTGCGCCTTGCCATCGGCGGCGGTCTGGACACAGCTCTCCAGTCGTTGCTGCAGTTCCCCGGCAAGCTTCCTTGACCCTGGGGTATCCTCAGTTTCCGGTAGCAGTTGGGGGTTTCAACAGCTTTGCGGCCTGATCGTATGTGAGCCTTGAAAGCCAGTCTTTTAAAGTCAATACATTCCTGGATTGCGTTGCCATAGGCAGTCACTGAAATTCCTGTCACTGTTATTGTGGATGCGCCTAAACAATAACATTGTTTTTATTCCGAAAAAATGCTTTCACCCTCAGAGCAGTAAAGTTCCTCACGCGTGAGCGCGGGCAAGGCGCTATACCCACCTATAATTTATTTCATCGAGAGTTGCGCGATGCCGCGATGGCCAAGATGATAATGATGACAGCCAACGCCATTAAGGAACGGGCACGGAATAACTTCCCGTTCCTAACTACGCCGTTGTATAAACCCCGTGACAACTGTCAGTAAGGCAAAAAGTTAAACGAATACTCAACCGTAGTTCGCAAAACGCTGCTGGCCGCAAAACTGATCAGGCGAATCCGCGCCAGCAGTTTTTTCTCCAGGCTTTCATCGTTCAATTCACTGGAAATAATTTTGACCGACGCTACCTGGCCACTGGGCTCGATCACCATCTGTACCGTCACCTTGCCCTGCAGCGCCGGGTTGCGCCGCAGGACGCGGTTATAGATAGCGAAAATGCGGGCTTTGTTCTGATCCATCACTTTGCGGATTTCCTCATCGCTGCGGGAGGATTTTTTCGCTCCGCCACTGCTGCCGGCTCCCGCCTGTTTGCCGCCGCGCAGAGACGTCGGGGTATCCACTTTGGTGGTCTCGCGCCCGGACAGGGCGACTCCGCCGGTGTCGCGGCTGAGTGCCGCGGTATTGATGCCACCACTGGTGGTCTTGGCCTGGCTGCTGATGACCGAACGATCCACGCTGCGCGCACGGGCTTCGCCGCGGCTGGCGGCGGCGCTGCTGACATCCGCCACATCCAGGGTATCGCGCAACGCCGCCAGATCATCTTTAAACTGCAACAGGCCGCTGCTGGCCGCTTTCTCTTTCGCCTTTTGCACCAGTTGCGCCTTGGGCTCGGTTTTAGGCTTGGGTTTGGGCTTTGGCTTTTCCTTCGGTTTCGGCTTTTCCTTTGGTTTTGGCTTGGGTTTGGGTTTGGGTTTGGGTTTGGGCTTCGGCTTGGGCAGTTCTTTTTTCTCCAGAATCACCCGCGCCAGCTGTGGCGGTAGCTCTTCCATTTCTTTGCGCTCCGGTTCGGGCACCGGGATCAGGGGAATGACAATACCGACAATACTTAAGGCAATCAACAGCGCCAGCAGGATACTTTTAAAACGCCGATCGTCCTCTTGTGTCGTCTGCCAGGGCAGTTGCAATCTGGGACCTCTCAACACCGTCGCCACGCTAACCCTCCTGCTGTTCGCCGGCAACTGCCGCCGTTTGTTCCGGCGCAATGCGGGTTACAGCCAGTGAAATATCGCGGTAGTTCGCCGCCGCACAGGTGGCCATAATGCGCTTGAGCAGCGCATACGGAATGGATTCATCCCCCATGATAGTCACTGCGCGACCGCGCTTTTCCTCTGCCGGTGTCAAAGGGCGGCGCTCGGTCCGGTAATTGAGTTCTTCCGTCAGCGCTTCGATCTGTTCGTCCTCGCTTTTCAATACGTCGGCAACCGGCATCAGGGAGCGGCCGCCGACGACGACATCGGTTTGATTCAACATAATTACCAGCGTCGTATCCGGTTTTTTCTCAGCGACAGATTCCGGCAATTTGATAGTTTTATTAGTCTGCAGAACTTCGACATCGGAGGAATTCACCAGTAGGAAAAAAACCAGGATGGTGAAAATATCCATCAGTGAAACGAGATTGAGTTTCGTTGTTCGCGCCATGCGCCGGTGATGTCCGGCCATACGCCGCGCGTGCATCGATTGCTTCATGGTTGCGCGCTCCCGACACTGACTGTGGCCTCGCCCCGCGGCGCGTCTCCCAGTGAAATATCCGGAAACAACTCGGCATTGACCGCCGATGCCGCCACCACCGCCTTGAAAGAACGCACCGTGTCCATGGTGGTTACCAGGGTTTGATAGTCGGTGTCCGGCTCCGAGAGAATAAGGATATCGCGCTTTTCTATCTCTTTTTCCCGCAACTGCCGTTTCACTTCCTGCAACACATCGGAGAGCAATTTAAAATCGTATTGCATTTGCCCCTCTTCATCCGCCACCTGCTCGATACGTTTGAGACGAATCCCCGCCGGGTAGTTGATGTCGATATAGTGTTTGCGAATCACCAGTTCCAGTTGCTTGGACTGCTGCTCGTCTTTAGTGCTGTCGGATGCCGCCAGGTCCGGCAGTTTCAGGTCGAGCACCGAGATCTGGGAAAACACCATGCTCATCAACAGCACTGGGACCAGCACGATCATTAAATTCATAAAGGATGTTATATCGAGGTCCGCGTCCTTCGCCGCCGACCGCCTTTTTCGCATCATGGTAATTGCGCCACCGACTGGACTGGGTAACAGGCAAAGCCCTGTGTTTTAAATACAGACGTTAAGTTCGATTTTTTACAGCCCCTTTCAGGCACGGGAAAATATCGCTTAAGCATCGCGTGTCTTTATACCGTTCTTTAATACCGGGCTACGCTTGGTCACCGGTGCGCGAATGCGAGGCCATCACCCGGGCTTCAGCCATCTGGTTCAAACATTTGACACCGGCCATTTCCAGGCTGTCGACAATTTCCGTGGTTTTGGTTTGCAGCATGGCGTGAAACAACAGCAGTGGTATCGCCGATATCAGACCGAACGCTGTGGTATTCATAGCCACGGAAATACTCTGGGAAAGCAGCGAGGCTTTTTCGGTAGGGTCGGCGTTGGCGACCGCGGTAAAGGCGGCGATCAAACCGATAATAGTCCCCAAAAGCCCCAGCAGCGTAGCGATATTGGCCAACGTCGCCAAATATGCGGTGCGTTTTTCCAGCCGCGGCACAGCTTCCATTACCCCTTCTTCCATGGCGAATTCGATTTCATCGCGCCTCTGTGTCTGGCCCATGCGCGCCACACCGGAGGCAATGATGCGGGCCACTGGAGCGGAATCCGATTTTGCGAGAGTGAGTATGCCTTTGTAATCTCTTTTGCTTAACAGCGGCATGATGCGATTAAAAGCTCTGCGGTTGGACACTTTCGCATGGGTTAAAAACATCCAGCGTTCGACCACCACCGCCAGTCCAATTACCAATACCACTGCAATAGGATACATAAATGGACCGCCGTTTTGAAAAAAGCGCACAATAGTCGTCATGAAATCCATAAACCCTTTGCCTCTAACCTTAGATATCATTGGGCAGTCAGTATGCCCAACCGTTAATAGTAAACACGTAAACCAAAAACAACGGTTACATTCGCAACCACTTTAGTGTAGCTGATTCTGCGGTAGCTGCCGTTACACAACTCTCCCACACCCTTTGTCTGATTATTTTCCCTGTTTTTTGCCGTCGCCGTTCGAAAGCTGCTCAAGATAGTGTAGCTGGCGGCG
>JARROD010000071.1:4712-35695 GCA_037384225.1 Exilibacterium sp.
CTGCTCAAGATAGTGTAGCTGGCGGCGGAACTCTGTGCGATCCACGTGAGAAAATACCCCCTGCAACTGGCTGTCGATCGACTGATAAAGTGATTTGGGCCCTTCGGATGCCTGCCAGGGGACAATGTATAACACTTTCGGTTGTTCCTGATTACCCTGGATAGTCGACTCCAACTTGCTGACCTTTTCCTGTCCCCACGCGTTGCCGACCGCACCGCCAATAAAGTACAGGCTTAACGTTGCGGAGACAACGGATAAAATCACTTTGCTCATATTTCAACCTCTCTTGGCCACATTTTGCAGTCGCCGCTTAAGATCGATTATCCAACCCTCTATTTGTTGATCCGGTTTGTCCAACAAATTCTGACAGGTCTCGAAATGTAACAACGCTTTGTCCAGCTGTCCCAGATAAAGATCGTAAAGAATGCCCAGATTGCGATGGGAGTCACTGTGCTGAGGCCAGATTTCCAATGCTTTTAGATAAAGTGTTTCGGCGCCGCTAAAATCACCCTGCTCACGCTTTAACACCGCCAGCTGGTTGTAAGCATCCAGGTTGTATGCATTGGCGCTAATGGCTTTCCGAAATGCTCTCCCCGCCTGGGATAGGCGTTGTGTATCGCGATATACAATGCCGAGATTGAGCCAGGGGCCGGACAAGCTCGGGTATTGCACCGTCAACTCCTGCAGTAAAACCTCGGCTTTTTTCAGGTTTTTATTTTGTATCGCAATCAGAGCCTGATTAAATACTGTCTGCGCCGCCCGCGGGACGTTCACTTTCCGTCTCAAGTAAGGGTTGGGCAATGCCGTGTCTTCGACGGCTGTGGTTTCCACCGCGCTCGGCGTTGGCATCGTTGTTGTCGTTGTCGTTGGCGGCAGCCTCCTCGCCACCACTATACCGGCCAGTTGAGTACAGCCGTTCAACAGCACTGCCGTGGCGACCAGTGTGAATACACCCGCGCGCGCACCGATACACAGCGGGGCTTTAGTAGATCGTTTCACTGTATTTCACCAAATGTTCGCGCTTCAAGTAGCGTGCGGGCAGCAAGCGAGCCAGCGACTGAAAACTACTTTTTACCCAGGTATCGTAGATACCGTCCCAGGATCTTTGGGCATTGGCCTCGTGAATTTCTATGGCTTTTTCTTCAAACGGATAAGCCTGCTCTTCCAACAGTATTTCGTATTGCTCCAACGCCAGTGCATCGAGATTTTTGGGCCGTTGGGATTCGAGCAGGTCCTTGCTTAGTCGGGCGTAGACCTCACCGATTCGATAACTGGCCAGCGTGGTAAATTCAGCCACACCGTAATCGAGGGTTTTTTTATAGGCTGCCAGGGTTTCCTGCAACGCGGTTTTTTTCTTTGCCAGGCTGCGCTTGAGGGGCAGCTTCAGTGGAATTGCGAGAAAGCGCTGATAGTTTTCCTCGGCCATTTCACTGGCGGCGTACGCCGCCAGATATTTGGAACGTTCGGTGCGATCGCCGCCGGCACCGGCGTCGCCGGCGATCAGTTTGCGCAACCAGAAACGGCGCTTGTCGGTCTGTCCCCGTTGCTGGTAGAGCTGTGTCAGCTTGTAGCGCGCCTCCATAACAATGTCAACGGGCTGCGCATAGGTATTGGCGTATTCGCGGTAACGCAAAATGGCCTTGCCCAGATCGCCGGATTTTTCATACAACTCGGCAGCCAGGTACAGGGTCTCACGCTTGGCCTCCGGTGTGGGGTTCAAGCGATAAATGTCGGTCAGAGAATCCGCCGCCAGTTGCCACTGCTCCAGTTCCTGGTAAATCACCGCCAGTTTGGCGGGAATGGTGGGGGTTAATTTGTGGCTGGGGAAACGCCGGCGGAAATCCAGCAGTTCTTTTTCCGCCTCCTGCCAGCGCTTCATATCCATCAGGTAACCGGCGGCATCGTACTGCGCCTTGGCGGCGATATCCGAACCCGGTACCAGGTCGCGAACCCGGAGCAGTTGTGCCACTGCACCTGCCCTGTTGTTATGGGACAAAAGCTGTTCGGCCGCCTTGTAAATACTGGCGGCGACCCGCGCTTCGATTTTTTCCCGCGAACTGTCCTTTGCATCCAGTAGCGCCAGCGCTGCGCGGTAGGCTTTTTCCGCCTCAGCGTAAACTTTTAAATCGAACAACCCGTGCCCCTGCACCAACCAGGCGGTGCGGCGTAGATTCAATTCCACCGCAGGTTGCCAGTCGGTAATTCGCTTTGCCGCCGCCACCGCCTGAGCCTGCCGCCCCTGTTTCAGCAGGGACTCCGCGGTCTGGGTCAGCACCCGTGGGGCGCGTTTGTCATGAACGTAGTAATCGGCAAACTGCAACGAAGCATGGGTCTTGCGCACCACCCAAGAAGAACGCGTTTCGCCATCGTCGCTGGCCTGAACCATGGCGTCGGCGGCAAGAATCGCTGAATACCCCGCTTCAGCGCCGTGCTCCGGGTCAAGATATTTGTAGGCCACGCTTTCATAAGCCTCCATGGCCCGCGGCATTTCCCTGGCGTCGAACAGGGATTCAGCCATCAAAAACAGCATTTCCGGTGTTTGTTTGTCTGCGGGAAAAGTATCCACAAACTCTCGATACCAAACCGCTGCGGTGAGGTAGGATTCGCGCTCTTTCTGCAACAATTGAACCCGACTCAATTTTTTCTCTCCAGACCGGTATTCTCCTTTACCACTGTTTTTGGTTTTTTTAAACCGCGCCAGCGCCCTTTTATAATTCTGCGCCTGGGCGTGGTAAAACTGTGCCAGTTCCGGCAGATAGTCATGCAAATAGCGCCTCAACCGCTCACGCAGGGAATCCGACTTCAAGGCCCAGTACTGACTGTGAATACCATAGTTTTTCACGAAGGTCTCTTTCGCCGGCAAAATCAGGCTGGGGAAATTACCCGCTTCGTAAACGGCGATAGCGCGCACGGCAAACACCGGAGAAAAATCCGAGCCGGGGTTGTACTCCATGTAATGGCGATAGGTGTCGGCGCTGTCGCGGTAGCGTTGTTTACTCAAATACAGCTTGCCGAGGCGATCGTAGAGCTGGTGGTGGTAGGGGCGCTGCCCCAAGTCTTTATAGACTTCGGTGATGGTTTCCGCACCGTCCAGGTAAGAAAAGGCCAGGCTCATCACCCGCAGGGTGTCCTGAGTCAGATTACGGTCCGGTCCCCGCAGCTTGTCAAAATCGCCATCGACGGGCGAAATCGCATCCAGAACCCGGGTAAACGTGTTCAGCGAGGCCAGATAGTGGTTGCGTTTGAATTGCGACCAACCGAGCATATAGACGGCATTTTGATAATACGGGGATTGGTCACCGATATCGATTACCGCTTGATAGGCCCGTTCGGCCTCGGCGTATTTTTTTGCACTGAAAAAATTTTCGGCGCGGCGAAACTGGGTTTCAGCAAGCAACGGCGAATTGGGGTATCTGGCCGCCAGCCTGTCCAGCGCCGCCCCTGACTCATCGGTGCGACCATCCAGTGCATAGGCTTTTGCCAGTTGGTATTCCAGGTTGTCCGTATCACCGTGGGGCCGCTGCAGCTCGATTAATTCGCGATACATTTCGATGGCCTGATCGTAAAAGCGCTTATCATCAGTCGCCGCCAGCTGTTCCCGTTCGCTGCGCCGCATCTGCAAATCGGCCAGACGAGTGATAATCTTACGCCGCACCTCGGGTGCTGCGGCCACTTCCAGAGCTCGGCGGTAACTCTGTTCAATGTCTTCCAGGGAGATTTTCGGCAACTTGACATCGGGGTCGGGCAATACAGCCGGCCCGAGATCGCCCAGGGTCGGACCGCGCTCAACTTTTTCAGTGCCAAACCCAGAGCAACCTTCGAGCAGCGCACAGGTGAGCACAGTCACCACCAGCCTGCTGAGATAGCCGCGCCGTTTCATGGTTTTCGCTCCGCTAGCGCTGCGTCATACAGACGCGCCACCGACAGTCGGGTTTCGGCGAGATAATGCTGCAACCGCGCACGCTGCTGCTGAATCGATGCAGCGACCTGGCGGCGCAATGCCGATTCGGCCAGCGCCACCGCACGATTCACTTGCACCAACTGGTGCTTCACGCGGGTTTCCGCGGTATCTATGCGTGTTTGAAAAGGGGCTATGTCCGGCGCGTCGACAATCACATGGTGCAGCCCGCCCTGGTGGCTCTCCAACTCAATCAATGCGGCATCCAACTGTTTCAGCGCTCGGCGGTTGTGCCACAGCCCATCGGCAAATTCTTCTCCGGCGCGCCACAATAACAGGCCTCGAAAGCGTCGCAGGGATTCGTCATAGGGAGCAGTGGTCTCACCCGCCCGGCGCAGCCGCTCGATGCCCGCTTCGGCACTGAGCACACGATCGTACAATGAGCGGGTCGCTTCACCGGCTATGGCCATATAATCATTTTCAGCCGTAATGGTTTCAATGCGTTTAGCCAGTTTATTGCGCTTTTGCTGCAACCGCTCGCTACTCTGCAGAAGCCGGCGCCGATCGATGGTCTGCAGTTTTTTGTCCCGGGCCAATTCACGTTCTCGCAACATCATCCGATAAATATCGACTTTCTTTTGCCAGTGCAACACTTGTTTTTGCAGGCGCAGCAGGTCGCGCAGCTCCTGCACCGCCCCTTGAAACTGGTTACTGGCGAACAACTCCGTCAAATAACTGAGGTGGGGGTTGACGTCGGTATTATCTTCAACAGCAAACCAATTACGATTGCTTTGCGGTGAAATATCCAGCGCTTGCAATACAGCCTGGTTACGTAGTGCCTGCAACACGCCGTCGATACGGGCGATTTCTTTTTCAAATACAGCCTCGGCGTTTAAAAAGGCTTTCAGAGCCTCTCCCCGGGCACCGAGCTGTTCATAAGCATATGGCACGGCTAACACCGCTTCTTGTGTGGAGGCATATACCAGTGAACGCCCCATAAGCGCCTGCCAAGGCTGCAATGCCCGAACGTAATCGCCTTTTTGGGCTGCCGCCCAACCGTATCCGAGCAGCGCGCGCCCCGACAGTGGACTGTTCAGGCGCACCTGGGTAAATCGAGCCAAAGACTGTGCGTAGTCGCCCTGCAGCATCAGGCTGTAGCCGGCCGCCGTCAGGGTTTTATCGTTCAACGCCAGCAGTTCTTCCCCTGTATCCGCCTGTTGCATCACCGGCAGCTGTGACAGAGAAGCGTAATACTGCAGCGCGGTGGGATAGTTTTTCGCGCGGCTGTAAGCTGCGCCCAGATTGTAGTACAGGTATGGCAGCCAGTTTTCAAGTTCCGACTCCCGCGCCGCCTCCAGCAGTTGCCCGGCCCGATCGAGATCGCCGCGTTGAATCACCAGATTGAATTGCAGGGAGGCGAGTTCCGCCACCAGTTTTCGCTCGAAGTCACCGCTGATATTGTTCAAACTCGCTTCCGCCCCGGCCCAATCACCGCGCAGGTAGCGCAGTTTGCCGAGGTAAAACCAAGCGCTGTTACGCACCTCCAGAGGCCGGCTTTCATCCAATAACTCAGTAAATATTTCACCGGCTTTACGCTCCATGCCAAAAGCCAGACTAATGCCGCCTTCGAGCAGCCGCGGGTTATCACCGTGCCCATTGATGCCGCCGCGAGCCTCGGCGACCATCAGTTCACTGAGCGCACTTAAATAGTGGTCCTGGTAGTATTCGTAAAGCACAACGCCGTAGCGCAGATCGGCAACTGTCTGCAACGGCTGTCCGGCGCTGGGGGCGCAAAATGATGCTGCCGCTAAATAAAACCCGGCGCTGATCAATATCGAGAGGCTAGGGCGTATCACAACTGCCATTCTTTGATATCAAATACGGGCTGCAGTTTGGCTGTTGAGTCCACAATTCGCAGCTCCAACATTTTCGGCTCCTGCTCTTTGTCGAGCGCGATTGTGGTACCGCGTTTGTAATCTCGGCCCTGGGGACCCTTGCCGGTGAAAAACGCGGTTATTTCGTGGCGGCCGGACTTTAAATTGCCAATAAACAAACGCTGCACACCACCGCGATAGAGGGCGTCCACCTGGCGTTCGGTATACAAGTGACTGGCCACCAGTTGATCATCGATTTTAACCTTCACCGCATCGAGATGAAAAAATTCACCCACATCCATGGAAATAAACAAAGCGACCTGGGTGTTGGCGGGAAACAACAGTTCTTCCTCCAGAATTAATAAATCCCGATTTAATTCCAACACGGTTTGTTTCAAATCTTCCACCTGCTGACTCAATGGTAACGCTTCACTATCGGCGGCGTTATCGTCACTATCAACCCAGGTATCCGCAACAGGGGTGCCCGCGGCCAATTCGTCAGCCCTTGTAAAAGTCTCGTCATCAGCCATACTTGGATCAGTCGACAATTTTTTGTCGCCTGCTTTGGAGGGATCGTTCGAACCGGTAAAACGCTCCGAACTATTGACGCCATTCTTATCGGCACTATTAATCTTGTAAGACTCTTGACTATCTCCAGTCTGCGATTGTTCACTAACGTTTTGCTCGGCAGTGATAAGATCCTTCTGAGCATAAGGCTCTTGAGCGGCAAACATCAGGCCGCCAAAGCAAAGTATCAACGGCTGCACCATGGTGTTGCATTTCCACCTTTTGCGATCACTTTTTATCACTTTGTAAAATCTCTGTCATTTATTGAGGCTTTTGTTTCACCTGAAGGCTTCCAGTTTCCGACAGCAGGTTTATATCAGCTTAGATGGTTTTTGGCTTTAAGCCGTACCCTAAATCTCAAACGTATATCATTGTTACACTTGACAGTCGCATATAAGCAACAACTCTACCCTATCGTTAATTTCTATTCTAAAAGGCGCAATCGAATACATCCATCCCTGTTCAGTTCTGTTATAAAAATAACGGCAAGTTTATACTGGGGGCAACTTTTTTTGTGCGGCATAGCCCACATCTTAGTAGATGTAATTAACAAACAATCATTACTGCGGAGGCGTAAGCCCATCGCTATAGTGCACTTTACCAGCGCGATCAATAATAATACCATCAAAGCCTTTCAACCTGTTTAGCAGCGCAATTCCCTTTTTCACCCCTAGAACAAAAACTGTCGTAGACAGCGGGTCGGTGTCAAAGCCATTCGCGCCAATAATCGTCACGCTGGTCACTGTGCTGGCTGAGCGCCCGGTTTTGGGGTTCAATATATGGTGAATGCGTTTCCCGCTTTCGCGATCAATAAAAAAGCGTTCATAATCCCCTGAAGTTGAGACTGCCGCGTCTGTGAGCGGCAAATAAACAGCCACCTCCTCTTTTTTTGCCCTGGGGTTTTTAATACCGATGAACCAGGGACGGCCACGCTTGTCCCCAAGCACGCGACTGTCACCACCGGCACTGGCCATGGCATGCCTCACTCCACGTTTGCGCAAAATAGCGATAGCTCTGTCAACCGCGTAACCCTTTGCAATACCCCCCAGATCTATTTGCAATTGCGGATGGGCAAAGGCAAGGGTGCGCTGGTTGCGGTCGAGCTTTATCAGTCGATAATCGATCGCCTCCAGGAGGTTTTCCCGCCGTTCACTGTCCGGCTGCCGGCCGTTCCTGTAATCATAGTATCGGCCCACAGAAGCAAAACTAATATCAAAAGCTCCTTGACTCAACTCGCTGTAATAAAGCGATTTATCAATTAGAGCAACCAGTTCAGCGGATATGGTGATCACAGCGCTGGTGGCGGCGGCATTGACTTGAAACAGTTCACTGGTGGGTTTATAGGGGCTGAGGGTTGTATCGATGCGTTTCATTTCAGCCATGACGGCGGCAATTGCCGATTCAGCTTCTGGCGCATTTTCATGCCAAAGCGTCACACTGACGTCAGTACCCATTATATTCTGGCTATCATTGAACCACTCGGCCCTGCCCGCCAATGCCACACACATCAATAACGGCACAACGTAAGCTCGCGAAAATAACACGATTCACCACCTGTACTATCGGATTATCTAAAATAAAGGATAAAGAATATCAGAGGGACATATCGATGGCGTAGCTGCCATCGGCCTGTTTATCGCCGACTAGAGGCAGGGATTGCTGAATCGCCGGCGGCGCGTCTTTACGTAACAAAACACTTCCTTTAAGAGCCAGGCCCTCTTTGGCAAGCACTTGCATTCTCAGTTGCAGAGGCCCGCCGCGGTCAATCACATCAGCTATTATGCCGCCGTTACCATCCACAGACAGATCGGCGGAGTAGGCTCCCAGGGCCATCCATTCACTACCGTTGTAAACGCTGGCTTCACTCCAGCTGAGGTTGCCGGCAAGTTCATTCACATTGAAGTGGCTGTCGACGCCGGCCTCGGCGATCCTGGCCGTAATCAATCCCGAAATCTGCGTTGGCAGCCAGGGTGTCAACACACCAGCCGAAAACTTGAGATCCCCCTGGGATAACTGCAAACCGCCAAAACCTGCGCATAGATTGGCTCTCATATTTTGCCCTTCAGCCTCTAGGTTTACATCTGCGCAGGGCCGCAGAATCAGCAGGGACAATGGGTTCAGATCCCATTTCAACGCGCCCAGCAGAAACGGTTTTCTATCCACCTTGAGCACAACTTCGGCGGCGCGGCCGGACCACAGACTGCCAGATACTTGCGACATCTGCACCGGACCGGCCTGCTGTACCATCCAGGCACCCCAAACGGCGGGGGTATTGGATATCACCATTCCCAGCCACAGAAACACACAAATCACAATGAGGAGTTTGATATTAATGCCGGATACCACACTTATTGTCCTGAATCCATTTGAATTTATCGTCGAGTTTCAACCTCTGAACAAGGCCTCTATCCATTCGTTTTTATTCTTTGAACAGACGCACATTGGCTATGACTATGCCTGCACTTTTGCCGGACAGTACGGAAAGTTCTCTGACTTCGACTTGATGTTGTGATTCCAGTTCGTACAGCCACTGCAGTAGATTGTCGAAAGCCACACCGTCCAGGCGTAGCTTAACTTCGCCATTGCTGCTGGGCTGGAAGCCTTTCATGCTGAGATTGTTTTGTCGCAGCGTTTGGTCGAGCAGCTCGGCAATACTGCCGCCACCGCGACGGCGGCGGCCACTGCCACCCGATTGCTGTTCACTGCTTTTCAGTTCCGCTGCCAGAATTCTAACCCTCGACAGTTGTTCGGCGGTGGCCACATTGATGCGACGCTGTTCCTCGCGCGCTTTTCCCATCGGCTGCAAAACCATAAACCATAGTACATATATCAACAGCACCAATGCACCCAACGCCAGTATTATCTGTTCACTCCGGTCCCGTTGATAAAACCAATCCAGCACTTTATTCATATTTATCGCCTGTTACAGAACCTGGGTAATACGCATACGCGCCTGTTGGCTATCACCCTGAGCGACAGCATTGAGCATTTCTGCCTTCAAACCTTTCTGTTCGACTTCCACCCGCAAACTTTCGAGCGCTTTAAAGGACTTGGACAGCAGGTCGAGGCGCAGTTCGTTGCGCTTCCCGGCATAGTTGATGCTCTTTACCGATATATCTTTATTGGCAGCTATCAAGGGCGCCACACGACCTATGATCTGAATCGCACTGCCGGAGCTGGAACTGCCTTTCAGCGCATTCACCTTGGATTTGAGTTGCTTTTCAGCGTCCGTGATCCGACCCCTGGGCACCACACTGCGATAAGCCTGTTCTATTTGCTGGCGCAGTTTTACGTTTTCCGCTTTCAGAGCCTGGTAGCCACCAATATTCACACCGGCGTAAATCAAAATCGCGATACCCGCCACTATGGCCACGGTTTTCCACTCCTGCCACCAGCGTTCGATCGGCAGCCGCCGCGCCAGATCACCCTGGCGCAGATTGATCGCGGTATTATCGGCGAGACCAAAGCTGTCCCAGGTATCGGTAAGCGACTCTTCCACTTGCGCCTTGAATTCGCTTGGCAGTATGGCCTTGAGGTTAGTTAGCCCAAACTTATCATCGGCGAGTAATAAAACCTGCTCCGGGGGGTCGATATCGGAGAGCATCGCTTCCAGTGCCGGCATGATAAGCCCCGGTTCAATGGAAAATCCCAGGCCATCGCCGTAGTGCACGGTTACCTGATCATCGAACCGCAAACACCAGCTGCCCGGGCCATTGCGGGGCAGCATCAGAGACTCCGGCGTACAGACCTGCACATCCACATTGTGTGCCGAAAATTTCTCCAGCAGTGCTGTCAGCCAGTCTTTATCCGTGTAGGCGACGGCCACTTCGGTTTCACCGGGGGCAGCCAGCGCAAAGTGCAGTAAATCCACATCCGTTGCCACCGAATCTTCCAGTTGAAACGGCGTAATGCTCACCAGGTGCTTGCGCTCCTGGGGGGAGAAAGCCATCTGGTGGGTAATCACCCGAGTACCCGGTATCAGCAGCCACACTTCGCAGGGCCTGCCGCCAATGTATTCGGCCAATTCGTCGAGAGTTCCCTCAAGCGCATCATCGAGCCAGTAGCCCCCCACTTCACGCAGGCGCCAGGTGTAGAGACCCTCGTCATTTGTCAGCCCAACTATTACCCGATTCACTTAGGCTTTTTCACCCCTTTTAACTCTATTAAACAACTCTATATCAAGCAGCTATTACAAGTGACTTAAGTTGAAGTCAAGTTTACACCTGTTTAGGCGCTTCGTATTCGGTGCAAATCAACCAGCAGGGCGGTTTCTCCCTGCAGGGGTTCACTACTTCAACGCTTACAATGTGCGTTTTAACACTATAGCTTCGCAGGGTTCTGATAACCTGTTCACTCTTACAAACTTATATACCCAAAGCGTTTGAGATTTAGGTGCACAGAGCACGCCCCTTTTTGTCCCTGGCCGCGTTGCTCCTCCTCACATGGGGCCTGCCATGCAGCGTCGTCGCGCCCCTGTTGTTAAAGGAAGGGGGAACAAAAATTGACGCACTCTGCACACCTAAATCTCAAACGCTTTGGGTATATTCCGCGCCTTTTAAAAACACTTGTCTTCAAAAACTATTGTCACTACGTTGGACCACCTTTATATCCTCTGCCTTGTCCCCGCTGCGCTCCACGAGGGAATTGAGATTACGCCTCTTGCGACTGATCTGGGCGGAAACATGAATAACGAAATAGTTGCTGTTGACACTCAAACCTTCCGTTTCCATGACGTTTTGTCCACCGGAAAATTGCTGCGGAATCGTGCCCTGCTGAAATTCGGACAGGCTTTTATAACCTTCGTCGCCGCGCTCCTCGACCATGGTCTGAGCGTCCAGCTCCGTCAGTGGGTTCAAGTCATCTTTCACATTAAAGGTCCGCAATATCACCGGCGACGCCGTATTGACATTAATATTGGTATTGGTGTTCGGTAACGCGATGATATAGGGTTCAACCAGTGCGTAAAGTTCGGGCGACATGCCCTTGACCATACGCAGTTCACTGGCGCTTTTCATCAATTGGTTGGCGGGCCGGTACGGGGGATCAAATTCCTGGTATTCACTGGCCTCGGCACCGCCAAATCCGGATAGGTTGCTGTCCTTATCCAACCAGTCTATCACGGCATTGGTGATCTCCTTGGCAGTGGAGGCCTCAACGGGATAATCTTCAAAACACCTTAGTAAACGGATAAATCGCCGCTGGGCCGGTGTCAGCTCCGTGCTGCCTCCACGATTTCTTTCCCTTTGATTTCTTCCTCCACGATTTCCTTCGCCACCGTTTTTTTCAGCAAGAGAGTTGATATTAAACCGACTCTGGGCATCCTCTATGGTCCCGGCGATCCAGGAGTCTTCCCCCATTTCCACCAGCGGCGTCTGGGGAAGTCCCTGGGACCAGGGGTCCACTTCCTCTATATAAGTATCGACCTTGAGATCGTCATCATTGGCCAACCCAAACAGGCCGAAATCTTCGCCACCATAGAGAAACTCGCGGGCCTGGGCGCCGTGCCAACGATTTTCCGCGCGGGCGGAGCTGAGTTGAAAATCCGATGAAAAACCGATTGCCAGTCCGGAGACGGCAGCCACGATCAGCAGTGCAATGATCAGCGCCGCCCCGCGCTGATCAGCCGGAAGCGAGGGCAAACAAACGTGTGATTTCACCCATATCCTCCAGCTCTAATGTCACTTCCACCGCCGCCGGTAATTCTTTCGTATCCCCGCCCCGCACCGGCCATAGCACCTGCCATTGAGATTCGTCGATACCCCGTGCCGTGCCCGGTAAAAACCTGACCCGGACACTGCTTACCTTTTCCAGCAGATCGAGTTTTTGCGGCTCTTCATTGCCGGTTCCATCCACTCTATACCAGTAGTAACGCCAAAGAGTATCGTCCTCCATCAGATACCCCACCCGCTGTAGTAAACTGCGCTGCTGGTTCAGGGGGTTAACCCAGCCTCCGCGCACAAAATAGAGGGTGTAATCGCTTGCTTCGCCACCTTCAAGGGGGGGAATCTCTCCACCTCCCAGAGGATCTGTACCACCGCGGGCCACAAGGTGGCGCAAGTCCGTCTCCAGCAGTTGCCAGGCGCGATCGATATGATTAATTCTCTCCGCCGCGGCAGTGGTGCGAATGGCGGACTCAGACGCTACCGACAGAGACTGATAGGCCAGGCTGGCGACCAGGGCCGCCACCCCCATGGCAACTATCACTTCAACCAGGGTAAAACCGCGACTATTCACTCATAATACCTTCGAGCGCAACCAGCGTCTCTTCCGTGGCACTGTTACCGCCTCTGGATACCGTTACCGTGACACGGTTAAAACTGTCGATGAAATCGGTTTTTTCAGAGCTGACCTTCCATTTCCATTGTGTCTGCGCCATTTCCACTTCACCGTCTTCATTATTGGTGGGGGATTCCCCCTTCAATCGCTTGAGCAGACGCAATTCGGTCATCTTGTTCTGCGCCACCCACTGGGCCAGCGCTTTATCCCTCAAGTAAGCGGTGTTGTCGGTAATGCTAAGCACCTGAAACAACAGCGCGGGCAAAGCCGTACCCACTATCACCAGCGCCACCATTGCTTCGATCAGGGTAAAGCCTTTAGCTGCTTTTAAAAAAGAGCCCTTAGCTGCTTGTAACGATGAGCCCTTAGCTGCTTGTAACGATGAGCCCTTAGCACTAACCCTGTGGAGATAATACGCCCTAGTAAATCGACTTTAATATGCTGATTATGTTCCGGCAGATCGGCAGCGTTAAATTCCAGCTCGAAGGGCGTCGCTTCGCCACTGGTGAAAAAAACGATTTCCGGTTGAGGACCTTGTTCGACACCCTCGATCGCTTCGTCGAGCAGTTCTGTGGTGTCATCATCTTCGATCGACTCCTGCCCCTCGACACCGTCAACTTCCAAAATGACCTCGACATAGGGGGGCAGTGCTGTTTCCAGCAACGGCCGGTCAGCGTCTATCCATTGTTCATCGCGAAACCGGTACCAACGGTAGCGCCAGGGTTTTTCCCCCTCCGGCGGCAACCATTCCAGCCCCATGGGTTCGCCGCCCAGGGCGGCCTCTTCCGCCGCCAGTTCGGCAACGGCGGAAAAACGTTCGGCAATGGTGCGCATTTCCTTGATGCGTTTATCGCCCACCGCCAGAGATACAACCCCGGCGCCCAGGGCGATGATCATTACCACCACAAGCAATTCAATCAGAGTAAATCCACCTGACCTGCTCCGATTAACACACTTTGCCATGGGTCCCATTCCGGATCAGCCTTCTTCCTCTTTGTTGTCCTCCCAGTTGCCGAGATCCTTGTTCTGATCGTCGCCGCCACTCAGGCCGTCGGCACCCAGGGTGTAAATATCCACTTCGCCTTTTTCCCCTGGATACAAATACAAATAGGGGCGCCCCCAGGGATCCATGGGTTCTTCATCCAGATACCTGCGCCAGTTTTTGGGCGTTGGGGAGAGAGAGGGTTTTTCCACCAGTGCCGTCAAGCCCTGTTCACTGGTGGGGTAACTAAAGTTATCCAATCGATAAAGTTTGAGGGCGGTTTCCAGCGCTTTGAAATCCGCGTAAACCTTCCGTACTCGAGCTTCGTCCGCGCGCTCCAGAACATTTGGAGCCACGACGCTGATCAACAACCCCATAATGACCAATACAACCAAGATTTCTACAAGGCTGAAACCACCTTGACGCGGTGGAAATTGTTTCTTCATTAATCTCTCCTAGTATCACAAATGTCCAATAAAATTGTCTGGATTAATTCTGAGGGCTTTATGCCTCATTTTAAATCATTTTATCGCTATAAATGTAGCGCTCAGCCCACCATCTTATTAAGTGCAAATATCGGCTGCAGGATCGCCATAACAATCAAGGTCACCATGCCGCCCATCAATACTACAGTCAATGGTTCAAGCAGTCCCATCGCGGTGCCCAACATGAGTTCCAACTCCCGCTCCTGGTTGCGGGCCGAATGTTCCAGCTGTTTGTCGAGGGTGCCGTTGGCTTCACCACTGGCAGCCATTTGCACCAGCAGCGGTGGAAAGATATCCACCTGCTGTAGCGCACGACTGAGGCTGGTGCCTTCCTGCACGGAAGTGGTAACCGATTTACAGGATTCGCGCAGTTTGAGATTGCCCATCACTGAAGCGGCAATACGCAATGCTTCCAGCAGCGGCACACCGCTGGACAATAGAATACTCAGCGTCGCGGAAAAACGCGCACTGTCTGCTTCAAGAATCAAATTGCCAAACACCGGCAACTTCAACAATAGCGCGTGCCAGCGCCGTTTGCGTTTGGGCTCCTGAATCCAGATTCCAAACCCCCAGATAGCGGCGATAAAACCGACTAGACAAAAGAGCCCGTAGTCGACGGTGAAATCACTGGCCGCGATCAACGCCTGAGTCAGTGCCGGCAGTTCCGCATTGCTGTGCCGGAACAGTCCCGTTAACTTGGGTACAACCAGCGCCATCAATACCCCGATGACCAAGACCGCAACCCCCAGCAAAACAAATGGGTAAATCAGCGCCATTTTCATGCGCTGACGGGTCTGTTGACTGCTTTCGGCGTAATCCGCCAACCGTTCCAGCACCGGCCCTAGAAAACCGGCGCTTTCTCCGGCGCGCACCATGGAGCGGTACATGTCGTCGAAGGATCTGGGATGTTCGCCCAGCGCCTGGGCCAGACTGTGGCCTTCCATTACCCGCGAGCGCACTTGCAGCAGCAGCTCCGCAGTAGCGGGTTTACGGCATTGTTTAGCGGCAGTCTGTAGTACTTCGTCGATCGGCAGGCCCGATTGCACCAGCGAGGCCAGCTGGCGGGTTATCAGCGTCAGGTCGCGGCCACTCAATTTTTTCTGAAAAAGCGTAAAGGAAAAACCCGAGCTTTCCCCACTTTTACTTTTCTTTCTGCCGGAACCGCTGGTTTCTTGAACTTTAAGCGGTTTCAGGGACTTGGAACGCAGTTGACTGCGCACCTGACGCTCAGAGTCACCCTCGATAACGCCTTTGACCGTTTTGCCGGCGCTGTCCAGCGCCTGATAACTGAAGGCTCCCATGATCAGGCTGTTGCGGTTACCCGCAACACCTCCTCAAGGCTGGTTTTACCGGCGAGAATCCGGTCGCGTCCGTCACCGATAATTGCAGGATACTTTTTGCGGGCATGGGCCAGCATGGCCTGCTCACCGGCATTTTCGTGAATCAGTTGGCGCAACCGCTCATCGACTTCAATCAGCTCGTAAATGGCTGTACGGCCACTGTAACCCAAATTATTGCAGTGCTCGCACCCCTTGTGACGATAGACCTTGCTGCCTTCCGGCAATTGAATCATCCCCGATTCGGCGGCTGTCAAACGGTGCTCTTCCTTGCAGTGATCGCACAGTACCCGCACCAGGCGTTGCGCCATAACCACTTCAATACTGGAAGAAAGCAGAAAGGACTCCACACCCATGTCCTGCAAACGGGTGACGGCGCCAATTGCCGTATTGGTATGCAGTGTCGACAATACCAAGTGCCCGGTCAAACTCGCCTGCACCGCGATGGAGGCCGTTTCGGCATCCCGAATTTCCCCGATCATCACCACGTCGGGATCCTGACGCAATATCGCCCTCAAGCCTCGGGCAAAGGTCATATCCACTTTCGTATTGACCTGGGTCTGACCGATACCAGCCAACAGATATTCGATAGGGTCCTCGACGGTGAGAATATTGCGACTGCGGTCGTTGATATGGCTGATCCCGGCATAAAGGCTTGTGGTTTTACCAGAACCTGTGGGTCCGGTAACCAGTATGATACCGTGGGGTTTGGACAGGGCGCGGGAAAAGCCTTCTTCGACGATTTCCGGCATATTGAGCTGAGACAGTGTAAGTGCCCCGGCGGCCTGGTCCAGCAGTCGCAGCACCACCCTTTCCCCGTGGGCGGAAGGGATGGTGGAAACCCGGATATCCACAGCATGCCCGGCCAGTTTGACCGTTATACGGCCGTCCTGGGGCAGACGCTTTTCAGCAATGTCCAGTTTCGCCATCACTTTCAGGCGCGAGGCGAGTAGGGGAGCCAGCACCGGTTTCGGCGACAGCACCTCGGTCAGTACACCATCGACGCGAAAACGCACGGCGATACGGTCTTCAAAAGGTTCCAGGTGAATATCCGACGCTTTTTCACGCACCGCTTCGGAGAGAATGGCGTTGATGAGGCGAATAACCGGCGCGTCATCTTCGGCGGCCAGCAAATCGCCCTCATCGGGAATTTCATCGGCCAGGCGGGTGAGGTCGAAGTCGTCGCCGAGATCTTCTGCGGCGCGCTGCGCGGCACCGCCGGCACTTTGAAACGATGCCGTCAGGCGTCGCTGGAAATCCTGATCAGCCACTTCCACCAGGGTAAATTCCCTGTCCAGCAGGCGGCGCAGTTCGAGGATCGTTTCCAGGGAAATGCCCGGTTTGTGGACGACGTCGTCGCCTTCCAGCAAAACGCCATGGGAAGAGGCATAACTGAAAGGTAAATGCCCGACTATGGGCTCTTCTGCTGCCCCGGCTGCATCGCCTTCAGCAACATTTTCAACTACATTTTCAATTGCAGCCTCTGCCACATCTAATCTCCCACACCCAACCCGGATGTTTGATTAAAAATTCGGCAACAACCCGGCATCGGGGCTTCTCCTTTCCCGATTTTCATCGGTGCCGGTGCCGGTACCGCTGTTTGATTTGAAATCGGGGATAAGTCTCTGAGGTGCGCCATTTCCATCCGGATTGGTTGCATCTACGGAATTGTTTCTGTTCGGATATTCGACAGCGGGATTCGCCGGTTGTTGCCTATGCTTCCACGCCGGCAACAGCGGCAGATTCTCACTCTCGACAAAATCTGTTCCCTCTTCCCGGGCCTGTATTTGCTTATTGCGGATAAATTTGTATTTTTCCGCTGTAGCGCCGACCAGTTCTTCATCGGTGCGGATAATAGTCGGGCGGATAAAGACCAGCAAATTCTGCTTTCTCACTGTGGTTGTATCGTTGCGGAACAAACGCCCAAGTCTGCGTCTCAATCTTGCGTTCATTGGTAATGACATCGGAGGCCGAGGCCCCACTGAGAGAGGAGTCCTCCTGCACCAGATCCAGAACTATAGTCTCTCCATCATTGATGTGGGGAGTTACCTTTAGACTGGTGCCGACATTCTGGCGTTCAATGGTCTGGAACGGGTTTACACCAGTAGCCGATCCCGCTCCAGATCCCGTCGAACTAAATTGCCCGGTAATAAACGGCACTTCCTGGCCGACAGTAATAGTGGCTTCGTGGTTATCGGTGGTCAGCAGGTTGGGAGTGGCCAGAATATTGGTATCCGTATTGTTATCCAGTGCATTGACCAATGCCAGAAATGAAGTACCTCCGTTTTGGTCTACTTTACCAAAGCCAAATAACTGGCCCGCCGTCCCGGCAATAGCAGAACCCACCGACGCTGTGGCATCGCCCTCATTGGTGTTGTCTGGATCCAGCAGGCCGGCGGCAATATTAGCCAGCAACCCACCGTCGTTGCTCGCATTGGAGTTGCCGCCAAGGATCCCCTCATCACCGTTCAGAAACAACCACTGAATGCCCAGGGCGTTGCTGACATTGTCACTGATTTCAACAATAATCGCTTCTACCAACACCTGTGCACGACGGATATCAAGCTTATCCACTACTTCCAGTAATGTCGGCAGTGTACCCACATCCGCCGTAATCAGCAGGGAATTGGTTTCTTCATCGGCTTCAATAGTGGCCTGGGCGTTGGCGGCATTTTTATCGCCGCTGGTTTTCCCCATATTCTGAACCACTTTACTCACCACCTGGGCTATCTGAGTAGCATCGGCGTACTTAAGATAGACAACGCGGACATTGCCCGACTGCTCACGGGGTTTATCCAGGCGCTGAATCAGTTCCCGGATACGGTCGCGCTGCAAATCGTCGCCGCTAACGAGAATGCCGTTGGTGCGGGAATCGGCTACCAGCACCAGTTGGGATGTGCCACGCCCTCTTTTTTGGTCCTGACCTTCCAATTGTGTGAGTATACGGACGATTTCTTCAGCCTGGGCATTTTCAAGCGGGACCAACTCCGTCTGCGATACGGCGGCCTTGTCAATGCGTTCGATAAGTGCGCGGATCCGCGCGATATTGGCTGCCGTATCAGACACGATAATGGCGTTACTGGGATCATAAGCGGCCAAGTGCGCATGCTGAGGCACCAGCGGGCGCAACACCGGCAAAACTTTCACCGCCGCCACGTTGCTGAGCTGGATAACCTGGGTAACATATTCATTGCCCAGTACCCCGGTGAGATTATCGGTTACCGGCACCGGCGCCGAACGCGCCTCTTTGCGCGGCACGATGCGCGTAACTTTGCCGATTTCAATCGCTGTGAAACCGTGCACTTCCAGCACAGACAGAAACAGGTCATACAGTTCATCAGGGGGCAGGGCTTTGTCGGAAATGACTTTCACCCGGCCTTTTACACGGGGGTCGATAATTAATGTGCGCCCGGAGGCATCAGCGACAAATTTGATGACTTCCTGAATATCAGAATCATTGAAGTTGACTGTGTAGGTCTGTTGGGCACTGACCGGTCCGATATAAACCCCCGCCGTCAAACACAACCCCAGTGCTACCCCTTTGACCATTGTCGTTTTCTAATTGTGCCGTCGATTTGCCTTTCATTGATTTATAAACTTCCATCGCCTTGCTGGAGCTATCCAGCGCAATACCATTCACTGAAGTCACCACATCGTTGGTTTTCAGACCCAAGTTATTGAACATTTCCCGATTGCGGCCGGGTCGAATCCGATACCCCACCACTTTACCTCCCTCGCGCACTATACTGACTTTCATCACATCCGTTAAAGACTGCGCAGACTGCTGTACGGCGACCCGGGGCGGCGGTTCGCGCTGCGGTGCCTTGCGCTTGACAGTCTGGCTCACAGAGGGGCGTTTTTTTGCTGCCCCATCATCTTCCTGGAACAGCCACAGGGATTCGTAGCGCCCGTTGTTGTCGAGAATGACACGTTGTTCCAGAACCTTCGCCAGTTTGACGCCTCTCCCCGCCGGCAGTTCATCGCCGATTGCGTACAGCTCCTGTTTACTGCCTTCGGCAATAATGGCGCGAGCCGCCTTGGCACTGTTGCTACTGATAATGCCGCGCAGTATCAAATTGAGGCGGGTATCAACGGCGGTGTCAATTTTCGGATCCGTTTGGGCCACGGCGTTTTTTTGCTCCGCCGATGCCTTGCCAAACAGATTCGTCGCCTTCAGTGCGGCAATATCTATCCCCGCGGCGGAAGTCGGTTTTTTAGCCGCAGAACGGGAAGTGGGCGGCGGGGGAGGCGTAAGTTCCGGCTCCGGAACCACCAGCCAGAACAGCTCTGCAAGACTGTGACATAACCAAAACGCCAGCCCAATGATGCACAATTGCCGCCATCTTCCAACGGGAATTTTTTGCAAAACAGCAAAATACTGCCCCAAATGCTGTGTAATTGTATGGGTGAGAGGGCTTGCAGCCATCCCTTTGATAGTCACAACCGATACTCCATGCTTATCATCAGTTATCTGCCGGGTTGACGAACAGCGAGCAGCTATACTTAAACGTAAATCACAACATTGTCACGTAATATACTCTTCTTACACAGATTTTTTCTATAACCTGTGATAACTTTCGCTAAAAAGTCGCCTATATCATTATTTATAACGGCAAAAGTCTTGTTTTTTCTTCAGCCCTTGCGGACTACCCGATGTCAACGAATCCAGGTACACTCCGCGAAACCACGTTAGTAGGACTACGACGAACTTCCTTGGTTCTACCTGCAAGATATATTGTCAGCAATTTGTTGCACTGAGAGAATCCACGTAAAAAGTGATACCTACCCACACTGCCTACTAACTAACCACAGGACCTAACAGGGATATTAATAAAGGTACAATGAGCCAGGTTTTTATTCTTCAAAATCAACACAAACAGTTTCTCAGCAAGCAGCTCGATTGGGTGGATGGTCGCGATGCCGGCAGTCTGTATAAAACCCCTCATAAAGATGAAGCCCTGAATCAGATGTTTGAAGTTAATGCTAAAGACTATAGTCAACGAATTAAGTTACTGACATGTGACGTCACTGGTAAAGGCTTACCAGTTATAGATGTGGAGTGGTTATCAACATTGATACCTGGGCAGCCCACAGATTCTATCCCGTCCGGGTCAAAGGATGCCACTCCAGCGGGAAAAGTTGAAGGAAATGGGTCACCCTTTGTCGAAATTGCTACCCTGCTCACTTAAACGCTGGATAAATAAGAGAGATCTCACCATTGACCTGCAATGTTCCATCTCTAAGCCGTCACCGACCAAACATAAGGGGAATCCATTTTGTCACTGTCCGAAAAATTGCTGGCAACACTGAGCGAACCCACCAATGCCCCTCTGATAACCGGAAGTTTGCGTGGCATCGAAAAAGAAAGCCTGCGCATCACCCCCGAGGGGAAACTGGCCCAGACTCCCCATCCAAGAGCACTAGGCTCGGCGCTGACTCACCCACAGATTACCACCGATTACAGTGAGGCACTGCTGGAGTTCATTACGCCGCCATCACACAGGGTGGAAGACGTGTTGCAGCACCTGGAAAATATTCACCGCTTTACTTATCACCAGCTGGACAACGAATACCTATGGGTCACCAGCATGCCCTGCATGGTCGACAACGACGAGAATATTCCCGTTGCCAAGTACGGTACCTCTAACGCCGGCCACATGAAAACCGTCTATCGTCTCGGACTCGGCCACCGCTACGGGCGCCTGATGCAAACCATAGCTGGAGTTCACTACAACTATTCCCTCCCCAACGCTTTTTGGGCCTTTTTACACAACTACGAAAACAGTACGCAAGAGTTCCAGGAATTTACGACCCAACGTTACTTTAGTCTGATTCGCAACTTCCGCCGCTACTACTGGCTGCTGATTTACCTGTACGGCGCCGCGCCGGCGGTCTGCAGTTCCTTTGTTGCCAATCGCGACCATTCGTTAGTTCCTTTCGACGCCGATAAGCACAGTTTTTACACGCCTTATGCGACGTCATTGCGGATGGGTGATTTGGGTTATCAAAGTTCGGCCCAGGAGTCTCTCGTGGTCTGTTATAACAACCTGGATAGCTACCTGCAAACACTGTGCGGAGCCATCACCAAGCCCCTGCCAGCTTATCAAGCGATAGGATTGCGTTCAGATAATGGTAACTATAAGCAGCTAAACACGAGCCTGCTGCAGATTGAGAACGAGTTCTATAGCAGTATCCGCCCAAAGCGCACGGCGCACTCCGGAGAAACAGCACTCGGCGCCCTGTATCAACGAGGTGTCGAATACATCGAAGTCCGTTGTGTGGACCTTAACCCCTATGAACCCTTGGGTATCAGCGCTGAACAGACCCACTTTCTAGATACATTTCTTCTCTACTGCCTACTGGAACCCAGCCCGCCAACGGACGATACCGAGTACCGAAACATTCAGGAAAACCAAAGGCGTGTTGTCTACAGCGGCCGAGACCCACAAATGACGTTGTTGAACTGCAGTGGCGAGCACAATATCAAGGATTGGGGCAATACCTTGCTCGACGCACTTGAACCCGTGGCAAAACTTCTGGATACGGTATACGAAACCAGTGCCCACAGGGATTCTCTGGCCACTCAGAGGTCCAAGATGAGCGACCCCGGCTTGACTCCCTCAGCCCGAATTCTCCAGGATATGCGCGATCAAAATATCCCCTTTTACCGTTTGGCCATGAACCAGGCTTTGAAACACAGTGCGCAATTCATGTCCACTACGCTGGAGGCGGATACAGAAGCGCGCTTTCGCAATATGGCTCAGTCATCGTTGTTTGAGCAGAAGCTAGCCGAATCGACAGATAAAATCAGCTTCGATGAGTACCTTCAAAACTACTATACACAATACCAAAACTGTCACTGCTCCGAAGCTCCCTAAATCCGCGCCGAATACAGGGGCCAAGTTCTTTTAGGAACGAGCACGGAATAACTTCCCGTTTTCGGTTTTGAGGCGCCCGCTTGGCTAGGCGCAAAAACGAAGGCATAGAAGTTACCGCGATAGCCGCTGCCGTGTCATTTTTGGACGATAAAGTTGTTGAAATATAAATCGACGACACCGTTTCTACCGTCCTCACTCTCCAAAATACCTCGGATTTCCTCCAGTGCGGCTAACCTCAGCAGCTCTCGACCTTCCTGTGTTTCCATATCTTCACTGGTCTGACGACTGAGCAGCAATACCAGGTTGTTGCGAATATAAGGCATATGGTGCCGCACCGAATTGGCTGCATCCACATCCTCCACCCGAACAGAAATGTCAGCCTTCAAATATTGTAAGTGGCCGATGCCCCCGTAGTTAACCACAAACGGGGGTTTGAGGGGTATGTAAATTGCCCGCTTGCTGTTAAGTGCTGGACCTTCCGCCGTGTCGACCTGTGCCGTCGTCAGGCAGGGAACCAGCAGCACAAACAATAACGGAAAGGATTTATATTCAAATACATTTTTCACAATGTCTGTGAATCTCACTAATGCTTCATCCAATCTAATCAATAATCAAAATATATATACCCAAAGCGTTTGAGATTTAGGTATAGGTTTCTATTTGTATAAGAGCAAGAGTACTAAAACCCAATTATGACTATTTGGTCGCTTTTTGCAATCTATTGTCTTGCCTACTTATATCATCTAGTGTAGACAATCGCCGGCAGCGGCTGGGAAAGGCTGCCCAATAGGCACCCTGGCTCCCATAAACCCGGGTACACTGGGTTATTAAAGCAACAACCAGAATTGCTGTAGCTTAAAGAACGGATAAAATGGCGCAGACCAGCGTCACAATATCTGTAGTTTTATATATAAGGATAACTAAGCGTGCCCAGTATTCGACAAACCAACCTCATTCTTTTTCTCGGCTGTTGCGGCCTCATCCTCACAGCGTTGTATATGCAAGAGTTCATGAAGATGATCCCCTGCGCCCTGTGTATTACCCAAAGGGTGTTTGTAATCGCCGTCGGCTTGGTGGCATTAGTGGCCTGGTTGCACAATCCATCCGTGCTGGGCCGGCGTCTCTATGCCGGATTAGGCATTATCACGGGTATTATTGGGGCAGGCTTTTCCGCCCGGCATCTGTGGCTGCAAAGTCTGCCCGAAGACTTAAAGCCGGCCTGCGGTCCCAGCCTTGAATACATCATCGATACCTTTCCCTTAATGGAAGCACTCGATGTACTGCTCGCCGGTGATGGCAACTGCGCTGAAGTTTCCTGGACGTTTCTGGGAGTGAGTATACCCGGCTGGACCCTGGTGGCATTTGTGGGACTTATCGCGACCAACCTATGGCAATTGGTACGCCAACCGCCGCGCTGGGGATAGCCCCTTTAAGCTAAAGTCCACCGGTATGTCTTATTAGAAGCACAGTAAGGTGGACTCACCTCAATTCTCCGCCGCGTTTTGGCATTTTTTACAACAAAAAGACAAGTTTAGCCTTGCTGTCAGGAAGCAGATCACCTATCTTGGCAATGACCTGCTGGCACAGGAAAGGGGAACCAAAACTGAGCTGGTTTTAACTTTTTCGTTTAGACAATTTTTATTTGTCCAGGGGTAAAACCAGGGCAAAAAAAGAAGTATAAAGTTAAGGATGTATCACCATGCTAGAATACTGCGAGACCGCAAAAGAACGTTGGGGCGGGGTTAGCAATATCATCGATCGTTGGTTGCAGGAGCGCCAGGATATGCTGGTGCAATATTGCAAGATGCCAGCAGGGGATGGCGACGGCGACCAGGGTCCCCAGTTGCAGAAGCTTTGCCAGATTCTCGTCGATTACGTCTCTGCCGGCCACTTTGAAGTCTATGACCAATTGATGCGCGAAGGCCGCGAATTTAACGACGCCGAAGCGCTGAAAGAAGCCGAGCAGCTTTACTCCACTGTCGATACAACCACGGAATACGTACTCGATTTTAACGATAAATACCAAGAGACTGACGATCTTTCTACGCTGGAAGAGGATCTTTCAAAACTCGGCGAAGTTCTTGAAACACGGTTTGAAGCAGAGGACCGCATGATCGCCGTCCTGCATGTTTCACACAAAGGGCTGGTTGCCTGAGGGCACAAGTATTTTCCTACCTCAATCCGCCATTACCCAGCTTGGCGGGCGCACATTACTGCAGTTAAATCATTAAAAAAGCCGTATTACGGACCCGTTATTTACAAAAGTAGGGGGATGGATTAGCGTAGCGCCATCCGCTCCACGGTGCAGCCGTGCCGCAAAGCGGCGATTTCTCGACTAGTCTTTAGAGAGTGGCCACCGAGAAAGATAGCGCGATAAATATATGCGAAATGCAACACTGGCAAATTTTTTGGCAGGGCTGACGACCACAGCTTTGTTACAGGGGTGTCTCAACGACAATCCTCCCATTTTTAGTATAGAAGCTGCCGCAAAGGGGATTCACGCGGCAGCGCTTTCCAGCGACGGCGGATTTGCGGCAATCGGCTCTGTTTATCATGGCGGCAGTCTCTGGCGAACCAATGACGGCGAGCGCCTGTTTAACTGGAATCACCGGCAGAGCGAAAGAACAACAATTCTATCACTGGATTTTTCTCCTGACGGCCGGTGGGCAATGACAGCGGACCCGCACACGCTTGTACTTTGGGATGTCAATACCGGCAACCCAGAGCGCTTCTGGAGCGCACCGGGGGAGGTTTTATCGATTGCATTGTCCCATAACGGCCGCTACGCACTACTCGGGCTGAGTGATCATACCGCAGTATTGTTTAACGCTGTACAGGGTGGGGTAGAGCGCAGCCTGCACCATCGCAATCGCGTGCGCAGTGTCGATTTGAGCGAAGACGGACGTTTTGCCTTGACCGGCTCTGAAGATTATACAGCCGTGTTTTGGGACCTCGAGTCAGGGCGCGCGCTGCAGCGCGTCACCCACGAGGACGATGTACAAATGGTAGCACTCAGCGGCGACGGCACTACAGCACTATCGACCAGTAAATACGACCGGGCGTTAATATGGAACACTCGGAACGGAAAAGCACTGGGACAAATTCCGCTGGCGGCGGAAAAGCTGCGCCGGGGAATGCGTTTTACCGCTGCCCGCTTTAACCGCGACGGCAGCCTGTTGATCACGGGCAGACCCGATCAGGTGGTACAGCTGTGGAATACGGGATCAATACGGGAGCTGGCCCGTTGGAAGCTTCCCAAGCGCGAGGCCTGGAAACCCACAAGTGCGGCTGTCGTGGCGGTTTCATTCAGCAACACCGAGGGTGAATTTGTTGCGGTAGCATCCAACGGCTTTATTCACAGGCTGAAACGCTGACAGCCCGGGAATGCCTACCGAATATAGCGGCATTGACACCGCGTCATTATTGGGGGCATGAAAAAGCCACCCGACGGTGGCTTTTTCTTCTGACAATTAAATACCGATTACTCGACGTTTGCTTTCAAGAGTTCAACTTCAAATATCAGTGTTGAATTGGGCCCTATTTGGCTACCTGTACCGCCGGGACCGTAGGCCAGGTCTGAGGGAATATAGAGTTCCCACTTTGCCCCTTCCTTCATCAACTGCAGCGCCTCGGTCCACCCGGCGATCACCCCTTTGACCGGGAAGGAAACCGGCTTGTCGTGGCGGTAAGAGCTGTCAAACTCGGTGCCGTTGATCAATGTTCCACGGTAGTGTACTGATACTTTGCTATCTTCTGTCGGCTTTGGCCCCGTGCCCTCTTTAAGCACTTTGTACTGAAGCCCGCTTTCGGTGGTCACCACGCCTTCTTTCTTTGCATTGGCTGCCAGAAACTCTTCGCCCTCTTTCTTATTGGCCTCGGCGACAACTTTATGCGCCTCGGCCCGTTTGGCCTGCTGCTTTTCCTGGAAGGTCTTCATAACCACCTGAATTTCTTCCTGACTCAAGCGAGGCTCAGCACCGCTTTTGGCGTCTTCCAGTGCCAGTGTGAGTGCTGTTATGTCGAGCTCCATATCGTCGCTTTTGAAACGCCGGCCAATATCAAAGCCGAACAAATAACTAACCTTTTGCTCCAATGTATTGAGCTCGGGCTCCTTGGCACTGGCTTCACTAGCAGGGGTTTGCTCTTTCTGATTACAGCCAGCTGCCAACAGCACTGACGTCATCAGACCGATTATCACATAAGGCTTCATAACTTTTCCTGTTTATATATTTTGAGTTTTAATCGTCTGAAGGCCGAGCATCGTTAAATGCATCTTCCAGTTTCTGATTGCGTTGTTCAACGAGTTTCTGAACATTTTTAGCGTCATCCATTAGTTTGGATACCTTTCCAGGTGCCACGCTGAGGGGCAATGGTATACCATTACTTAAAGGATTAGCATCCTCTTTTTCTCCCGAGGGGCTCACCGAAGTGGGCAAGGGTGTGGATTGCATCACATTAGCACTGGGATCCAGCCACACCTCCTCGGCCCCCTCCGGGGGTGGTTTATCGGAAAACTGCCAGCTGCCGTCAGCGGCACGCCATTTATAAACTTTGGTCTTCCCCGAGGGCAAATCCAGATTTTCCTCCCCAACCGCATCTTCCACCCTTCCAACCACCCAACTCCACCCGTTTTCGGCTCGAGCTCCTATCGCCGACATATCGGGGAGGAAATCATCCACCTCCAACCAGGGTCGACCATCTGGGCGTTTTAGAAAAAAGGGTCCCGCCAACCCCAACACCAATGCAAAAATCATTAATTTCAGGTAAATTTTCATTGTCTGCTTCACTTCGATTCAGTCTGTGCCGCAACTGCTTTTAAAGCGGCTTTCGAGGGGAATTTTAAGTGTCGTAAATTGAAGTTATATGCTGGCCTTTGGTTCAATTCACGTTACACAGTGAATCATAGAATGAGTTTATCACAGCTGTTATTATTTCGCGCCAGTATCCAAACATTTTCACTCCTATAGGACACCGCCATGGCCGCCAAGAAAAAACCAATAAACTCAATCGCACAGTTAGAACAACAAATTGCCAAGCTGTCTTCTCAACTGGAGAAAGCCCGCGAGAAACAGATTGCCACGGCGGAGAAAGGTGTGATCACAGCCCGAAAAACCGTGGGAAGTGAAAACAAAAAACTAGCCACTCTGCGCGGCAAGCAGACTGCGGCCGCAGCCAATGCAAAATCCAAGAAAACCGCCGCTGCTATCGCCAGACTGGACAAAGCCAAAAGCGCAGTGAGCGAGCAAAGGGAGGCGGTAGCGGAAGCCAAAGCCACTTTGGCGGCAGCAAAACTCAAGTTCACAGAAACCAAAGAAGCCAAAAAGCTGGCCGATGATATGGCCAAATTATATGCAGAAGCGGAAAAAGCCCTGGCAGGGAAAGCTAAAACCGGGACCAAACGCGCAGTCAAAAAGGCCGTCGAAAAGAAATCCCCTAAAAAAACCGCGTCCAAAAAAGCAGTAGCGCCTGCCGAGAAAAAAGCTGCAAAAAAAGCCGCCGAACCGAAAAAGGCAGCTAAACCCGCGGTGAGCGAAAAGTCAAAACCCAAGAAAGCCGCACCCAAAGCCCGTGGCTCAGTAGCGGCAAAACCAACAAGTCCCGAGCCCACAGATGAAAAAGCGAAAGCGTCCACACCTGCCGCAACCACTAAACCGCTGACCGCTGTCAAATCAAAACCGGCCTCCGGTGGTGGTAAAGAGCCCTCAGCCGGAGATAGTAAAAGGCCCTCAGCCGGAGATAGTAAAAGGTCCTCAGCCGGAGATGGTAAAGGGTCCTCAGCTGGTGGCACAGAGAAAAAAGCAACAGCCGTGACCAAAGGCCCCACAACGAGCCCTCAGCCGGTGGTAAAGAGCCTTCAGCCGGTGGTAAAGAGCCTTCAGTCGGTGATAAAGAGTCCTCAACTGCCAGCACCGCTGCGGCCACCAACACTGAAAAGGAGGCAGCCAAGCCCAACTCGGATAAGTCTGAATCTTCTGGGGGCAGCCGTACCGTCACCTCCACCAGCTCGTCGGGCTCCATCCCCAGTCTGTTTGACGCCGAGCCGGGAAATACTCACTAACCAGCCCTGAAATGTCGGAAACCCCTGGCTCAACCAGGGGTTTTTTTATGTTAACAATAATGTGTGCGCCATGATTACTCTCCTCGATATCAGCCTGCAGCGCGGTTCCAAGCCATTGCTGGAAAACACCAGCCTCACCATTTATCCGGGGCAAAAAGTGGGGCTCATCGGCGCAAACGGTAGCGGTAAATCGAGTTTGTTCAAGCTGCTGCTCGGGCAACTTCACACCGATTCCGGATCGTGCAATATACCGAAGCAATGGCGTATTGCGCACATGGCCCAGGAAGTTCGCAACAGCGATCGCACCGCCGTCGACTATATTCTCGACGGCGACGTGGAACTCCGCCGCCTGCAGCGAGCCATCGACAGCCAGCAATTCGAAGGCGAAGAACTGGCGAAACTCTACGGGCAGATGGAAATCGTCGACGGTTATACGGCGACTGCACGCGCTCAGCAACTCCTCCACGGTCTGGGCTTCACCCCCAGCGATGAAGCCAGAGCGGTGAGCGATTTTTCCGGAGGCTGGCGCATTCGATTGAATTTGGCCCAAGCGCTGATGTGCCCCTCCGATTTGCTGCTGCTGGACGAGCCCACCAACCACCTGGATTTGGATACTACCTTGTGGCTGGAGAAATGGTTACAATCCTATCCGGGCACCCTGATCATTGTTTCCCATGACCGGGACTTCCTCGACAATGTTATCAACTATATTGTCAGCATTGAAAGTCATACTCTGATCGCCTACAACGGCAACTACTCCGCTTTTGAGCAACAACAGGCGCAGCGCCTGGCGCAGCAGCAGGCAGCATTCGAAAAACAGCAACAACGGATAGGAGAAATAGAAAAATTCGTCCGCCGCTTTCGCGCCAAAGCCACCAAAGCCCGCCAGGCGCAAAGCCGGCTGAAAGAACTCGAGCGCATGGAGCTGATCGCACCGGCACATATTAACTCGCCATTCAATTTTTCAATTCCAGCCGCGGAAAAAATTTCAACTCCACTGTTGGCCATTACCGATGCGACCATTGGTTATAACAATATTCCACTGATTAGCGGGTTGAACTTTAGTATTTTGCCCGAATCGCGGATTGGCTTGCTCGGCCCCAACGGCGCCGGTAAATCAACCCTGATTAAAACCCTTGCCGGCCAGTTGCCGTTGCTGAAGGGGAAAAGAGTCGACGGTGAAAACCTGGCTATCGGATATTTTGCTCAGCACCAGCTTGAAGCGCTGGATTTGGAGGCTTCACCCGCACTGCACCTCCAGCGCCTGAGCCCAAAAGTCAGCGAACAGGCTATTCGCTCTTTTTTGGGGGGATTCGGTTTTCACGGCGACAGGGCCTTTGAAGTCATCCAACATTTTTCCGGAGGCGAAAAAGCGCGCCTGGCTCTAGCTCTGATCACCTGGCAAAGACCCAACCTGCTATTATTGGACGAACCGACCAACCACCTTGACCTGGAAATGCGTCACGCCCTGACAATCGCATTACAGGGGTTTGAAGGCGCGATACTTGTCGTATCCCACGATCGACATCTGTTGCGCAATACGGTGGACGACTTTCTGCTTGTCTCCGGGGGCAAGCTGGAACCTTTTGACGGCGACCTGGAGGACTACCAGCGCTGGATGTCTTGCAGGGATCAGGACGGTCAGCCGCAACAACAATCTTCGCAAAAACGCCTTACTGACAGCCGCACAGGATCTCAATCCAAATCCGACAAACGCGAACAACGCCAGGCGGCCGCGACCAGGCGTGAAAAACTTCAGCCCCTTACTCAGGAGCTTAAACGCCTGGAAAAAGCCATGGAAAAGCTAACCTCGGAGCTGGCCACCCTGGAGCAAAAACTGGTTGACCCCAGCCTCTACGAAGAGGAAAACCCACAATTACAGGCGTTGTTGATACAGCAGGGCAGCCTGCGGCAACAACTGTCACAGGCGGAGGAACACTGGTTGAGTAAAAGTGAAGAACTGGAACACCAGCAGGCGCAAATGTAACCTGTTTTGGGGTTTCTTGATCAATATCGGTCAAACCGTGCGCACAAACAGTAGATCCCATACCCCGTGGCCCAAGTGTTCACCCCGTGTCTCAAATTTAGTGACTGGGCGGTATTCCGGCCTCGGCGAGTAGCGGGCCGATGCTGCCTGGTTCTCAAAGCCCTCAGCGGCATTCATAACCTCCAGCATATGCTCCGCATAATTTTCCCAGTCTGTGGCCAGATGAAAAATGCCGCCAGGTTGCAATCGGGTGCGGACACACTGCACCAGTTCCGGTTGCACAATGCGGCGCTTGTGGTGCTTTTTCTTATGCCAGGGGTCGGGAAAATACAACTGCAAGCGCGCAATACTGCTCGGCGCAATACAATCCTCCAGTACATCGATCGCATCGGCCATATAAACCCGCAGATTTCTCAGCCCGGCTTTACCCGCATTATTAATCAGACGCCCAACACCGGGCGGATGCACTTCGATACCAATAAAGTCTTTGTCCGCTTCTTCCGCGGCCATACGCAGTAGTGAGTCGCCCATACCAAAACCGATTTCCAGCACCACAGGAGCCTCACGGCCAAAGGTACGACAATAATTAAGTGGGCCGTCGAAAAGACTCAGCCCGTAATCGGGCCAGTAGCACTCGAAGG
>JARROD010000072.1:0-17587 GCA_037384225.1 Exilibacterium sp.
TTTTCTTTCCCATATTTTGCTGACCTGGATAATTTTACTTGGAATGCACCTGACGGTGCAAAATGGAAGAGAACTCATCGGCGAAAGTTTCATACCCATTGCTCAACGTTTCCGCCCGGGCGGAATAACGGTTGTAGGCAAGTACCGCTGGAATTGCGGCAAAAAGCCCCATCGCGGTCGCCACCAGCGCTTCAGAAATACCCGGTGCAACAGCCGCCAGCGTGGCCTGATGCACATTGGCCAGACCGCGAAATGAATTCATAATCCCCCAGACCGTTCCAAACAACCCCACATAGGGGCTGACGGAGGCAACACTGGCCAGAAAGGGAAGATTGGCTTCGAGCTTTTCTTCCTCCCGGGCCAGGGCGACCCGCATGGCCCGCTGCACACCATCCATCACCGCATCGGGATCGGCGCCTACCTGCTGGCGCAATCGGGTAAATTCCTTAAAACCCGCTCGAAAAATACTCTCGACCCCGTCCATACCGCCGTTGACACTGCGATTATTGCCCTGCCTGAACAGCGGGTTGAGGTCAATACCGGACCAGAATATTTTTTCAAACGCGGCAAATGACTTGCGCGCCTGGCGCTGATAAATACCACGCTGAAAAATCATTACCCAGGATACCAGTGAGGCTAAAAACAATAATGCCATAACGAATTGCACCAGCACACTTGCATTGGCAATCAATCCCCAAATGGATAAAGGGTCAGCTTGGCTCATAGGCTTTTCGATCCCAAACGACAGATTTTCCGGTTATTACCGACTTTTTAATAAATTGCTCACTCAACCAACGCCTTCAGCGTATTCGTTAAGAACCTGATACATCTCCCGCGGCAGTGCCGCGGGTTTCATACTATTTTCAACGCAATCGACATTCTTTACACAGGCCACCTTAATATCCCCTTCACACAGCACTTGTTCTGCGCGGCACACCCGTTGATGAAAAACCATATAAGTGCGCGCTACACGGGCAATACCGGCGGACACAGTGACCGCATCATCGAGCTTTGCCGGGCGAAGATAGTTGACTTGTGCTGAATGCACAACCAATAGCAGGCCTTCATCGAGAATTGCCGGTTTGTGGTAACCCAGAGTTCGCATAAGCTCCGTACGAGCACGCTCCATATACTTCAAATAGTTCACATAATAGACGATACCGCCGGCATCGGTGTCCTCGATATAGACGCGCAGTGGCAGCAAAAATTCCCTCATACCCCATCAATCCCCATCGGACAGATTACCCGGAACCGTGAGTCCAAAATGTCGGTAGGCGTGGGAAGTTACCACACGCCCGCGGGGAGTGCGGCTAATAAACCCCTGCTGGATCAAATAGGGTTCCAGCACATCCTCGATTGTGCCGCGTTCTTCGCTGATAGCGGCCGCCAGGCTTTCCACCCCCACCGGACCGCCGGAGAATTTCTCGATCAGTGTCAATAACAGGCGACGATCCATGTGATCGAAGCCGTGCTCGTCCACATTCAACATATTCAGTGCCAGATCCGCAATGGCGGAAGTTACCACACCATCGCCCTTCACTTCGGCGTAATCCCGCACACGCCGCAACAATCGGTTGGCAATACGCGGTGTGCCTCGGGACCTTTTCGCCACTTCCACCGCCCCCGCCTCATCCATTTCTATACCCATTAAACGCGCCGAGCGCGAGACAATATGAGTCAAATCTTTAACATTGTAAAATTCGAGGCGCTGTACAATCCCGAAACGATCGCGTAGCGGTGAGGTCAACAGACCGGCACGGGTGGTTGCCCCCACCAATGTAAAGGGTGGCAAATCCAGTTTTATGGAGCGCGCCGCCGGCCCCTCCCCGATCATAATATCCAGTTGGTAATCTTCCATCGCCGGGTAGAGCACCTCCTCCACCATGGGACTAAGGCGATGAATTTCATCGATAAACAGCACATCGCCGGGTTCCAGGTTGGTCATTAACGCCGCCAGATCCCCGGCTTTTTCCAGTACCGGTCCGGAAGTGGTCTTCAAGTCCACCTGCATTTCGGCCGCAATAATATTGGCCAACGTGGTTTTACCCAGCCCGGGCGGCCCAAATACCAGTGTGTGATCGAGGGCATCGCCGCGTTTTTTTGCCGCGCCGATAAAAATTTCCATCTGCTCGCGAACAGTATGCTGACCGATATAATCCGCCAGCGACCGAGGGCGAACAGCACGATCGTGCAACTCTTCCTTCGGTTTGGCGACAGCTTCAATCAAGCGGTCTTTTTCGATCATGGCCTAATTACCCTAAAAACCAGCATCTCACGGTAGCGCACTGCGCAGGGCCAGGCGAATCATATCTTCGCTGCGCAGCGTTTCCGTGCCATTGTCCTGCTTCTTTAATATGTTCGCCACCAGTTTGGCCGCCTCCGCCGGTTTATAGCCCAGTGCCACCAGCGCACTCTCGGCTTCTGCCACCCTGTCACTTTCGCGCCCGACACCCGCTACAGGTGTATTTTCCACCACAACTTCCCCAATTGGTGAAGCAGCCATATTCCAGTCTTTTATGCGATCGCGCATTTCCACAACTAAGCGCTCGGCGGTTTTTTTGCCAACCCCCGGTACTCTTACCAGCGCGGCGGTATTGTCTTCCGACACACAGCGGACGAAGTCATCGGCTTCCATACCTGAAAGGATACCCAGCGCCAGTTTGGGCCCAACGCCGTTGACCTTGATCAACGCACGGAATAACTGCCGGTCGCGTTTATCGGCGAAACCAAAGAGTTGCTGTAGGTTTTCACTGACGGAAAAATGCGTATGCAGAGTCACTTCTCCACCGAGATCGGGCAAGCGATAAAAGGTTGTCATTGGGGCCTGCACTTCATAGCCCACGCCCTGTACTTCCAGCAGCAGCAGCGGCGGTTGTTTTTCTGCCAGAATCCCTGTCAAACGGCCAATCATATTCCCGCGCGCTCCCCACTTGTGTTGACACTCATACTTGTCCTGACACTCATACTAGATGATTCTCCCGCGGCGAAACGTTCGCGCACTGGCCACTTTGATCAAATGCTGTTGCGTATTGGAATGACACAGAGCCACCGCCAATGCATCGGCGGCATCCTCCTGGGGCGTAGCGGGCAACTTGAGCAGCGTTTTTACCATGTGCTGCACCTGAAGTTTATCGGCGGCGCCGTTGCCGACAACGGATTGTTTCACCTTACGGGCTTCATACTCCGATACCGGCAGTTCCTGCGCCACCGCCGCCACTATCGCCGCGCCCCGTGCCTGCCCCAGTTTCAGGGCAGAACCGGCACTTTTAGCCATAAACACTTGTTCAATAGCCATTTCCTGCGGGCAGTATTCGTCAATAATACGAGTGATTGAGTCAAAAATAACTTTGAGACGACCAGGCAGATCCACATCCGGAACACGAATAACGCCACTGGAGATATATTCAGTACGCGCGCCCACTACATTGATAACGCCGAATCCCGTTTTACGCGAACCGGGGTCCACCCCCAGAATAATGGCCATAAATAAATAATAAGTCTCTATTGAGGCCGCCGAGGCCGCCGGACAGTGAAAAATGCACACACATGGACAGCAGCATCAACCCATCTGTTGCAGGATGTCGTCGGGTATATCGGCGTTGGTATAAACATTCTGGACATCATCCAGATCTTCCAGCATGTCCACCAGCCCCATGATTTTTTCCGCCCCGTCCAGATCCAACGTCACGGAGGTCGAAGGTATCATGGTAATGTCAGCGTTTTCCGGTTTCAGACCATCGGCGATAAGGCTTTCCTTGACATTGAGAAAGTCCTCAAATGAAGTGGTCACATCGATCGAGTCATCCTCATTGGTCACCACATCTTCGGCGCCGGCTTCCAGCGCTGCTTCCATCAACTGTTCTTCGTCGGTGCCAGCGGCAAACGTCATCTGCCCTTTGCGGGAAAACAAATAAGCGACGGAACCGTCCGTGCCCAGGTTGCCGCCACGTTTGCTAAAGGCGTGCCGCACTTCCGCCACCGTGCGGTTGCGGTTGTCCGTCAGCACTTCCACCAATACGGCGACGCCGCCGACGCCATAACCTTCATAGGTCAGCTCTTCGTAGTTTTCACCGCCGGCATCGCCGGCCCCGCGGGCAATGGCTTTATCGATGGTATCGCGTTTCATATTCGCGCTGAGCGCCTTATCGATCGCCGCCCGCAGCCGCGGGTTATCTTCCGGGGCTGCACCCTGTTTTGCCGCAACGGTCAGTTCGCGGATAATTTTAGTAAATACCTTGCCTCGTTTGGCATCCTGGGCAGCTTTCCTGTGTTTTATATTCGCCCATTTACTGTGGCCTGCCATAAAAATCTCCGATTTTCAGTATCTAAGTCTATGTCTATCTATTCACGCATTGGCAACCCTCAAGTCGACCCCGGCTTATGCGGGCGAATATTGAGTTCCAACAATTGTCCAGCGTCCACTGCACCCGGAGCATCGGTCATGAGACACGCCGCGGTCTGGGTTTTCGGGAAAGCGATGACATCGCGGATGGAGTGGGCCCCTGTCATCAACATAATCAGGCGGTCCAGCCCAAATGCTAACCCGCCATGGGGTGGTGCACCGTATTTGAGCGCATCGAGCAGGAAGCCGAATTTTTCCCGCTGCTCTTCGACGCCGATATCCAGCAGTTGAAAGACAGCTTTTTGCATCGCCTGATCGTGAATACGAATGGAGCCTCCGCCGAGTTCTGTCCCGTTAAGCACCATATCGTAAGCGCGGGACAGCGCCGCTCCCGGATTCTCCGCCAGCGCCTGCGCCGAACAGGCGGGCGCTGTAAACGGATGGTGCAGCGGTGTCCAGCTACCATCCCCCTCTTGCTCGAACATGGGGAAATCGACTACCCACAGCGGCGCCCACTCCCGGTCATATAGGTTGAGATCCTCCCCAAGCTTACAGCGTAGCGCACCCAGCGCCTCTGAAACCACCTTGGCGGAGTCGGCGCCGAAAAAGATCAGGTCGCCGTTTTTCGCCTCCAGGCGCTGCAAAATTGCACTGCGCACAGCCTCGGGGAGAAACTTCACAATCGGAGACTGCAGGCCGTTTTCCAGATCGTCGACATCGTTGACTTTGATATAAGCCAGTCCTTTAGCGCCGTAAATACCGACATATTTGCCGTAATCATCGATCTGCTTGCGGGTAAGTTTGTCGTTGCCACCCGGCAATTTCAAGGCTGCCACACGCCCGTTGGGATCGTTGGCGGGACCGGAAAACACTTTGAAATCCACCTCTGTCATCAAATCCTTGATCTCCACCAATCGCAGCGGAATCCGCAGGTCCGGCTTATCGGAACCGTAAGCCGCCATGGCATCGGCGTAGGTCATGCGGGGGAATTCGCCCAGCTCCACACCGATCAGGTTACGCAACAGCTCGCGAATCAGGGCCTCTGACACCGACATGATATCGGACTCCGACATAAACGAGGTTTCCAGGTCGATCTGGGTGAATTCCGGTTGTCGATCCGCGCGCAGGTCTTCATCGCGAAAGCACTTGGCTATTTGATAGTAACGATCGTAGCCGGAAATCATCAGCAACTGCTTAAACAGTTGCGGCGATTGCGGCAACGCAAAAAATTTGCCTCCGTGTGTGCGCGAGGGCACCAGATAATCGCGCGCGCCCTCGGGGGTAGCCCGGGTCAGAATTGGCGTTTCTATATCGAGAAAACCGTGCTGGTCGAGGAAGTTGCGAATCGCCGTTGTTACTCTGGAGCGCAAACGCAGGTGACTCTGCATCTCCGGGCGGCGCAAATCCAGATAGCGGTATTTCAGGCGTACATCCTCGCCCACGGCGATATGCTCATCGAGTTGAAACGGTGGCGTTTCGGCTCCATTGAGCACCTCCAGGCCCAACCCGTACACTTCCACTTCACCGGTCGCCATATTCGGGTTGACGGTTTCCGGGCTGCGCGCACGCACGCGCCCCTTCACCTGTAAAACATATTCGCTGCGCACGTGATCGGCACGCTCGAAATCCTCCCGGGCGTCCGGGTCAAACACCACCTGCACGATGCCCTCACGATCGCGGAGGTCGATGAAAATCACACCGCCGTGATCGCGGCGGCGGTCGACCCACCCGCATAGTGTTACTTCCCGGTCTATAAATGAAGCATCAAGGGCGCCACAATATTCAGTGCGCATAAAATATTCCTGTTTTAACGTCTACTTTCACTTTGCAACTTTCAATTTGCAAGGGTGGCTAACTCAAGCCGATTCACTGCTTTTAGCCTTACCGCCGGCCGATTTGGCGGCACCACCCCCATCCCCTTTGCCGGCGCCACCGGTCTCAGACTTGGCCCCGCCACTATTTTTACTGCTATCTTTAGTCGCTTGCGCCCCGTCTTTTCCGCCTCCGCTATCGCCGGCCAGATTCTTCTTGTTACCGGATTTAAAATCGGTTTCATACCAACCGCTGCCGGCCAGGCGAAAACCAACCGCGGAAATCCGCTTTTTAAGTGCAGACGCTCCACAGGCTGGGCAGTCAGTTAACGGAGCATCACTCATTTTTTGCAAAGCTTCCATCTCATGGTTGCAGGATTGACATTGATATTCGTAAATCGGCATAAGATTTCACCTTGGAAAAGCGCTAATTACAGTCTACGTTGTTACCTGTTTGACAGTTAACTTGCTAATGGCGTTGACAACTACCGACCAATGGCTATAAGTACAGTCAGTTATAACTCAGCGCCCACGAAGCCACTCGCATTTTTCAAAAGCCCTGGCAGCATTAAAAAAGCCCTGAAATAGCCTCAATTTCGACCACATCACTGACTTGCCAAGGCATGATAGTCCGGACAGCCTCGAAAAAGCGCGCCATTATAACCTACCCCTAAGTATCGAGAAAGCCGCCTGTTTCTCCTCCCGCCGTTATTTTTCACCGCCGCACCCGAGCTCCGGACCAATACCTGCGTCTCTTGCCTGTGATTGCCTTGCAATCCTGTTTCTGCGACTTGGTTCTGTCATACCCGCGCCACACAAATTTTTCAGTCCCTGAAAATGAGTCATTCGTCGAAAAAAAGCTTTTACAGGGTTTTTTTATTATTTTTTTGTTGCTCAGGTTAGAGTTATCCTATATATATAGGCTCAACCGGTGATACGGTTATTTTTAGTCTATAAATATAGAGGTTTGATGTGAAGTTTGATGTATATGTCTCAACTGCATCCCTTTGATTTGGGTTTGAGGTTTGAGCTATATATAGATTGATATACACCGCACAGACTGTTGTAGTGGATGTTATCCGGCTATATTGAAATCAAACCGAATTGAAATACCTCCTAAATTTATTAACTCTGGTTTCCAGACACAAAAGGACCCACGCATGGCCGCTCGTAAAACCCCAGCAAAAAAGACCCCAGCTGCAAAAACCGCCGCTAAAAAAGCCGCAGCCACTCCCAAGAACAAAACGAAAGCAGTCAAAGAGCGTTACAACAAGACCCAGATTCTCAACGAGATCGCTGCAGCCACTGAACTGTCGAAAAAGCAGGTTCAATCTGTGTTGGACGAACTGTCTCAGGTCATTGAAGGCCATATAAAGAAACGTGCCGTCGGCGAATTTGTTTTACCTGGATTGCTGAAAATTACCACTGTGAAAAAACCAGCCCGCAAAGCCCGCAAAGGCATCAACCCGTTTACCGGGGAAGAAACCGTCTTTGCCGCCAAGCCGGCCAGCATCCAGGTTAAAGTGCGTCCGCTGAAAAAGTTGAAAGAATTCGCCTCCAGCTAATTTACAGCTGCTCGAACCTGCCCTGGTCAGGTTCAAAATCACTTCCTGCCAGGGCGCTGCGCAAACGCGACACCCGGTCGGTCAGCTCGCGGTCGGTGTAGGTGATAGCGGGGACCACTCCCCAAATGGGGTTGGGCCAGGCAGGGTCGTTGGTATAGCGGGCCACATGATGTAAATGTAACTGCGGCACCTGATTGCCAAGCGCGGCAACGTTCATTTTATCCGGGCTGAACAGTGCCACCATCACTTCTGCCAGATGGCACGACTCCCGCATCAGTTGTATCCGATCCTCTGCCTCTAAATGGTGAATCTCCCGCATGTCTGTGCGCCTGGGCACCAGCAGACACCAGGGATAATTGGCATCCTTACTGAGCAGCACCAGTGACAATGGGAAATTACCCAGCGCCACGGTGTCACTTTGAAGTTGGGGGTGTAGTTCAAACATGTGCATAACCTCAAAATTAGGATTGGCGAAACACCTGCCTTCCACTTTAGAATAGCGTTCTTAAGAAATATACAAAGAGACTTTTACCACAATGCGAGCCAGCCATTTTTTAATAGCCACACTGAAAGAGACCCCCTCTGATGCAGAAGTGATCAGTCACCAGCTTATGCTGCGCGCCGGCATGATCCGCAAGCTGGCTTCAGGCCTCTACACCTGGCTGCCCTTGGGGCTCAGAGTATTGCGCAAGGTTGAAGCGATAGTGCGTGATGAAATGGACAACGCTGGCGCTCAGGAAGTGCTGATGTCGATAGTACAGCCCGCCGAACTGTGGCAGGAGTCCAAACGCTGGGTTAAATACGGCCCCGAGCTGCTGCGTCTGCAGGACCGTCACAAGCGCGATTTCTGCCTCGGACCTACCCATGAGGAAGTGATCACGGATTTGCTACGCAGTGAAATCAAAAGTTACAAGCAACTACCCGCCATTTTCTATCAGATTCAAACCAAATTCCGCGACGAGATCCGCCCCCGTTTCGGCATCATGCGGTCGCGGGAATTTATCATGAAAGACGCCTACTCCTTTCATATCACCCAGGAATCGCTGCAGCAGAGCTACGATCTCATGTATCAAACCTACTGCAACATCTTCTCCCGCGTCGGTTTGGATTTCCGCCCGGTGCTGGCCGACACCGGCGCCATAGGCGGCTCCGCCTCCCATGAATTCCACGTGCTGGCGGGAAGCGGTGAAGATGCCATTGCTTTCAGCAATGGCAGCGATTACGCCGCTAATGTGGAGCTGGCAGAAGCCCTGCCTCACGACGTACAGCGCCCCGCCCCGAGTCAGGTGGTAGCGGAGGTGGCAACGCCGGGTCAAAACACCATTGAGGCCGTTGCGGCATTTTTGTCCGTCGCTGCCGAGCAATCGGTAAAAACCCTGATTGTACTCGGCGCAGCCATTGAGGACGAACAACAACCGTTGGTTGCGCTGGTGCTGCGCGGCGACCACACACTCAACGCAATAAAAGCTGAAAACCTTGACTGCATCGCCGCCCCATTGACCTTCGCCCCCCAGGCGCGAATCGAACGGGAGCTGGGCTGTAGCGTCGGCTCCCTGGGCCCCGTGAACCTCAATATCGAGGTCATCGTCGACCGCAGCGCAGCCGCGCTGGCGGACTTCGTCTGCGGTGCCAATAAACCGGGCTATCATTTAACCGGGGTCAACTGGGAGCGCGATGTCGCCATCACTCGGGTCGAGGATCTGCGCAATGTCGTCGTCGGCGATCCCAGCCCCGACGGCAAAGGTGTATTGGAGATCAAGCGCGGTATTGAAGTCGGTCACATATTTCAATTGGGCAAGGTCTACAGCCAGCCCATGAAAGCCACTGCGCTGGACGAGCAAGGCAAAGAGCAGGTGATGACCATGGGCTGCTACGGTATCGGCGTTAGCCGAGTCGTGGCCGCCGCCATCGAACAAAACCACGACGACAACGGCATTATCTGGCCGGAGCCCATCGCGCCGTTTCAGCTTGCCCTGATACCGATTAACATGCACAAATCAGCCGCCGTCGCCGCCAAATGCGAAACCCTGTATACAACGCTACGGGAGCAAGGCTACGATGTGCTGTTTATGGACGAATCCAAAGCTCGCCTCGGCACAATGCTCGCCGATACAGAGCTGATGGGTATTCCCCACCGACTCGTCGTCGGCGACCGCGGTCTGGAAAAGGGAACCATTGAATACAAAGGTCGCCGCGACCCCGAAAGCCAGGATATAGAGGAACAAGCGTTGCTCACCTTTCTACAAACAAAAATGCTGCAACAAACGCCCCCTCGGCAACAGCGCGACGCCGGGCGCGAAACGCGGGCCTAGCCCGCGTCGCGGAAACCTTTCAGGCATGGCATCCGCATCAATGACAGCCGCCTTATCGAAGTCGGCCCCGGCGCTGCTCCGGCTAGTGCTTTTCTACCTTTGGTTCGCCGCCCCACCAGGCCAGGCTCAGGCTCAGCCGCATGCGCCTGTGGATGAAGACCTGCGCCGGCTGCTGAAAAACACCATCGCCGGCGCCGACAGTTTTGCCGATCGCTTTGACGCCGAAGTCTGGCTGGTGGCCATGTCCGGGCGTCTGGAGCGGTTTCTGGAAAATCCGAAACAGCGCCTGCGGCTGCTGCGCAGCGTGCACCTCGCCGCCACCCGCGCGAATCTACAGCCGGAGATGGTGCTGGCCGTTATCGAGGTGGAAAGTCGTTTCGATCGCTTTGCCGTTTCCTCGGTCGGCGCTCAGGGCATGATGCAGGTGATGCCGTTCTGGAAACATGAAATCGGTCGTCCCAACGATAACCTCATCGACCTGGAAACCAATCTCAAATACGGCTGCACCATTCTCAAGTATTACCTGGACAAAGCCAACGGCCGCTGGATCGAAGCGCTGGCGCGCTACAACGGCAGCTATGGCAGCTTCCGTTATAGCCGTAAAGTCATGGACGCCTGGGAACGCTGGCGCTAGGGCGCTGCCGTGGGCTCCCACAGCGGCGTTGCCCTGCTTGCAAAGGGCTGGGCCATTCGCGGGCTGTGAAAGCCCACGGCAACGCTGATTGGGCGTTTAATGGCGGGACAGGGCACTAGTGCCCTTGAGGAAAGGGAAGTTACGTACGTCACAGCTTGTGAAAATAGGTTCGTAAAAATGGACTCGTAACATAGACTCATCAAAACACAATCTACGGATAAAAATATGATCCCATCGCGCCGCAAAACACCGATTAAAAGCACTGTGCTGGCAACCCTGACCGCCGCTGCCCTGCTGCAGGCCTGCACCGGGCCCGATGCCGGAAAACTTAGCAACCAGATGCCGCAATCGGTTGAACCATCTGTTGAACAATCTATACAACAGCAGGATACCTCCGCCCGGGCCCAGCAGCTGTTTGAAACCTTTTTCAACGAAGACCTCGCCCGCAGTCCCATCAACCAAACCTATCTGGGTATCAAAACCGATTACGGTAAATGGGACACGATTACCGATGCGTTTGAGGCAGAAACCCACAAACTAAAGCAGGATCAGCTCCAGCGCCTGCTGCAGTTGGACCCGACGCAAATGGACGCGGGCACGACGCTGAGTTACCGGCTGCAAAAACAGCAGTTGGAAGAAGAAATTGCCGACTATAAGTGGCGCTACCACAATTATCCGGTAAACCAAATGTTCGGTGTTCACACACTGCCCCCCTCTTTGCTGATCAACCAGCACACGGTTGACAACGAAGCTGACGCCAAGGCCTATATTAGCCGTCTAAACGCTTTGCCGTTACTATTTGAACAACTGATCGAGGGGCTAAAAACCCGCGCCGACAAGGGAATCATCGCCCCTAAATTTGTCTTCCCTTACGTGATCAACGACAGCGAAAATATTATCAGCGGCGCACCGTTTGACGGCGCCGATAAGGAACACGACAGCGCTATTTACGCGGATTTCAAGCGCAAACTAACGGCATTGAATCTGCCCGAGAAAAAACACCAGGCGTTGATGCTGCAAGCGCAAACCGCCTTAAAAGAGCAGGTCAAACCCGCTTACGACACACTTATCGGTTACCTCCGGGAGCTGGAAAAGCGCGCCGATAACCGCGACGGCGCCTGGAAATTCCCCGAGGGTGAGGCGTTTTATAACAACGCCCTGGCCCGCACCACGACCACAGAAATGAGTGCCGATGATATCCACAGTATCGGCCTCGCCGAAGTCGAGCGGATCCAGAACGAAATGCGCGAAATAATGGAAAAGGTGGGTTTTAATGGAGATTTGCAGGCTTTTTTCACCTTTATGCGTACTGAAAAGCAGTTCTATTACGACGAAACCGAAGCCGGCAAGCAAACCTACCTAAAGCAAGCCACGGCCATAATCAACAATATGAAAAGCCGTCTCGATGAACTTTTTCTGCGCAAACCCAAGGCCGAACTGAATGTCAAACGGGTGGAAGCGTTCCGGGAAAAATCCGCCGGCAAAGCCTTTTACCAGCGCCCCTCCATGGACGGCAAGCGCCCGGGACTCTACTACGCCAATCTGTATAAAATGTCCGAAATGCCCACCTACCAAATGGAGGCGCTGGCCTATCACGAGGGTATTCCCGGTCACCATATGCAAATCGCCATCGCCCAGGAGTTGCAGGGTATACCCAAGTTCCGCCGCTTTGGGGGCTACACCGCTTACGTGGAGGGCTGGGGCCTTTATTCCGAATACATCCCCAAGGAAATGGGCCTCTATGAAGACCCCTACTCCGATTTCGGCCGCCTGGCGATGGAATTATGGCGCGCCTGCCGACTGGTGGTGGACACGGGTATCCACGCTAAAAAGTGGACCCGTCAACAGGCCATCGATTACCTGCAAAAAAACACCCCCAACCCCGAGGGCGACGTTGTTAAAGCGATCGAACGCTATATCGTTATGCCGTCCCAGGCCACAGCCTATAAAATCGGCATGCTGAAAATTCTGCAACTGCGGCACACCGCTCAGGAAAAACTGGGCGATCAGTTTGATATCCGCCAGTTTCACGATGTCGTGCTGCGCAACGGCGCCGTGCCTTTAAACGTACTGGAAAGTCTTGTGAACGACTGGATAGACAACACCCTGGTTGCCAGCCGTTAATCCCGCCGCCCCGGCAATCGAGCGCCGGGGCCTAAAAAAGAATATTAAATGTTTGACCCTAAATAGCGGATTGACTCTATGGGGGAAAAACACCGCGGCTCGTCTACAGGTGTGGTTAAAAATAAGCACCTAACCTGTGGAGAGAAAATCCCATGTCCAAAATAATGGACAAAAAAGAGTACAAAAAAGAGTACACGTTGTCACCGGATCACGCATTCATAGAAATCCGCTTAACGAACCCGCGCCGGTGGTAGAACTTTCCGAAACCGATCTCGACCGCACCGGACTAACAAATTTCGGCGCCATATTACAACAACTGCCGTCCACGGGATCGGCAATCAACACAAAATTTAATGTGCCGGGAAATTCAGGTTTTCCTCCCGACGGATCCGGTATCGGCGCCGGCGCGGTACAGGTCTCGCTGCGCAACCTCGGCGCCAAACGCACCCTGGTGCTGGTCGACGGCAAACGCTGGGTCGCCGGCGCCTCGGCATCCGGTGTGCCAAACTCCGTCGACTTGAATACGTTGCCGGCCAATATTATCCAGCGCGTTGAAGTGCTTCAGGATGGCGCCTCGGCCATTTACGGTTCGGATGCCATCGGCGGGGTTGTCAATATTATCACCAACAGCAACTTCGACGGTTTTAAGTTCAGCGCTCAAACCGGTAACTACCTGTCCGAAAAAGATGGCGACGCCTCGGAATACTCGGCGCTTTGGGGCGGCGGCAACGACACCACCCACTTTGTGTTCAGCGCCAGTTATACGGAAGAAAAAAGCATACAGACAGCCGACCGCAAGCAGTCGGCTTTTCCCACAGCGTTTGCTACCAGTTGTGAAGCCGGTGGTTGCTCATCTTTTACACCGCAGGGGCGATTTATCCTGGGACCCGTCTTTGACAATGCCAACCTCGCACTTAACAAGGGTGTTTTAAATGACGGTGCTGGCAATATCCCGGTATTCGATCCGAATAACCCCGATAACGACGATTTTCACAATTTTACTGACGTCGATCGCTTCAACTTTAACGGGCCGGGTTACAATTTTCTACAAACACCCAACGAGCGCGTCAACCTTTACACGCAAATTACTCAAAACATTTCCGATACCCTGCGCTTTAGCGGCAAGGCCGCTTATACCAACCGTCAGTCAACCACGATGGGGGCGCCTGAACCTTTGTGTTTCGGAAACGGCTGCAGCAACCCACTGATGGAAGACATCGTTATCGATGGCGATCAGAGATATAACCCCTTTGGTCGGGATCTGTCGGTGGCAGACGGCACCCTGGAATTTTTCGGCCGCCGACCGCTGGAAGCGGGCCCGCGTATCTTTGAACAGGATATCAATACCTACTTTGTCAGCGCCGGCTTCGAGGGTGAATTTACTGTCAATGAACGCAATTATTATTGGGACTTGACCGCCAGCTACGGCGACAACCGCGGCACGCAACAAAAAACCGGCGCTTTCAACGGCGCCAGGCTGGCCGTGGCACTGGGAGATCCCAGCGTTTGTGAAGCCACGCCCAACTGCGTGCCCTTTAACCTGTTCGGCGGCCAGGGCCCCGACGGCACAGGTTCAATCACGCAGGAAATGCTGGATTTCGTCACCTATGTCCAACACGACTCCAGCGAACAATCGCTGATCGACTATACCGGCAACATCACCGGTGAAATTCTCGCACTGCCGGCGGGGCCCCTCGCGTTTGCATCCGGTTTTGAATACCGCAAACACGACGGTTCATACACCGCCGATCCGATTGCCGAAAACGGCGAAACAGCCGGTATTCCCGCGGGTTCCACCGATGGCAGCTTCGATGTTACCGAGTTCTACGGTGAAGTCAGCGTTCCGCTGCTGGCCGGTGTGAGCGGTGCCGACTACCTCGAACTCAGCCTCGCCGCGCGCAGCTCGGACTACAGTACCATCGGTACGGAAAGTACCTACAAGGTGGGTTTACTCTACCGCCCCTATGCAGATCTGTCTGTCCGCGGCTCCGTTTCCACCGGTATTCGCGCACCCGGAATCGGTGAACTTTTCGGCGGTCAGGCCCGCGAGGATTTCGAATTCACCGATCCCTGTTCCGATGCTTCCGCCACTGTTGGAAGTGATAACGGCGGTCGGGATACCCCACAACCACAAAATATCATCGACAATTGCGCGGCTTTAGACGTGCCGGAAGATATGGTCCAGCCCAATCCGCAACTCGGAGCGGTATCCTCCGGCAATCAATCCCTGAAAGCAGAGACTTCGGATAACTACACGCTCGGTTTTGTCTACAGCCCATCCTGGGTCGACAAATACAACTGGATTGAAGCCCTGACCCTGTCACTGGATTACTATGCGCTTGAAGTTGACGATGCCATAGAAGTGCGCGACGCCGGTGACATTATTACAGCCTGCATCGATACACTGGACCCACTCTATTGTAGCAGTGTCGAGCGCAGCGACTCCGGCGTTATCAACCTGGTGAGAAGAACCGTGCAAAATATCGGTGGCATAGAGGCTTCGGGCACCGATATTGCGGTGAACTACAGCGCGCCTGAAACGGATCTGGGCCACTTCGGCCTGCGGGTTAACGCCTCTCATCTGGACGATTATACGGAGCTGACACTGACCCCTGATGGTTCCAACGCCGAAAACGATCTCACCGGAACCATTACCGCCCAGACTTTCCAGCGCGCCTTCCCCGAGTGGCGCATGACCACCAACCTGGACTGGAATTACGAACAATGGAGCGCGGGCCTCACTTTGCGCTACGTGGACGATATGGACCAGCCTTCCGGCGAAGTATTGGATTCTGAGATTTATACCGATTTACAGGTTCAGTACCGTCAAGCACTGCGGGACAGCGAAATGACGCTAACCTTCGGCGCCAACAATGTCTTCGACAACGAGCCTTCCGTCTGTGAGGCCTGCGGCTCCGTCAATATGAGCCCGGTGGTGCACGACCTGCCGGGTGTGGTGGGCTATCTGCGGGTTTCTTTCACGCTTTAAGTGTGTTGCTGGTGTCCCTTCGCTTCATTGGAGGGACATCTTTATGCCCCCGCAACCCAGGTACTACAACTGTTCCACTAACTGCGGCAGGCGCGTTACCAAATAATGAGGTAAGGACAGTAGTTTATACGCTGCCGACCCGTTGGGGAGCTTCACATCAATTTTCGAGCAAACCGGTTTTTCGCCGTTGAAACGCACGGCGATTGCCTGCGGATGAAACATCATAAACTGGTGTAGCGAACGCAAAGCGCTGCCTTTACCAGACTTGACTTCGACAGCGCATATCCTTCCAGCGCAGTCGGTTACAAAATCGAGCTCTGCGTTTGATCTTCCCTCCCGTACCCAATAATACAGTGCGGGTTCTCGATAGACAGGAGCACTATAAAGGAGATGCTGGCCGATAAATTGCTCCGCTAACTGACCCTCATTGATCAAGGTAATATCTCTCGATTCGAGAACTGCTGAGGGGGAGAGTCCGAGTTGAGATAACATCAATCCGACATCCAGGCAAAGCGGCTTGGCAACTTTGGGATTTTGTGTGGCGGCGAGCGGCAATCCCTGCGCCGATGTGTGGTTAACGCCATAAGCAATTCGGGCGAGATAGAGCTGTTGCAGTGCATGTTTCGTTTTTTCTACTCTAACGTCCGGCGCCATTTCACTATATTTGATCTTACGACCGACCATAGCCGGCAGTGCGGTATAAAGTCGAGTCAATAGACCAGTATCGACTTTTCCGCGATACTTGTGAAAATCCAACGCAAACGCCGTTGTGAGATTGCTCTTGAGACGAAAAGCCTCGTTCAAATCGGCGGTTTCTGCCCAGTGCTTTACCACCGCAGGCATACCACCAACCAACAGATAGTGCCGCAAGTACTCGGATAGTTTCAGATGGGCTGTCTCGTTAAATTCATCAGCCAAAGAATAAGTTTGAAGATAATTGAGTAATCGTTGTTGGCCTGTCGCAGCCAGAAACTCCTCGAAATTCATGGGCCCCAGGTGGAGAAATTCGGTGCGTCCGACCGGCATGGAAAAACCTGGTGCGGAGAGTTCGAAGTCAAGCAGGGAGCCTGCGGCCACAACCGCTATTTGAGGATACTTTTCATAAAAATAGCGCAACAGGGCTATCACCTCGGGACGGGCCTGTATTTCGTCGAAAAACAGGAGGCAGGAATTTTTACGCAGATCGACATCAAAGTGCAAATCCAGCGACAGTACCACTTCGTCTATATCGCCCCTGGCCAAGGGTGCTGCCAAAGGCGTTGGCTCCTCAAGGTTTACTGTTAACAGCCTCAGCCCAAGTTGTTCTGCAGCAAGTTGCACCAGGGTACTTTTACCGACCTGCCGGGCGCCCCTGATAATTAACGGCTTGCGGTCATCGCGCCGATACCAGGCAGCTAACTCCATCTGTATTTTACGCCACATATATAGACCCTATTAGAGTAACTTGGTCATTGCCTTCTGTGTTTAAGTGAAATATACAAGTATAAAAACCAATAAACAAGTATTTTTTACATGTAAATTTTGCAATTTATTTTAATAATTACATGTATATTTTACAAACCAAAGAATGGTATACCGCCTACACTGTTCAGGCAACGCCAAATTGTGGGGTTCGATGTGGAAATTTGTGTGGGGAACAGCGGCGGATGCGCGCCGGGTGGGCCAGGTGTTCAATCTGATGGAGAAAGGCCGCATTGTCGCCAAGGGTGAAATGAGTGAGCTTTCGGACCCGTTGATCGCCAGGCATTTGGCAGTATAGACCGGTTAGGATGGGGTAGACTCAGCGCAACGCCTTGATTGGTGTCATACC
>JARROD010000073.1:0-46034 GCA_037384225.1 Exilibacterium sp.
TTGCGAAAACTTGACGTAGGCCCACTATGCCGGCGTTTTCGCAACGACACCAGACGGGCGCCTCGAAACCCCTTTTTATTACTGATAAAGGGGCCGGAAGTTATTTCGTGCACGTCCCTAAAAACTTTTCATTTTTTTGAATAAAGTTTTGTGCTATTGCAAATGGAGTGGCTTCCCCTAGACTAAATCCAGGTAAAGCACTTGTATCCGTCACTATACCTAAATATCAAACGCTCTGGGTACATCCATCTAATGATCTTATCTTGAATTATTCAGGGAGCCACAGCCTGTTTTGTTGATTGGTAGCTATGGAAAACAGGGTGTGGTTGCGGCAGGCGATTTCTACAAATAGCGATAATAAATAAGCGCATAGAAAAAGGGAGTTAATGGAATTGCGGTCAGAAACTACTAGTATTCACACGGCGAAGGAGCACTTGCGGCAGGGGCGTATTGTCGTATTTATTAAAAATTTCAACCCCCATTTGCAAGCGTATTTTATTCAATCGGCACAGCACGTCAGCGATGAAAGTCTGGGTTTCCTGCTCGGCAGGGGAAGCGGCAAACTCATTGCGGCTCTGCCGCCAGACCACATTCATATTTTAGATTCCAATGTGGAAATTCACTCTGCAGAGTATGTCGAGAATCAAGAGTGCAAAGATGTTGAGCGTGGATTAATACTCAATCAGATCGGTCCGGAGCCGTTGGCGGAAATAATTAATGCCATACACTATTCCGCTGAAAAGGCAATTCAATTGTCCGCTGTCGAGGGTGTCGATATTGTTCGCACCCGGTTAGGGGGTGTTTTTGCTTCGGCGACGGCGGTGGATGGTGCGGCAGATTTATGTCGATTATCAGAACTGGGCGCCTGTTGTGTACTGGCGCCGATTCAATGCCGCCGGGAAGGTTTCAGCGCTGAATACTTCCGGGAAATTGCCCGTGAATACGGCTTGGCCTGTATAGATTTTACGGAGTTGCTCAGATTTCGACGCAGTCGGGCAGGACTGCAAAAGGCGGGTTGCTCTGTGCGTATGCCCACCGACTCGGGCATCTTTTCGATGCAGTTATTTGAAGATCCCTGCACCGGCGATTATCACGTGGCGTTGGTGGCCGGGGACATCCGCGGTGATGAACCTGTATTGGTGAGACTTCATTCTGAATGTCTGACCGGAGATGTATTCGGATCGCGCCGTTGCGACTGTGGTCCACAGTTAAAGCTGGCGCTGGACCAGATCATCACCGCAGGCACTGGAGTTTGTTTATATTTGCGCCAGGAAGGTCGCGGCATAGGGTTGGCCAACAAACTGCGGGCTTATTTATTACAGGAACAGGGTTTGGATACGGTGGAAGCCAATCAGTCTTTGGGGTTTCCACCCGATTTACGCGATTATAAAACCGCAGCCAGAATTTTAACGGAACTGGGTGTCGATCAGGTGCGCTTGATGACGAACAACCCTGAAAAAATTCAGGGCTTAAAGAGTCATGGCATAGACGTTGTAGAACAGGTGCCCCACCACATCGATGCGTCTGAGGAAAATGAAAATTATTTGTATACCAAACAAGTGAAGATGGGGCATTTGCTGCCCGATGTACGGGGAGTCCAGAAGTGCCAGCCCTAAAGGCCTGCTGAGCAATAACTTCACAGGTGCTAAAACCCGGAGAATTGAAAAATGACAATTGACATTAAAAACGATCAAGCGGTATTTAATGCGTCCAATGGTTCCACCCATGTCACCAATTTGATTAAGCTTATTGCGGAAAAAACCATTACCCCCGGCGCCAGTCTGTTGGCCGATGGCAAGGTAGTGGCCGGTTGTACCCACGCTGTGTTGGGTACGGCTGCAAAAGGCGTGTTTGGCATTCCCGGGCTTATTCTGCTGGCCGCCAACTCGTTTTCCAAATCCGTTAGCAACAAGCATCTGCACCAACACTTGGTGTGTACGGCTTTGGGTACAAAAAAACTGGAAAAATAGAACACTGAAATTCAATCAATTACTGAAAAGGAGATATGATATGCCACCCCTTATTGCCGTCGTCGGATTGTTCTCCCTGGGCTTTGCCTGTGCCAAGTGCTCTCCTTCAGGCATGTTTAAAAATGTTGCCAAAAAAACCATGGAGGCGGGCGCTCAGGTCGCTGGAGGCGTTAAATCATTTACCAGTGGTGTGACAGAAGATATAGAGGATGCCCAGGCGGAGAAACGCACAACCAATAATTGGCTCTATTATTTGACGGGGACAATCACCGTGGGCTTAGCTCAGCAATTAAAACCATTGGCGCCGGGCTCCGACGTCGCGGGGGAACACGTTTTAACAACTCATCGGGGGCCGGTAACCGGGGTTGCCATGGTCCCCAATTCCAGTGTTGTATTGACATCCGGCTACGACAGCGCTATCGGTTGGTTTGACCTGGAAACCGGGCAAAGCCATTTGCTGGGCTACCACCACCATCTGGTCAATTCCATTTCTGTGAATGCTTCGGGTACTCGTGCAGCGTCCTGCTCTTCCGATTATTCCATAGTGATCTGGGATCTGCAGAAACAGTTGGCTGAAAAGGTACTGCTCGGGCACAGTGACGATGTGGAAGCCTTTATATTTGTGAACGACGGCGTTGGAGTTTCCGCTTCTCGCGATCACCGGATCCTGGTATGGAACCTGGATACCGGGGCGATTATGTGCATTTTACAGGGGCATGAAAAAGATGTGTTGGCGCTGGCTCACGACGCACAGCGGCTGTACTCCTCCGGCGATGATATGACCTTGAGGGTGTGGGACCTCGAGTCCGGGGAATTGCTCAATACCTGGGGGCCTTTTGACACTGAAACGGATACCTGTTCCATCAGTCCGGGTTTTCAGCGCGCGGTGCTGGGTTGTGATGACGGGTATATCCGTATTTTCGACACAGCCGGAGGCGAATTGATCAAGGAGATTAAGGCTCACAGTTCGGGTATTAAAAAAGTGTCTGTTGCGCCACCGGGTTGTGTCAACAGCGGTGACATACTGTCGGCCGCCTATGATCAGCAGTTGATTGTCTGGGACGCCCATACGCTGAAAGAAAAAGCGCGGTTGGAACACTCGCCCACGACCTGGGAGCGCTCCCTGGCCTGGTCTCCCGACGGGAACCTGATTTTATCCGGCACCTTTAGCGGTACGGTACAAGCCTGGAGTGTTAAAAGCGGTCGCTTAATCAAAGAAGTCGGTGGTAATAAAAAAACGGGTAATGCCTGCTTTAACGACATTTGTAGTACCGGCACAGCGGCATTTGCGACCGTCAGTGACGACGGCCGCGTGCGCTTAGGACATCTCAGCGCCGACAGTGCGCGCTGGCAGGCGGTAGAAGCGCCCGCGGACGCCATATTGATGAACGCCATTACCGCGGATCCGGAGCGCAATTATATTTTCGCGGGCGCTCACAATCATTGTCTGCAGATTTTCCTCAAGCGGGATTGCGGGCTGCACCACCAAATGGAAATCAATCTGCAACAGGGGCCTATTAATACACTTCGGGTCAGCCGGGCGCAGCCCTTTTGCGGCGAATTATTTGTCGGTTGTTACAGTGGTAATATTGTCAGGGTCGATACCCGCTTTCAGGTGAAAGGTCACCTCGCGATCCACGAAGGTGCGGTGAAGTCGTTGCGCCTGCACCCCGATTTTTCTCTTGGAATCAGTTGTGGCGCTGACGGCATTTTACGGTCCTGGAACTATGGCGGTGAAATTGTGCAGCAGTTTATGGGGCACCGCGCAATCATCAACGACCTTGACTTCAGCCCAGATGGCAAAACATTAGCCAGTGTGGGCAGAGACTTTACTTTAAATATTTTCGAACTCGATTCAGGTAAACTGCTGGCATCCTATGGACTGGGTTCGCGGTCTCTGAAATCCGTGTGTTACTGGGATGAACGACGGGTGTTCATTGGGGACTATTGGGGTACCTTACTCTGTCTGGATATGAACACTGGCAAGGTCGACAAAGTGACAATTGCCCACAATGGCCTCAGTGCCCTGACGCGACTGGGGGATCAGTTGTTGGCGTGCTCCTACGACGGCTGCGTTTATCTGGTCTGCCCGGAACAGTTGCAAGTTAAAAACCATTTGCGGGCGATGCAACAGCACCCTTATTTACAGCTGGTCGCTGCGTGATCAGATTTGTAATAATTACTGCCCCTCGCACGGGCAGTAATTATTTATGCTCGTTGCTCAATTCCCACCCGTTAATTCTCTGCCATCATGAAATTTTTAATCCAAAAGGCATTCATTACGCTATCGATCACCGCGAGGGTCAGATAGATCTGGGAACCCTGCAGGAGCGAGCCATGAATCCCGCTGCTTTTGTTCAGAGGGTATGGGATACTTCCCTCCATTACCGGTATGTGGGGTTTAAGCTGGGCTGGAGACAACCCGAGGCGGCTTTTGAATCTATTTATGCAGACCCTCAAGTCAAGGTAATACTGTTGTCCAGGCGCAACCGGTTAAAAATGTACGTTTCTGAACAGGTCGCTCTGGCCGAGGGGCGCTGGACTCACTACCATGTGCCTACAGCTCAACTGCCGCCGATTAAAGTTGAGATCGATGTCGAACATTTTTTTGAGTACACGAATACTATTGACGAATTCTTCCAGGGGGTGATTCAGCGTTTGCAGGGCCGTGGTCGAGGATATAAAACACTATTCTATGAGGATTTGTTTAGTGTTGAGACTGAAGCTGAAATACTGGACTTTTTAGGGCTTCAACAGCTGTCACAACCGCTGCAGGCGGCGTCCGTTAAAAGAAATCCCAACAACCTTCGCCAAATAGTGACTAATTTCGAGCAGCTTGAACGGGAGCTGGCCTGCTCCCGGTATGCAAGCGAATTAACGGATCGGGGCTTATGAATGAGATTGTCTATGTAGCCGACTATAGGGAAGGCAGGGGAAAAAGTCTGCCGCAGGCGCAGCCGGTATTTGAACCGTCGCCATTTTCCGAACACAATGATGACATCGAGATGTCCATTCGTTCAGCCATTCCCGGGCGCATTCGCTGGCAAATACCCTGTTTAAACAACCGGCCCGACCTCGCCCCCAATGTTGAAGAGACTATTTGCTCACACGCGTTGATCGAAAGCGCAACGGTTAATCCCCTGACTGGCAGGGTGCTGGTTTTGTTCAACCCATCATTCGTACTGGCAGATATGCGGGACTGGCTGGCGGGGGCAATTCAAGCCGCGATCGCTGTCTGTGAGAGTAATGGGGGTGAAGCGGACGCCTGGCCGCGAGAGCGTCTCGAAGACACGGCGGCGATCGGAATCGGCGCTGTGGCTTTCGGCGCGCTTACGCTGGTCAGTGGTGGAGGTGTTGTTCTGGCCTCAGGACTTATCGGTGCCGGCACCTTGATGACAGGTGCTTGTATGCAACAGAGTAGAGCCTCCCAGCCTGTAACTGAATGCGGTGAAAGCGATTCGGGTGTGTTCGACAAATTGAAACCCTATCTGACAGGTTTCAAAGGGCGTTTAATACTTGCCGGCGGCCTTGGCGTGGTCGGTGTTATCTTCGGTTTGGCCCGATTTTTATTTATCGGGCTGGCCATTGATAAAGTATTGCGGCTTCCGGTCGCGGTGCGGGCGGCAGGGAGTTTGTCCGGATTATTGACGCCGGTGCTTATGTACGGACTTCTGTCTATGTTGATGACCGCTGTACAGGGATGGTTTATGTATAAGGGGCAGTCCATGACCATTGGGGTGGCCCAGGATATTCAACACGCGTTAAGGCAACGGGCATACCAGCACATTCAGCAGGTTCCGATGCACTATTTCAGCGATCACGATAGATTGCACATTGCCCATATCTTGAGTGAAGATATCAATCAAATTGAACATATTTTTTTCGCCTGCTGGGAAGTCATTCAGCTGGGTACGGCGGTGCTAGCACTGGCGCTGATGTTCGCGCTCTTGCTCTCGCCTCTTTGGGCATTTGCCATTGTATTGTCGATTCCCCTTTTGATGCTGGGCTCTCTGAGCTTGAACAAAAAAGCCGATCCGATATTTAAATCGATAAACACTCATAACAGTTTATTGCGGGGGCTATTGGTCGAGAGCCTCGACGGCATTGATACCATAAAAAGTTATACCGCCGAGCAGGAACAGTTGCAACGGTTGCAGCGGCACAGTCTTTCCTTTTTAAAGGAAAAGGAGCGGGCCACGGCACTGACATCGGCCTATAGACCCATTTTTGAAGTGATCGTCATGGGGGCGACAGTCATGACGCTAATGGCCAGCTCAGCGGCGGTGCTGGAGGGAATGAGTGTTGGAGTCTTTTTCTTATTGATAATGGCAGTGCGGCAGTTGTTCTGGCCGCTGACTCAGTTTGGGCGAGTTTTTGAAATGGGGCAGGGTGGCTGGAATTCCTGCTCTCGCGTGTTTGAGTTAATGGAGGCGCCGATTGAAAACAAAGATGCAGGTAAAGCGCTTGCTAAAGAGCAGGCCCGTGGCGAAATTCTCATCAGAAATATTAATTTTGGTTACCGACCCGACACACCTGTTTTAAAAAATATTTCTCTTACTTTTAAAAGGGGTAAGACCACGGCCATTGTCGGACCCACCGGTTGTGGCAAATCCACCTTGATTAAATTGCTTTTGCGCCTCTATGACGCTGACGGTGGAGACATTTTTCTGGATGGTGAAAGCTTTAGCGAACTGCGAATTTCTGATGTGCGGGAATCTGTGGCATTTGTGTCCCAGGATTCCTTCTTTTTTAATGGCAGCGTGGTGGAAAACATCGCTTTGGGAAGTGGCGACGCCAGCGGGGAAGCGGTGGAAAGGGCGGTGGATATCGCCTGTGCCCGGGACTTCGTGCAACATTTGCCGGGGAAATTGGATGAAAATATCGGGGAGCGGGGGCTGAAACTCTCGGGAGGACAACGGCAACGGCTGAGTATTGCCCGGGCTATCCTTAAAGATTCTCCCGTATTAGTCTTGGATGAGGCGACCTCCAGTGTGGACAACAGTACCCAGGCTCGCATTCAACAGCAGCTTATTGAAAACCAGATGGGGAAAACGCTGATCGTCATCGCCCACCGGCTGTCGACCGTTGTCAACGCCGATAATATTTATGTATTGAAAGCGGGAGAGGTGGTGCAGGAAGGCAATCATCAGGCTTTATTGCAGCAGGAAGGTTTGTATAGGCATTTATGGTATTCTCAAGTTTGATTCTGTATGGTTAATTCAACTGCGGAATGCATATTCAGTTTTTTCATAATACGGGACCGATAGGTTTCGACTGTCTTGGGGCTCAATTTGAGGTCACCATCGAAGATGGCAAGTGTGCTGCACATGGAAGGCATGAAAATGTTAATTTAATCGACATGTTTGAACAACTGAGTGCGTCTGGTACAGAGGGTCCTGACGATGAGGATTTGTCACCGACCCCTTTTACTCTTAAATCAAATACCGCTGTTTGATTCGCGGTTGTTCCCGTGGCATAGTACCTCTTGGATAAGGAATAAACGCCTTACGACAACCGTCATGACCACTATTCATGACGTCTATTCATGACTACAAGGACGTACGAATGATGAAGCTACAATACACTCAACCGGACACCCCCATCGACGAATACAGTATTGCCCTCCACGATGAATTCGCCGGCTTCGGCAGCGCCAAAAGCACAGAATCCCACACCGCCAAAATTGCCTCCTATGCGACCGGTGAAACGGATGTCATAGTGGCTGGAATATTCGGTTATATCGCTTTTAATACACTGTTTATCGATGGTTTGTGGGTCAACGCGCCGCTGCGCAACAACGGCGTTGGCAGCCGACTTCTGCACTTGTTTGAGGACTTTGCCTATCGGCGGCGGATTACCGGGATTCAGGTTCAAACCACGGATGTGAAGGTGAGTGAGTTTTATCGCCGCAAGGGCTATGTCAATTGCGATTGGGGAGCCGGAAACGAAGCCGACGTATACCGGTTGAAAAAATTCGTGACCTTGAAACCTAGTGGATAAGGGTACTGCTTTCAGGAATCACTTCACGGGGTTCGGTGCGCCGCCGTTTTGTCGTTATAATACCACCCTGGAATCAAATTTCCGGACCTTAAAAGCTCCGGGTATAGTCTGTAAAACAACCAGAGTGGCGCGAGTGAAAGAAATACTTTTGATCAATATAACCGGTGAAGACAATCCGGGGATAACGTCGGCAATTACCGCCATACTGGCCCAGTACGAGGTCAATATTCTGGACATTGGCCAGTCGGTGATTCACTCTTCGCTGTCGCTGGGCATTTTGGTGGAAGTGCCGCAAGCATACGAGTCCTCACCGGTATTGAAAGACGTTTTATTTCGCACCCACGAACTCGGCGTACAGGTACGTTTTCAACCGATCAGTGAGCAGAGCTACAGCGACTGGGTGGCGCAGCAGGGCAAGGACCGGCATATTGTGACGCTATTGGCGCGCAAGGTAACGGCCAGCCAGATCGCCGAGGTCACCGCAGTGGCTGTTCGCCACGGCTTGAATATCGACAAGATCAATCGGCTGTCCGGGCGTATTCCACTGGATGTGCTGGACGATGATGCGACAACCAGTAAAGCCTGTGTGGAGTTTTCCGCGCGCGGTACACCGAAGGATTTGGCCGCGCTGCGGGCCGATTTCATGGAGCTGTCTGCGCGTCTGGATGTGGATGTGGCTATTCAGGAGGACTCTGTATTTCGCCGCAATCGCCGACTGGTGTGTTTCGATATGGACTCCACCCTGATTGAAACCGAGGTGATCGATGAATTGGCGTACAGAGCTGGAATCGGTGACCTGGTGGCGGAAATTACCGAGGCTACCATGCGCGGGGAACTGGATTTTAAACAGAGTTTTTCCCGGCGTCTGGCGCTGTTGAAAGGGCTCGATGAGTCCGTTCTGGCGGAAATTGCCGCCGCTCTGCCGCTCACTGAGGGGGCGCAACACCTGGTCAGTACCCTGAAAAAGCTAGGCTATAAAACCGCGATTCTGTCGGGTGGTTTTAACTATTTCGGCCATTATCTCCAGGAGAAGCTCGGCATTGACTACGTATACGCCAATGAGTTGGACATTGTCGATGGCAAGGTGACGGGTGAAGTTTCGGGTGTTGTGGTCGACGGTCAACGCAAAGCGGAGCTGCTAAAAGAGTTGGCCGCGCGTGAAAATATATCCCTGGAGCAGGTGATTGCTGTCGGCGACGGCGCCAATGATCTGCCCATGTTGAGTATTGCGGGTCTGGGGATTGCCTTCCGGGCTAAACCGCTGGTCAAGGCCTCGGCTAAGCAATCGATATCCAATTTGGGGCTGGACGGTATTTTGTATCTAATCGGAATGCGCGACCGGGACCTTATTTAGGGCTGCCGTCAGCTCTCCATATTGAAGTCGTAATCCATCTTTTCCGTGGGGGCTTGCAGGTAATGCCCCTGAATATAGTGGACGCCGGCCTGCCACAAGGTCGAGAGTACACTGGCGTTTTCTACGAAGGGCACTATGGTGGTTTTATCTTCTTTGTGCAGTTCTTTAACCAGGCTGGTCAGGGTTTCAGGGTTTTCATTGTTATTTTGAATATCCAGAGTAAAGGACCCGTCCACTTTGACATAGTTGCTGGATACGTGTTTTAGGGTGTTGAAGGGGTTTAGCGAACAGCCGAAATTACTGATGGAGCTGCGGCTTCCCAATGCCGCCAACCCCTTGACAAAGGCCTTGGCGGCATTTAGATGATTGGTGACGTCGGCTTCGTTGATCTGAAAAATCAGCGCGTTGGTAGGCAGCTTGGCGGCCTTGAAGGCAACACTCAACCACGGCAGCAGGGAATTGTCACACAGTGACTGACAACTGAGATTAACCACCAGCTTGGTTTTGTTGCCTTTGGCCCGGTGGTTGGATAATAACTTGATGGCTTCGAGTATTACCCAGCGATCAATTTTTGCGGCAGCGCCTATTTTGGTAGCAGCATCGAGAAATTCATTGGGTGATATTTCATCGCCGGCTTCGTTGAGCATCCGCAGCAATACTTCGTAGTGCTCTTCTTCTGAGCCGCGCAGGCTGATAATGGGTTGAAATAGAACCCGGAAGCGATTGTTGTCGAGCGCCCTCTGTACAGAGCTGGCTAGTTCGTGATCACTGGCACCGGGCGTTATTTCGGGTTCGTAGAGTTTTGCCCCGTTGCCCACGCCGTCGATTTTACTGTCTGTGCGCAGGGATTCCGCTGCGCGAGTGGCCTGATCGATAACAATTTCGGCGTTGCTGTTGATTTCACTGATCAGTGCCACGCCGACGCTCAATGTCAGTTGCAGTGTCTTGCCAGCAACATCGACGATATGGTCTTCGACTTTTCGGCACAGATCTTCGGCGCGCTCCACGGCGGTATCGGCATTGAGACCGGAGGCCAGTAGCACAAAGGTTCCGTCGCCAAAGCGGGCGAGAATCTCGTCCTTCCCGCAATGGGCTTTGATCAGGCTGGCAATATCGTTTAGCACCGCGTCCGATGCTGCCATACCCAGCCGGGTTTGCACATTTTCCTGAAAATTGTCGATATCGATATACAGTAAAACGCTGTCAACGCCATCATTGGCCGCGGCGTTGACGGCTTGCTCCATTTTTTTAAGCAGGTATTGCCGGTTGTAAAGGCCGGTGGTTACATCCTGTTGCTTTATCTGGGTCAGCTGTTCTTCCAACTCTTCATTGTTGGCTTGACTGGCGCGCATCATCAATTGAATACAGGGTTCTTCGTCGTAGATCGCGTGGGCCACCTCGATCTGGAAATGCGCATCGGTGCCATCGTGGCGTAGCCCGTCAAACTCCAGCGAGCAGCTTTCTTCGTCCGCTTTCAGGGTAAAATCTTTGAAGAACCGCTTGACGGTTTCCTGGTCTTTTGGGCTGACGATATCGATTACTGGCATGCATTCGAGGTCATCCTTGTCCTGGTAGCCAAAGCGTTCAGTGAAGGACTCGTTGACATAGAGATACATGCCGTCCTGTACATAGGCGACCGCGTCTCGGGAGCTGTCGAGCAATTGCTGACTGCGGCGTTCCGCTTCGATGAAACGGCGTTCCGCTTTGCGTTGTAGTTGTCGCTGTTCGCGGTTTCCCAACTCGCGTTGAATAACCAGCAACAGGTGTTGGTCCTCATCGACCCGAATCACATCCGCGGCGCCGTGCTTCAGCCCGTCTACAATCGGTTGCGAGGTTTCGTTTTCGGTCTGTAGAATAACCGGTACGTCTTTACTCAGTCGCCTGATTTGCTTGATGGCGTTGAGGTGGGAAAGCTTTTGGGTTTGATCGTGTGCGATCAACAGATCCCAGACCTGTTCCTGTAACAATTTAACCAGCACTTCTTCGCTTTCCACGTGTTGCGCGCGCGAAGGAAACCCGGCGTTGCGCAGCATACTGATAAGCCGCTCTGCCTCGCTACGGGAGTTGTTGAGAATCAGTAATCTGATTTTGTCGTTGGGGGTCATACCGCCGTAAGTGTACTCGCTGGAATTTCTGTATTTACTGCTGGGATTTTGTATCTACTATGTCTAGCATACTTTTGCCATACGTGCTTTTCGTAATGAAAAACGTACCGGCTCTGCAGCCAGATAGCGCCGTCGGGATGAAGTATGCAACCGGCTATCCCAAGAGACTTGAAATTTTAGCTTAGTGAGAACTGGTTATTGTACTCGATAAACACTGGTTGGCCATAGAACTCTTTTATATCGCACGGTAATAATGTGATGCATGTAGTATTCTTCCAGCTGCCTGTAAACAGATTATAGGCGGCCACCGCGGAAAATGTATATTTTTTGATTGACTTTTCAGGTGGGGCGTAATTTGGTAATTGTCACCTTTTCTGAACGTTTTTAATACGATATTAAAAACTATTCCAAAGTGAAGATAAGCTTTCCAGTGGCTGGTCCTCTATGTCAACTGGCGCCGATGCTGATTCCAGTGATCGAAAACTGAACTGGCTGATTGAGCCGGTGGCAAGGCGGCGGTGCGTAAGCTGTACCATTTTTTCCTCTCCATGGTGTTTTAGCTTCACTTTGCTGTATTCCTGAAATGGCACTACCGTTGTCAGCAGGGTTGCCGGTTGCCTGGTCGACTTCACTTCCGGCAGCATCAATACCCGCATATACTCTGAATCGCCCCCTGTTTTATTAACCATGGAAGCGCCGTAGGGAGTTGCTGACAGTGCCAGTATTTGCACACCCAATTGCGAGGCGTCGCGATTTTGTCGCAACCAACGCACCACCCCAACACTCCACTTGTGCCGGCCCGGTTCGCGCAGCCCAAGGAGTTCGCCGGTGCGCACCTGTACCGGCACCTGGTCGCGCCATTCCAGGCAGTAACCATTAGCGCTGGTGTCCACCACATGTACCTTGCAGATCGGATGTCGGCTTTCTGCCTCTGATTCCTCATTAGTGTGGTACGGCACTGCCATTTGGCCGGCGTCTAAAGCGTTGGACCAGGGGTCTTGGCCGGAACTCAACGGTCTGGAATTGAACTTGGTACGGCTGTCGTGGGTTGGTGGAGGATGCTCCTGGGAGCCTTCCTGCATCAAAAACTTTGTAAAAGCTATACCTCTGGAGAGGTGGTGGTGGAGGTTGGAAACACCTACAGTGACCTCCAGTACCCCGTTGGCGAGGTTGCGCTCAGAGTCACGCTGGCGGACCTTGCCCCAGGCGGAGATCAGATGTTCCAACAGCGCGGGGGTTATTTCCGTGGTAATGCGCAGAGTGCTTTTGTTGCAATTCTGGTGATCCTTTTGCTTTCGCAGCGCCGCGAGCAGTCTTGTCGTATCCAGTTCGTATGCCTCGTCGTTGAGCGAGCCGCGGTAACGGGATTTGTACATAGGTGCCAAGTCGGCGCATAGGTTGATAATAAACAGGTTTTCATTGCTTTGCTGCTCGGAGCTGGTAAGGCGGGTCTGCGACGTCCAGTCTTCCAGTGCGGAGTAAACCGCAAGCAACTCATTTTGCCGTAGTTGGTTGGGACGTGCGCAGGCCAGCAGCAGGATGCGGGTATAGGTGTGATTGATAGTGCTGGTCTGGGTATGCCCAAGCAGGGGATCAATGACGGGAATCTGGCACAGTTCACAGGCTTTGGCAATCCGGTATAGTGTATGGACTTCGAGCCACAAATGATTAGGCGCCGTTATATACAGCTGATAGCCGCGCAACAGCAGCAGGCCAAGGCCGTTAATCGCACGGTGCAAAGCCTGTGTCAGCAACTGTTTATGGGTACTGCTGGAGCTTTTGTAACTTTCGCCGATTTCCTTTATCGCCGTTATATAGCCAATCGTCATGTGCTTTTGCAGCGCCTGGGCGACAACGGCTGTCTTCAATGCATTTTTGGGTAAAATCAGCGGTTGATTGAGAAATTCTTTCGATAGGCCGTGGATACACTGCTGCACATAAGGGCGCAGGGTTTCCAACATTTGCAAGCGGTTGGCTGGGGAGCTTTTGATGCGGGAAAGCTCAGGTATTGCCTTGTACAACAACACACTGACATGATTGATCCGGGTTACCGGCAGAGATTCAGCCCAGGTTTTCACCCGCGCAGCCTTGTTACTCTGACAAAAAGACAGGGTTGCAAGATCTTGCTCAGGTCGCCTCAAGCGGGAAATAAGTTGTTTGGCGGTTTCATTTAGGCTCATGTGGGCGCTTTTATTATTAGTCGGTCATTAATAAAGGCTTTTTCTGGGTTTGGCAAGACCATATTCCCCCATTATCTCCTAACTCTAGTAAATATCTTTGCAGTTGGGCTACAACGAGGTGTGAAATATCATTACTGATTTTGTGATTTAAGTCACACTTTATTTTATTATATCAGCGGTAGTTTTGACGCTGCATGGGGGATTTCCTTTACCAGCCGGGGGACGAGAAACCCTGGCAGGCGGGATAGGAGTTTATGGTAGAGCGTTTTGGCTTCGCTCTCGGAGGTATCGAAGTGCTCGGCACCGGCCACTTTGTCCAGCAGGTGCAGATAATAGGGCAGTACACCGGCATCGAAGAGTTTTTCGCTCAGCGTCGCGAGGGCGTCGACGTTGTCGTTGACACCTTTAAGCAGCACCGTTTGGTTCAATACGGTGGTGCCGGCCTGCCGTAGCCGCGCGACCATGGCGCTGGTATCAGCGTCGATTTCATTGCCGTGGTTGCAGTGCAGTACCATTACTTTTTGTAAAGGGGTATCTGCGAGCCAGGCCAGACAGGTGTCGTCTATGCGGTTGGGCAATACCACCGGTAGCCGGGTGTGGATTCGCAGGCGCTTGATATGCGGTATCTGGCTTATCTGCCGGGTCAGCCAGGCCAGTTGTCTATCCGGTGCTGAAAGTGGGTCGCCGCCGCTGTAGATGACCTCGTTCAACGCCGGGGTGGCGGCGATGTAATCGAGAGCAGGTTGCCATTGGTCGCGACCTGGCCGGTTTTGCTGATAGGGAAAATGGCGGCGGAAGCAATAGCGGCAGTGGATTGCGCAACTGCCGGAAATCACCAGCAATACGCGGCTTGCATACTTATGGATCAACCCTGGATGAGGGTTGGTTGAGGCTTCCTCAAGGGGGTCGGCACTGTAACCCGGAGTAACCCGCAACTCGTCCCCCAACGGCAAAACCTGGCGCAGCAGAGGGTCATCGAAATCGCCCTTACGCATTTTGGCGGCAAAGGCGCGCGGCACTCGCAATGGAAAAGGCTGCGAAGAGTTTGACGGCGACGACAACCGGCGGCAGGCTTCCCACACGTTGCTGCGGTCGTCAGCGTCCAGTTCAAGCAGTGCAAAGAGTTCTTTGGGGGTACGAATCAGATCCGCCAGATCGTCCTGCCAGCGGTTCATCGGCCGGGAGGCTAGTATGTTTAGTGCCATGAGTACTGCGTAAGCCTTGAATGCTGTATTTTGCCTGCGCATTATACCCAGTTTGTTCCCGTTCTCTGGAGCTTCTGTGGCGAATAAATTTTTGCCACAGAGGCAAAAATTTTCGCAACAGTGGGGTTCAAACCCCTGCCTCCTGTATAATCGCGCCGAAAGTAACTTCTCAATAACCCGGCGTATTGTGCCTTCGATTCGGCGGCCATCCGGAGGTAGTTGGCCCAGACACGCCGGCAAGTACGTCCATGTAGGCTTGGCGTCGGCATCCATGCCTCCGACAGTCTGGGCCAACTACCTCCGGACGTCCGCCTGACGAGTTTGTCAAACCCGGGAAGGGCCAGGCGTTTAACCGTGTCAAACTGCGGAACTTAAAGAGCGGACGGGTTTGGGAGCGCACGTTTAAATCCGGAGAATCACTGGAAGGAGCGGATGTCATCGATCGCGATATGGAATATCTCTATAACGACGGCGAATTCTGGCATTTTATGGAGCCGGATACCTTCGAACAGTTCCAGGCTGATGCCACAGTGGTTGGGGATGCGGCTAAGTGGCTGAAAGAACAGGACGTTTCTGTGGTCACTCTCTACAACGGCTCACCGCTGGCGGTTACTCCCCCCAATCATGTGGAACTCGAAATCATTGAAACGGATCCGGGTCTGAAAGGCGACACCGCTCAGGGCGGCACCAAACCGGCCACGCTCTCCACAGGCGCGGTGATCAAGGTACCTCTGTTTTTGTCTCAGGGTGAAGTCGTGCGCGTGGACACCCGTATCGGTGAATATCTGGGCCGGGCATCCAAGTGAGTGACTGCCACTGGCAGCCGGCAGCTTCGCTCGCTGCGTTGCGGGCAAGAGCGAATTTATATGACTTTTGCCGCGATTTTTTTCGCCGGCGGAAGGTTCTGGAAGTCGAGGTGCCTGTGCTGGCGGGCGCAGCGGCGACCGACCCTCAAATCGACAGCCTGGCGGTGGACGGGGGAGCATCGGAACCGACGCGCTATCTGCAGACCTCTCCTGAGTTTGGCATGAAACGGTTATTGGCCGCCGGCAGCGGCGCTATCTACTACCTGGGAAAAGCGTTTCGCCGGGAGCAGATCGGGCGCCGCCACAACCCTGAATTTACCCTTCTGGAATGGTACCGTCCCGGTTTTGATGAGCAGCGCCTGATGGATGAGGTGGAGGCGCTGGTCGTCGGTGCATTTGACGCGCATTGTGTGCCTCCCCCGGTAGTGGTGGAGCGCGTGAGCTATCGGGAAGTATTTCAACGCGTACTGGGAGTCGATCCCCATACGGCGGCGCTCGAAACATTGAGCCCGGACTGGGGTCGGGGCTGACATTCATTTACGACTACCCCGCCAGTCAGGCGGCGTTGGCAAAGATAGAGACCGATGCCAGCGGCCAGCCCGTCGCACGCCGCTTTGAAGTCTATTGCCATGGTATGGAGCTGGCTAACGGCTATTGGGAGCTGACCGACGCCGACGAACAGCGGCGGCGTTTTAATGCCGATTTAAGTCGGCGGCGGCAGCGAGGGCAGGTCTGTGCGCCCAGTGATCAGCGGCTGCTACGAGCGCTGCAAGCCGGTATTCCAGAAACGGCGGGTGTCGCCCTGGGTGTGGACCGGTTACTGATGCTGTTGACCGGTGCCGACGCCATTGCCGATGTTCTGGCCTTTCCCTTTAATCGAGCCTAGATCTAAAACCTAAGAGTCTCTAAGCTTTGCGCCCCCGTCCATATCACAGAGTAACTCGTGGCACATGTCTTTCGACGGCTGATTGCTCTGGGGTTTGCCGATAACCCGTGCCGGAACCCCGGCCACAGTGGTATGCGCCGGCACCGGTTTTAGCACCACGCTGCCGGCGCCGATTTTAGCCCCTTCGCCGATTTCAATGTTGCCGAGTACCTTGGCGCCGGCACTGATAAGCACACTGCGGCGCACCTTGGGATGGCGGTCGCCGGCTTCTTTGCCGGTACCGCCAAGGGTGACTGATTGCATAATGGAGACATTGTCTTCCACCACAGCGGTTTCACCGATGACGACGCCGGTGGCGTGGTCGAGCATGATACCTTTGCCAAGCCGGGCCGCGGGGTGAATATCCACACCGAAGACGACGGAAATCCGGTTTTGCAGAAACAGCGCCAGTGCATGCCTGTCATTGCGCCACAGCCAATGGGCTACCCGATAGGCCTCCAGCGCGTGAAAGCCTTTAAAGAAGAGGAAGGGAACTGACAGTGAGCAGCAAGCTGAATCTCTTTCTTTGATCGCGCGCAAGTCGGCCCGCACCGAGGCGCCGATGGAAGCATCGTTTGCAAGTGCTTCCTGAATCACTTCTCGAACCAGCAGCGCCGATGCCGCAGGGCTGTCGAGTTTGTTGGCGAGGTGAAAACTCAGTGCGGCTTCAAGGGTTTCGTGATTGAGTATAGTGGCGTGAAGGAAACTCGCCAGAATCGGCTCTTCTTCGGCCTGCTTGCGGGTTTCGGAAATAATTGCCTGCCAGACAGAATCATCGTGCTGATGGATCGCGGCGGCGTTACGTAGTCCCATAGTGATTGCCTGCTGTGCCGAATAGATTCAGCACTATTATTGTGGCAGTGTTTTACGATTACCAGTGTTACAGGGTTGAATTCCCTCGATTCTGTGTTTTTTGCGCAAATTATTTGAAAACGCCTTGTTTCATGCATTTTCAAACAACATTAACATAATTTTCTGACATGCTATTTGTTTATAAAACAGTCAATGGTGGTTCGTTGAGGGCGGCGAGCTGCTCGCGCAGTTCGAGAATGTGATCCGACCAGTAACGCAGGGTGTTGAACCAGGGAAAATTGCGCGGAAAGGCCGGGTCGTCCCAGCGCCGAGCCAACCAGGCGGCGTAGTGCATGATACGCATTGTGCGCAGGCTTTCGACCAGCGCCAGTTCCGCTAAATTGAAATCGCAAAATTGTCCATAGCCCTCGAGTATTTCCGACATTTGCAGCGTTTGCTGCTGGCGGTCTCCGGATAGCAACATCCACAAATCCTGTATCGCCGGGCCGTTGCGGGCGTCGTCGAAATCGACGAAGTGAGGGTTATCGTCGCGCCAGAGAATATTGCCCGGGTGACAGTCGCCGTGCAGTCGCAGGGGCACAAAATCCGTGCCATTGAAAATGGTTTCCAGCCTGGCAATCAGATCTTCGCACAGGCTGCGATACGCGGTTAGCAGCTCGCTGGGGATAAAGTCCCGCGCCAGCAGGAACCGGTAACTGTCCACGGCATAGCTTTGTAGGGACACACTCGGACGTTGCGCGAATAGACCGGTGCGCCCCACGGCGTGGATGCGGCCCAGGTGACGGCCCAGAATCAGCAAATGATTCAGGTTGTCCAGTTCCGGGGCCTGTCCGCCGCAACGAGGGTAAAGGCTAAAGCGGAAGGTGTTGTACTCACCGCGGCCATAGCTAAACAGGGTTTTCCCGTCGGCACTTTTCCGGGGTGGTACTACGGGAATTTCCAACTCGTGTAACTCCCGTGTGAAGTTGTGTTCTTCGAGGATTTGCTCATCGCTCCAGCGATTGGGGCGATAGAATTTTCCGATCAGCGGCTGAGCGCCTTCAATACCGACCTGGTAAACGCGGTTTTCGTAGCTGTTTAACGCCAGTATGCGGGCATCGCTGAGAAACCCTTGGCTTTCCACCGCGTTCAAAACCGTATCGGGGGTGAGATTATCGTAGGGATGGTTCGCTGTTGGGTGATCGGGTTCCGTCGACATATAAAACTTGCTCTGGAAGCGGCCAGCGGTTCAATGCCGGCCGGCTTGTGAATTGAGCGGTTATTATCGCTTGCGAAGCACCAGGCTGCCAATGGAGTATCCGGCGCCAAAAGAACACAGGATTCCATAATCTCCGCTGCTAAGATCCCGGTGGTTGAGGTTAAAGGCGATCAGTGAGCCGGCCGACGCTGTATTGGCGTAGCGATCCAGCACAATCGGCGCCTCTGTGGTGCTGGCCTCACGGTCGAGCAGTTTTTTGATGATCAATTGATTCATATTGATATTGGCTTGGTGTAGCCACCAGCGCTTGATATCGCTGGGTGTCATGCTGTGGCTTTGCAGATGTGTATTGATATGGTCGGCCGCCATCGGGCAGACTTCCTTGAACACTTTGCGACCGGCCTGGTGAAAAAGTTTGTCCGCTGCGAAGGGGTCGACATCATTGGCCCGCGTGACATAACCGAAGTTTGAGCGGATGTTGTTGGAGTAGGCCGTGAGTGCTTTAACGCTGAGAATCTCGAAGCTGTGGGGCGCTGTGCAGGTGTCTGCACGTTCAATAACCGTGGCGGTAGCGACATCGCCAAAAATAAAATGGCCGTCTCTATCAGTGTAGTTGACCTGAGGAGAGGTTAGCTCCGGATTGATCACCAGTACACAGCCAGCGGTACCGGCGGCCACCATTTCGTAACCGCGATGCAGGCCGAAGGTGGCGGCTGAGCAGGCTACCAGCATATCGAAACCGAAGCCCTTGATACCCAGTTCGTGCTGTACTTCGATAGCGATGGCAGGGTAAGAGCGCTGGGTGTAAGCGCAGGCAACAATCACTGCATCTATGTCACCGGGTTGTTTATTGGCCGCCTCCAGTGCCGGGCGCACAGCGTTGAGTGCAATCTCGGCTTGGTCGGACAGTTGGTCATCGGTGCGCGGGGGTATCAGCGGTCGCATGCGGTCAATGTCGAGGATCCCCTCTTTTTTATAAACATAGCGGCTTTTGATTCCAGAGGCCTTTTCGATGAAAGCGGCGCTGGACAGCGGTAAGGCATCGAGCTGCCCAGCGCTGATCGCCACGGTGTTTTCCGCGTTGTATTTTTCTGCGTACGCATTGTAGCTGGACACCAGTTCTTCATTGCTGATGCTGTTGGGCGGCGTCCACAGGCCGGTGCCGCTGATCACTATTGAACGATCCATGGTATTTATTTCACTCGTCTGGCCGCCGCTGGTAAGTCGACGATTGTGCCGGAATCGAAATGTGAGGTCTAATTTAATTCATTTATAATCCCTGTGCCGCGGTTGCTCGCAACTGCCGGGCGAGCGTCAACATGCGGCGGGCGCGGGGCGTTCTCGCAATTGCCCAGACGTCCACGCGCCGGGCGCCGGCATTCTTAAACGCGCGAGCCAGCTCGCTGACCGTATTTCCAGTGGTCACTACATCGTCGACAATGGCGATATGTTTTCCCCTCACGCAGCCGGTGATGCGAAATGCGTCGCGCAGGTTTTTACGACGTTCGGTCCGTCCCGCCCGCTGCTGTGGCGGCGTGTAGTGAGGGCGCCGGCAAAGGTTGGCGACGGGCAGTTGCAGCGGCCTGCCGACCTGCCCTGCCAGCAATGCCGCCTGATTAAAACCCCGCTGCAACAGGCGCCGCCAGTGCAGTGGTACCGCGGTAATGACATCGGGCCATTCATCGTCGGCGTAAGCTCCGGGCAGTTTACGGACCAGCAGCCCGGCAAGTACAGCGCCGACGGCCTGTTTGCGGCGGTGTTTAAAATCTCGAATCAGGCTGTCGACGGGATAGTCGAAGTTACAGGCCGCAATACAGCGCTTAAAGGGGGGCGGTGCGCGCAGACAATCACCGCATTCACCCGTTGTTGTCCCAGGCATCGGCAGAGCACAGCGTCGGCAGCCGCTGGTCAAGTGGGGCAAATCGCTGTCACAGCCTTGGCACAGTGCCAGCGGGCCTGGACAGTGTTGGCCGCAGAGCAGACACATATTGGGGGCAAGTGCGTCGGCGAGTAACTCGGGTAGCCGGCGTCCCAGGATTGACACTAGTCGCCTAAATAAGGGGCCCGGATTTGGAGAAGGTGGGGTTACAGAAAAATAGGGCATCAGTTGTTAACCTTAAAGTCCATTTTGGGTTGACAGCGGGTGTCGTACAGCTATGATTGCCTTTTCAGAGCAGGGTTCTCACAGCTTTGCCAGAGAAACAGCATGATAGCAAATGCACGACAACAAACTAGAGAGAATGGAATGACCGCCGGCGCAGGTACAGACGATAATTCAGTTGTAACCCCCCCAGCCCCTGATGTTCACGCCCCTGAATCCCGCGCCCATACATGGGATCGCCATGCGCTGCGCCACGACTGGAGCCGGCGGGAGGTGTTGGCACTGTTCGAGCTTCCCTTCAGTGACCTGATGTTCCAGGCGCAATCCGTCCACCGCCGCTGCTTTGACCCCAACCGGGTCCAGGTCAGCACCCTCTGCTCGATCAAGACCGGTGCCTGCCCGGAAGACTGTAAATACTGTCCGCAGAGCGCCCGTTACGATACAGGGCTGGAAAAAGAAAAGCTGATGCAGGTGGACAAAGTCATTGAAGAGGCGAAAAACGCTAAAGCCAAGGGAGCCACCCGCTTTTGTATGGGGGCAGCCTGGCGTTCGCCGAAGCATAAAGATATGGCGTATGTGACAGCTATGGTCAAAGGGGTCAAAGCGTTGGGATTGGAAACCTGCATGACCCTGGGTATGCTGAGTGCAGATCAGGCTCGGGCGTTGGCGCAGGCGGGGCTCGACTACTACAACCACAATCTCGACACTTCACCGGAGTTTTACGGCGATATCATTACCACGCGCAGTTATCAGGACCGGCTGAATACGCTCGGTCATGTGCGCCAGGCCGGAATGAAGGTCTGCTGCGGGGGGATCCTGGGGATGGGGGAAGCGGTTGTGGACCGGGCCGGGCTGCTGTTGCAATTGGCGAATATGCCGGAACATCCCGAGTCGGTGCCGATCAATATGCTGGTGAGGGTGGAGGGTACACCGCTGGCGCAACAGGAGGACCTTGATCCTTTCGATTTTATCCGCACCATCGCCGTGGCCCGGATTCTGATGCCAAAATCCCATGTACGGCTGTCGGCCGGGCGCGAGGAAATGAATGAGCAGATGCAGGCGCTGGCGTATCTGGCCGGTGCCAATTCCATTTTCTACGGGGAAAAACTGCTCACCACCCCCAATCCGGAAGCCAGCCAGGATTTGCGGTTGTTCAAGCGTCTGGGTATAGAACCCGAGGCCGCTGCAGTGGCGGATGAGTCGACCCAGGAACAAACCCTGGCAAACGCGCTGCGACAAGCAGAAGAAGCTGAATATGACCGCTTCTTTTACAATGCCGCTCAATGAACCCTCTGCACAGGGCGTTAGGCCCGGGTTGCCGGATATAGACAGGCAACTGGCGCCGGCGCTAAAACAGCGCCGGCAGGACAACCTCTACCGCTACCGCAAATGCCTGCAGTCGGCCCAGGGGCCAAGTGTCACTGTCGACGGCAGGCAACTAACCGCATTTTGCAGCAACGACTATCTGGGGTTGGCCAATCATCCGCAGGTTGTCGACGCCTTTAAAAGCGCGGCGGACAAATACGGCGTCGGCAGTGGTGCTTCGCATCTGGTGTCTGGCCACAGCACCGAGCATCAGGCCCTGGAAGAGGCGTTGGCGAACTTCACCGGCCGCGCCCGCGCGCTGGTGTTTTCCTGCGGCTATATGGCCAATATCGGCGCCGTGAACGCGCTGCTGGGGCGCGGCGACGCGGTGTTCGAAGATCGCCTCAACCACGCATCCCTGCTGGATGCAGGCCTGCTGTGCGGGGCCCGCTTCAACCGCTTTCGGCACAATGACACCGGCGACTTGTCGCGGCGTCTGGCCAGCAGCGAAGCGCGCCGCAAATTGATTGTTGTCGACGGCGTTTTCAGCATGGACGGTGACACGGCGCCACTGCCACAGCTGGTTGAATTATGCCGCCGTCATCAGGCCTGGTTAATGGTTGACGATGCCCACGGGTTTGGCTGTCTGGGCGCCCACGGTGGTGGTTGTGCGGAACACTTTAGGCTGTCCCAGCAGCAGCTGCCGGTGCTGGTGGGTACACTCGGCAAGGCCTTTGGCAGTTTCGGCGCCTTTGTCGCCGGCAGCGAAGCGGTGATTGAAACGCTAATCCAGTTTTCCCGCACCTATATCTACACTACGGCGCTGCCACCGGCGGTGGCAGCGGCCACCCGGGTCGCACTGCGGCTGCTGCGTGAGCAGCACTGGCGGCGCCAACGGTTGGAGGAACTGGTCACCTTATTCCGCCGTGGCGCCGGGCAGTTGGGGTTGCCGCTGACGGATTCTGTGACGCCGATTCAAGCACTGATCCTGGGGCGTGAAGACCGCACGCTGGCGCTGGCGGATTACTTGCTGCAGCGCGGTTTCCTGGTCGGCGCCATACGGCCGCCGACCGTGCCCGCTGGCAGTGCCAGGCTGCGGATCACTCTGAGTGCGGAACATTCTCCGCGGCAGGTAAACGATCTGCTCAACGCCCTGGAGGGGGCGCTGAGGTTATACCCGTGAAGTGTCCGCAAGCGAAGCCTGAATCAGCCGCTCCAGCGCTTTCTATTTCCGCTTCGTCCACTTGTTTTGACGGCGGCTTAGCGGTACGCAAATTGCCTGTGACTCAGGTACCGCTGCTCGCCGAACCCCTGGTTTTACTGCACGGCTGGGGTGCGGACAGCCATATCTGGGAACCTGTTATCAGCGGTTTGAACCGAATCGCCGATCTGTGGCTGCTGGATCTACCCGGGTTTGGCGACAGCCCGGCCTGTTTTAACAGCAATAACCAGGCTTGCGATCCGGACGCTGACGACCCCTTGGATGACGTATTGTCACAGGTGCTGAATATCGCCCCGCCGCAAGCTGTGTACCTGGGCTGGTCCCTGGGTGGGATGCTGGCCACAGCGCTCGCCGCGCGCTGTCCGCATCGGGTCACGGGGCTGATCACACTGGCCAGTAACATTTCTTTTATTGCGCGCAAAAACTGGCCCCGGGCGATGCCGGCGCAAACATTCGACGGGTTTTATCAGGGTTTTTGCGAAGCGCCACTGCTGACCTTGAAACGTTTTTGCGGCCTACAGGCCCAGGGTGATGGCAATGAACGGCAAGTCCTCAAATGGCTGCGTCATAGGCTACCGGGCGCATCGTTGACGGAGGTGATTGCCGACACTTGGCGGCCAACGCTGGGTTTACTGGCGGCTATCGACAACAGCGCGGCTTACAATGGATTAACCATTCCCGGGTTGCATCTGTTGGGGGAAAAAGACGTTCTGGTACCCGCCACTGCGGGGCGGGAGCTGGCGGCGCGGAATCCACAGCAACGGGTTGAGGTATTGCCAAATACCGGCCACGCACTGCATATTTCGCAGCCGCAAAAAGTTGTGGATCTGGTCGTGGAGTTTCTCCGCATTTACAGCGCGACGTTGGCGCGCGGTTGTTACAGCTTTTATCGGTGCAGGAGGCGGTACGATTTAAAGAGCCAGAGCCGGCGCAAAACAGCGATGGCATTGTCATTCTCGATCTGGGATCGGGCACGGGTTATTTTTCAGAAAAGCTCCGGCGGGATTATCCGGGAGCTGAAATCATCGGTTTGGATATTGCCACCGGCATGCTCCAGTTCGCCCGCCGCCAACGCCAGGCATCAGTCCATTGGTTGTGCGGTGATGCGGAATCGCTGCCGCTGGCCGATCAGTGTGTCGACATTGTGTTTTCCAGCCTCACCGTGCAGTGGTGCGAGCACCCGGCACCCTTGTTTAAGGAATTAAAGCGGGTGCTTAAACCCGGTGGGCGGCTGGCGTTTTCCACCCTGGGGCCGGCAACCCTCAAGGAATTGCGCCGGGCCTGGGAGGTGGTTGACAACTTTACCCACGTCAATCGCTTTATTGCCGCCGCCGAGCTGCAGGCTGCACTGGACTGCAACGCGTTTCAGGCTTTGCACTGGGGGGAGGAAAACCGCCTGCTGCACTATCGGGAGCTGCGCCAGCTTACCCATGAGTTGAAGTCCCTGGGCGCTCACAATGTCAACACCGGCCGTAGCGCAGGATTGACCGGGCGCCGGCGGCTGAAGGCGCTGCGCAGCGCCTATGAACAGTTTCGTCAGTGCCGGGGGCTGCCGGCCACTTACGAGGTTTACTATTTCATCTCCCAAGCCGGCGGCGCGGATTCGTAGGAAAGTGGCATGGCGAAATCTTTCTTTATCACGGGCACAGACACTGGCGTAGGTAAAACATTTGTCGCCGCCGCATTCTTAAACGCGGCCGGGCAACAGGGTTATTCCACCGCAGCCATAAAGCCGCTCGCCGCGGGTTGTGGAATGACAGAAGAAGGGCTGCGCAATGACGACGCCCTGCTGTTGCAAAAGGCTATGACCAGCCGGCTGCCCTATCAACAGGTCAACCCGGTAACGCTGGAGGAACCCATAGCGCCCCATATAGCCGCTGCCCGGGCGGGGAAAAATGTTACAGTATCCCGTTTGGCCGGGTTTTGCCGCGGGGTGATGATGCAGCCCTGCGATCTGGTTCTGGTGGAGGGCGCCGGAGGTTGGCGAGTGCCCGTCAACTCCAGCGAAACGCTGGCGGATCTGGCCCGCGAGTTGGGCTTGGGGGTGGTTCTGGTGGTCGGTATGCGCCTCGGCTGTATTAATCATGCGCTGTTGACGGCGGAAGCCATAGCTCGCGATGGTGTCGCTGTTGCCGGTTGGGTCGCCAATTCCTGTGCCGAACAAGCCATGCCCTATCAACGGGAAAATATACAAACTCTACGGCAGTGGTTGCCTTTTCCCTGTCTGGGTGAGATTCCGTTTTTGTTGCAGAGGTCGCCGGTCGCGGCAGCTTCTTTTGTGGATGTAGGGGGGTTGTTGGGGGAAACTGCCCGTTAATTATGTTATGCAACGATAGGGTTTATTCAGTTTTTACTTGTTCACGGCGCTTATTAATTCATTTTCGTATTGCTCGATGGTTGATTTATGCGACTATTTGCCTGTTTTTTACCCGTAAACACAGTAAACTAAGACTCTGTGGGGTGGTACACCCGTTATTTTCATATCCCGTTTTAGCACGGTTGTTTTTTTGCCGGTAGGCGTGAGGTTTTTTGTGTCAATAGATTCAGTATTACCGCGAACACAGGGGCTGTTACAACAGGGATTGAACGGAATGAAGCAGAGCCATCGGGAGATGGTGACGTCGGCCGACCAGATAGTAAAAGCCGGCACCGCTGAAAACGGCGCAGTTATCGATATTGCCGAGCCATTGATCAATATGCGGCTACAGCAGCATTTGTTTGACGCCTCTGCCAAGGTGGTGAAGGTGGCGGATGAAAACCTCGGATCGCTGTTGGATATCCGTGCCTGATGGGTTGCATAGAAAGAGATTGAATAGACGGTGATTAACACCAGCATACCGAATTTTGCCAACGCCGTTTCCCCTTTCAGTCCACTGGGGAAACAGCCCGTGGGCGAGGAAAGTAGCGATGGCCGCACTTCGCCGTTGAAACCGGTCGAGGAGTCCGCAGAGTCCGCACGCCTGGAAAATCGCCGCGGGTTCGATCAACACAGAGGTGAAGTAGAGCAAGGGCAGCGCGCAACACAAACGCGTGGCGGTGACAGGGAAGATCATTTGGAGGCCGCCGGCCCGGTCGCAGAGGCGCAACAGGGCTCAGCAGAAGAGTCTGAGAGTCAAAAACATAAAAAGCAAATAGAACACAAAGAGCAACAGCAAATTCGCGAACTGGCTGCCCGTGACCGTGAAGTTCGCGCTCACGAACAGGCCCACGCCGGCCTGGGCGGACAGTTTGCCGGTGCTCCCCGATACACGTTTGAGCGCGGCCCCGATGGCGTCAACTACGCGGTGGGCGGTGAGGTGTCGATAGACACCGGTAAAATCGCCAACAACGCCGAGGCGAGCATCGAAAAGGCCCGGACTGTGAGACGCGCGGCGTTGGCCCCGGCAGACCCTTCTCCCCAGGACCGGCGGGTGGCGGCGCTGGCCACGCAAATCGAACTCGAAGCCCGCACCGAACTGCGACAGCAAGCGCAGCAGAAAGAGGAACTGCAGAAAGAGGAACTGCAGAAAGAGGAACTACAGCAGGCAGAGCGGGAGAATCAGGTACGGGAGCGTCAGGCGCAGGAGAGCCGCGAAGCCGGGGTGGCAGATCGCGCTGACGGGGAAACGGAAGCCGAGGAGCGGGAAGAATCAGTGCAAACAGTGGCTGAACGTTTCGCAGAAATCAACCGCCTCAATCAAGCATTCAACCGCCGCTTGGTGGATATCGGCGTGGTTATAAGTTCCAGTCCTTCGGGTGGCTTGTTTGATCAGACCGTGTAGCCTGTCTCCGACTTGGCTCTGGCAACGTTAATCGGCTAAACACTCCGCCATTCCTCTCTCTGTTCAAAGCCTTCAGGCTTTTATTGCCTAAAACCGTACTGATAGCGGTAGCTACTCTGCGCCCCTGTTATTTGTATTCGGGTCGGAAGCCGGCGTAAAACGGTGCTACTGGTGCTGATTTGGGTTGACAGGACCAGTGTCGATACGTATGTTTAAAACGTTTGTTTTAAATGTATATTCTCTTTTTTGACACTCTATTCGAAGTGTATAGTCTTTGTGGGCAGTTTTTGTGGACTGCTTTTGTGAATAGTTTTCCGATATGGTTCATATTTCGATATGAATAGGTTTGTCAGACTCTAAGGTTCGGGCATCAGGCCCTTTGTCAACGCCGTGTATCTGAGAGGCAATAATGGCTGAATATAAAGCACCCTTGCGCGATATGCGCTTTGTGATTAAAGAAGTACTGGAAATCGATAAACTGTGGGCTTCCCTTGCCGGTACTCGGGAGTCAGTCGACGTCGATACCGCCGATGCGATTTTGGAGCAGGCGGCAAAAATCGCTGCCGAAGAGGTGGCACCGTTGAACCGCGAAGCCGATGAGCAGGGCGCCCGCTGGGAAAATAGCGAAGTGTTTACGCCAGAAGGGTTCAAGCAGGTTTACCGCACTTACAGTGAAGGCGGTTGGTGCGCTCTCGGTGGCGAGCCGGAATATGGCGGTATGGGCATGCCGAAAAGCCTGGTGGCGCTGACTGAGGAGATGATGGTGGCCTCCTGCCTGTCTTTCGGGCTGGCGCCGACCTTGAATTCCGGCGCCTGCCTCGCGCTCAACGCCCACGGCAGCGAGTCGTTAAAGCTGGAGTACCTTCCCAAGTTATACAGCGGCGAGTGGCTGGCCGCCATGGATCTGACCGAACCACACGCCGGAACCGATCTGGGTATCATCCGCACCAAGGCTGTACCCAACGCCGACGGCAGTTACGCGATCACCGGCACCAAGATTTTCATTTCCTGGGGTGAGCATGATCTGACAGAAAATATTGTCCATCTGGTGCTGGCCAAACTTCCCGATGCCCCGGCGGGTTCAAAAGGTATTTCCCTGTTTTTAGTACCCAAGTTCTTACCCAACGAAGACGGTTCTCTGGGGCAGAGAAACCCCCTGTTTTGTGGTTCCATCGAGAAGAAAATGGGCATAAAAGGGTCGCCGACCTGTGTTATGAACTACGAGGGCGCCAGGGGCTGGCTAGTGGGCGAACCCAACAAAGGACTGGCCGGTATGTTTACCATGATGAACTACGAGCGTTTGTGCGTGGGATTGCAGGGCGTGGGTATCAGCGATGCGTCTTATCAAAATGCCATCACCTACGCCCGCGAACGCCTGCAAAGCCGCAGTCCGGAAGGGGTGAAAAATCCTCAGGGAGCCGCTGACCCAATTATCGTTCACCCGGATGTACGGCGTATGTTGCTCACCATGCGCGCTTATACCGAGGGCGCCCGGGCTTTTTACACCTATGTGGCGAAATGGCTGGATATAGCCAAGTTCAGCGATGTGGAGGCGGAAAGGGTTGGCGCGGAAAACATGATTGCGCTGCTGACCCCGGTAGCCAAGGCGTTTATGACAGACAAAGGCATGGAAATCGCGTTGCTGGGGCAACAGGTTTTCGGCGGCCACGGCTATATTCGTGAGTGGGGGCAGGAGCAGTTGGTGCGGGATGTGCGTATTACCCAGATTTACGAGGGAACCAACGGTATTCAGGCGCAGGATCTGATGGGACGTAAAACCGTGCTTAACGGTGGCCACTTGTTTGCGTTGTTTTACGCCGATGTCGAGGCGTTTCTGGCTGCCGACAGCGGCCTTGCCGGAATGGAAGAGTTTAACGTACCGCTACGGGCCGCGCTTGAACGTTTGCAATCGGTTACCGACGCGGTGATTGAACAGGCTAATGGCGATCCCAATGCGGTAGGAGCGGCGGCGGTGGAATATCTGCATTTGTTTGGTTTTACCGCTTACGCTTATATGTGGGCAATGATGGCAAAGGCGGCGCTGGCGCGACAACACCCGCAAGACGGGGATTTTTATACGGCTAAGCTGGCGGTGGCGAGATTCTTTTTTAAACGCCTGTTACCGCAGTCAACGGCGCTGGCGGAGACAATTCTACAGGGTAGCGAGTCGATTATGGCGCTGGATACGGAGCTGTTCTGACCCCAATGTTATTGTTGGTCGCATTTATTAACGTACAGCATGTAATTTGCGGTCATGGCTTTTCTATTAGGATGATTTTTTCGTTAAGATAAGGCCTGCACAGATTGTGGAGGCCCTTATGGATAGCAATCAACTCAGCCAGGAAGATCAGGAGCGAGTCAATCGTTTTCTGGCTTCCGGCGTCAATTCTGTACCGCGTAAACCTTTTCGACCCTGGTTGTTGATGGGCGGCATCTGGCTGGTGATGGCGCTACTCAGTGGTGTCAGTTATTTGATCGCCCGTTATTACGGAGTGATGTAATCGAGGCTTACTAATGGTTACAAACAAAGTGACGGACAAGGTTGCGGATGAACTGATGGACTTACAGGTTTTAAAAGGTCTGGTTGGTGATGATCTCAGTCTTCAACAGGAGGTCCTGCAAATGTTTTGCAATACTGCAGACGACTACTGTGAGGAATTGGAGCGCGCATATGCCAGCCATTGCTGTGATGAGGTAAAAGCGGTCGCCCATAAATTTAGATCGTCGGCGCAAACAATGGGGGCGGTGGGGCTGGGAAAATTATGTGAACAGCTCGAGATTGCCGGTCGCGATAAGTCCTGGGATGGCGTCGAAGCCTGCTTTCCTGAAGTACGCCGGGAGCTGAAAGCCGTCACCGCTTTTGTGCAGAATCTTCTACGAGTGACAGCCAGTGGGGCTGATTAGGGCCGTGCACGCAAACCGGGAGTTATTTCGTGCACGTTTCTTAGCCATTTCAATCATCGTCCGTCCAGACCCAGCGCAGGGGTTCGTTAAAGTCATCTCTGATGAGCGCCCGGTGCGGTTTTTTCTCCTTCTTGTTGCTTGATTTTATCCGCACAGGATTTTTGCGTAACTCAAGGGCTTTGATCTCGTCCAGTACGGGGGTCCGTGTAATTTTCTGTGGTTCAAAGACAACGGGCAGAGCGCTATTGATATCGCGGCCACTAATACCGGGCGCGATGCCGTTGACTTTACCTCCCCGGGCGAGAAACTCCTTGACCTGTAGGCCGATTTCTTTGCGGGTTTCCGCTTTAGTCTTTGTGGGTTTCATAACAAATAGCGGCAAATTGTTGATACGGCCGTATGCTTAGACAGGGCCGTGCATGGCCCTAAGCATAAACGATTACAGCGGGATTGTTAAAACATATACTGGAGTCTTAAACGCTTTGGGTATAAGAAATTTGCGCCCCACCTCAGTGTGCGATTGAGGCGATTGACGGTTTTTGTGTGCGATTGTGTCGCCAGGCGTGTTATTCACTGTTTTGCAGCAGATAAACGGCAAACATTTGCTCTTCGCCAATCCACTGCCTCAACTTTCGCCAGCCCGCCTGCGCGGCCAGAGAGAGAAATTCTTCCGGAGAATACTTGTGGGAGTTTTCCGTGTGTATGCTTTCGTTGCGGGCAAAGGTAAAAGTGTATTCATCGACGCTTACCGATTGCGCTACCTGGCTTATCAAGTGCATTTCCACGCGCCCCGCGATGGGGTTGTAAAAAGCGTAGTGGTCGAATAGCTCGGGGTTGAAATCGGAACCACAATGGCGGTTGACGTGGTGCAGTATATTGCGATTGAAGCGCATGGTTACACCAGATACATCATTGTAGGCCTGGTGAAGAATTTGCGGTGATTTTTTTGTGTCGACGCCGATTAACAGCGTCGCCGCGGAACCGAGAGTGAGGCGAGCTGATTTGAGGAAGTCGATTGCTTGCTCGGGGGGGAAGTTGCCGATGGTGGAACCGGGGAAAAACCCCAGTCTTTTGCTGGAAGTCTGCTCGGGCAGCTCGATCTGCCGGGTGAAATCCGCCTCGATCGGCAGCACAGACAAACCCTCGAATTCCTGCCGCAGCGGCTGACTCGCCGTGCGCAGGTGATCGCCGGCAATGTCGATTGGCAAATAGTGCCTGGTGTTTGGCAGGTGCTGCAGCAGCAGACGGATTTTTACTAGTGAGCCGGCTCCAAATTCAACGATATCCCGCCCGTCTTTGACGATGTGGGCCAGGTCTTTGGCGATCTCGGGCAGCATCGCCAACTCGGTGCGATAGGGGTAGTATTCTTTCAGTTGGCAGATTTCGTCAAAATAGCGTGAGCCCTGGGTGTCGTAAAAATATTTTGAAGGCAAACTTTTTGGCGTTTGACTAAGTCCGTTGACAACGTCCTTCAAGAAGTTATCTTCGCTGTTTTTATCCTGTAAGCATTTAGCGCCCTGTTGCATTTTCTCATATGTCCTTTGCTAGGCGCAGACCGGAAAACTGCCAGCGCAGGTGGGGATAAAAAAAGTTTCTATAGCTGGGTCGCAACTGTTGTTGCGGTGTGACACAGGAACCGCCTCGCAGTACAAATTGCCCGCACATGAATTTGCCGTTGTACTCTCCGATGGCGCCCGCCGCCGTTTTAAAACCGGGGTACGGGGTGTAGGGGCTACGGGTCCACTCCCAGACATCGCCGTAAAGCTGTAGCATGCCCTCGCCACTGGCTCCCTGTGGCCGCAAAACATCACTCTCGAGCAAATTGCCGGAGATTTCCTGTTGTTGCTGTTGTTGATGTTGTTGTTGACGGGCGGCGATTTCCCATTCTTGTTCGGTTGGCAGGCGGTAGCCGGCCCAGCGGGCAAAGGCCTCGGCCTCGTAGTAGCTGATATGGCAGACTGGCGCCTGAAGATCGAGCGGCTGCATACCATCAAGACCAAACTGGTGCCACTGATCCCGGTGCCGGTGCCAGTATAACGGGGTTTGCCAGTCCTCGGCCTGTACCCGGTTCCAGCCGTCTGAGAGCCACAGTGTCGGTGTGCGGTAGCCGCCGTCGTTAATAAACTCCAACCATTCGTGATTACTGACAGATCGATTTGCCAGGGCAAAAGCCTGGATATAACTCTGGTGCCGGGGCCCTTCGCAATCGAAGTAAAAAGTTTCTTCCGGTCCGGCCCCGATCGAAACAACCCCCTCTTCAAAGGTCACAAACTGCAGTTTCTGTGCACTGGCATTGCAGGACAAGCCATCACTTGTATTGTGGCTGCTCGCGCTGTCTTTCGTTCGTAGCGCCGGGTGCAGCGGATTGATCGACAGCGCGTGCAGAATATCGGTGAGCAACAGTTCCTGGTGTTGCATTTCATGGTGGAGGCCGATAGTGACAGTGGCTGCGAGTTGCTGTGTCCGGGAGTGGGAACTGTCGAGTAGGACCGCAATCGCATCGTCGACAAGTTGTCGGTACTCGAAGACTTTGTCGAGAGAGGGTCTTGTCAACAGGCCGCGCAGCGGGCGCGCATGGCGCTCGCCTACATTATTGTAGTAAGAGTTGAACAGGTAACTGTAGTTCGGATCAACAACCCGGTAGCCGGGCCGATATCGCTTGAGTACAAACTCTTCGAAAAACCAAGTGGTGTGGGCCAGATGCCATTTTGTCGGACTCGCATCAGTCATCGACTGTACCACCATATCCTCGGCGGAAAGCTCCTTCGTCAACGACTCGGTGACTTTCCTTCGTTGCCGATAATCCTGCTGCAGGGACGGTTTGTTAGTCACCTGGGGTCTCCTGTTTTCCCGCACTTTGATTGTCGGAACAATTTTATAGCTGCAATGGGAGCATGACAAACTTAATGGTTACAGTGTCGGATTGCAATCCTGTGACAGAGTTTAAAATTTTTTTCCGGCGCAGTGTTTTAGCCATTGGAACAGAGAAAAAGGGGGAGTTTCTACGAGCTTAGACCAAAAAAACCGGAAATGCCGGCAAAGATTTCAGGAACTGGGGGCGGCCGCTAGCGCTGCCAATTACCCACAAGTCCCTTTAGCTAGCGGCCCGACGTTGCTTAAACTTGAGCCAGGCTCTGTTGCAGATCCGCGATAATATCATCGACATCCTCATGGCCGACGCCGAGGCGAATCAGGTTGCTCGGCAGGCCCGCGAGGTCACGCCCCTCCTGGCCCTGTTGCTGATGGGTGGAAATCGCCGGAATGGTGGCGACAGACTTTATACGGCCCAAATCCGTGGCGCGCCATATCATCTTAAGCCCATCCAGCACTTTACGGGCGGCCCAGGAACTGGGTTTGACCGTGAAGCTTAAAAGATGGCCGTAGCGATTGAAATCGCTGTCAACCAATTTCATTTGCCGCGTAGCAAGGGGGTGGCCGGGGTGTTGTTCGAGCCCGGGGTAGTACACCGATTCCACAGCGCTGTGACTGTCAAGAAAATGGGCGACCGTGTCGGCGTTGCGGCTCAAATGATCCACTCTGCTGCGCAGTGTGCGCATATCGTTGAGAATCATTAAGGCGTTGAAAGGGCTTAAGTTGGGGCCGTGATCGCGGCCGGGGAGCAGTTTGATATATTGACCGAAATTGCTTTTCATCTCGTCGCAACCGACACGGCTGGGTATGTTATGCCTGGCGGAAACACTGCCGGCTATGGCAAAACCGCTACAACCCATGGTTTTGCTCAGGGACTGAACCACGATATCGGCGCCCAGTTGCAGTGGGCGCAGCAGCGCCGGGGTGGCGATAGTGGCATCGACGATCAGCGGCAGATCGAAGCTGTGGGCGAGATTAACCAAGGCTTCAATATCGATAATATCCAGTGACGGATTACAGGGCATTTCGCCGTAGAGAAAGCGGGTGTTGGCGTCTATCTTCTCCTCCCATTCCTCAATGTCCAGGGGGTTGGAGACCCAGCGGATATCGATGCCGCGCTCTTTTCCGTAACGCTGGTCGAACAGCATAAAAGTACCGCCGTAACATTTCGCGCTGACGACGATATTGATTTTTTCATTATCCGGGTTGCACAAAAAAGGATTGGTGGCCATAAAAATGGCGGACATACCTGAAGCGGTGGCACAAGTTGTGACTTCGCCGGGGTAACCGTAGCCCTCCATCAGAGCGATGGTTTCTTCCAGATAGCCGACTGTGGGGTTAGCGATGCGGGAGTAAGCCCAGGAAGGAGTGAGGTAAGCCAGGGCGGCTTCCAGGTGATCACTGTTTTCATAGTGCTGAGAGGCACTCAGGTAGGCGGGCTCTATAATGCTCCCCTGATTGCTTTGCAGTGCCTGTTCGGCGTTGTAGACACCGTGAACAGCGATGGTATCGAATTTTTTGCGGCGCATATCTTCCCTTGTGCGCTGGGCGATGGCGGACTTTTCCCGGCCTTGTGTCATGTATTTTTCTACACCTGGGGTTATGTGAACGTTCACTGGCACCTCTCTGTTGTGGTTGTTTTGTATGAACCGAAGTACGACTGTGTGTCGCACGTCATAGGCAGCTTTTATTAAACCCCTAGCAAAGGCATTGCCAATGATTTTTAATACTTATTTATCAAAGGCTTATATATTAAACAGCGGCTTTTCAGGAACCGATGTAAGAAAATTCTTACACTTGATGGCGGTGGCTTTGAAGTGATCGTTGAAGCTATTGTCTGAGATTGTTGCAGCACGACACTTTCAGGGCGATGACCAAAATTTGCCAGCTCAAATTGCTATCGTACGGATATTCTTACAGTGTAAGAAATCATTGCCGGTCTTGTAGCTTCTCAATATGGTATGGGAGACCTTGAGGCGCTTGGCCAGCCGGCGGGTGCTGGGATAGTGTTTATACAGGCGGGAGAGGAGGCTTTTTTCAAACTCAGCCTTGGCGGCTTCCCAGCTTTCCGGTTCCGCCGTGCTGTCGCCGGTTTCAGTATCGCGGCGAAAAGCCCGGTGAGTGGGGTCACATTTGGAATTTTTTACCGCGTCTGCCCTTGGGAGAGGTGAGGTGGTTTCGGCTTCCAAAAGTTCCTGTGCGCCTATGATTTCTCCCTGGCACAGTGCGACCGTCCTAAACAGGTGGTTTTGTAATTGCCTGACATTGCCTGGCCAGGGGTGCCCGGTGAGCATATCCAGAGCCTCCCGGCTCAGTGCCGGCGCCGGACAGCCAATCTGGGTCGCAGCGCGCCGCACAAAATCCACCGCCAGCAATGGAATATCTTCGCGATAGCGCTGTAGTGGTGGCAACGCCAAGGTCAATACGGTGAGCCGATACATCAAATCTTCCCGGAAAAGCTTTGCCGACACCAACTGTTCCAGGTCGCGGTGGGTGGCGCAGATAATTCTGACATCCACCTGCCGCTCTTCTTTACCGCCGACACGGCGAAAACTGCCATCCTGTAAAAAGCGCAGCAGCTTTGCCTGTACATAAAGGGACATTTCGCCGATTTCATCCAGAAACACAGTGCCGCCATCGGCGAGTTCAAACAGGCCGGGTTTGCCGCCACGCACGGCGCCGCTAAAAGCGCCGGCGGCGTAGCCAAATAGCTCACTTTCGACCAGATTCTCCGGTAGCGCGGCACAGTTCAAGGCCAAAAAGGCCGCCTGTGCGCGGTGGCCCGAGTGGTGCACCGCGCGGGCGAAGAGTTCCTTGCCGGTTCCGGTTTCCCCTTGGATCAGTAGCGGCGCCTGAATATTGGCAAAACGCAGGGCCCGCTTGCGCGCCTGCGCAATGGCGGGGGATTCTCCGAGGATGGATTCAAAACCGCCGCCTTCCCCCATCTGTACAGTGGAAACACAACTGCCCAGCCGCGGCGGCGCGTGCAGTAACAGCATGGAACCGATCGCGGTGGTATCGCTCTGGCTCCGATAGATGGGCTGTAGGTCCAGCAAGTAGGGTTTCCCGGCCAGGGTAACTTCGCTGGGATAGCGGCCGGGGAGGTCGCCGCTGTATCCGTCCAGTAGCGTTTTAATGGGGCGCCCGATCAGGTGGGATTCATTACTGCCGAGGGGGGCTGTGGCGGCGCTGTTGGCCGATAGCACCTTGCCCTTGGCGTCGACGGCGAAGACCGGATCGGGAAGGGTCGATAGCAGAGCATCGAGGTGCAGGCGCCGGCGCTCACCGGGCAGCAGCTCGATGAGTTTTACACGCTGTACACCTTCGATCTTGAGCAGGTAATCGGTCAGGGCTGGCAATTGATCTGCACTCAGCCCGGGTGCGTCAATATAGATATGGTGGCTGACGACTTCGATCGCGGCCAGGTCCAGGCGCTCAGCGGCCAGTCCGGCGAGAACTTCCTGAGTGATTCCAAGCCTATCCTGACCGGTGATTTCGAGCTTCATATACCTTGGAATGTCTGAGATCGTCGGCAGGATTGTAACTGGGATTGGCGCCACAGGAGCCGCGCACTACCAGTTCCGTCGGCAACATTTCTGAGGTGGTGGACTCGTCTGTGTCAATCAGCGTGAGGATTTTTCTCACCAGAATTTCGCCACCAAGGTGCACGTTCTGCCGCACTGTCGTCAGCGCTGGGGTTAAAAAAGGAGCAATAGGAATATCGTCGAAACCGACCACGCTGACATCTCCCGGAACAGTGTAATTTTTTTGCTGCAGCGCTTTAATCGTCCCCATGGCAATATTGTCGCTGGCGGCAAAGACGGCATCGAAGGTGAGCCCTTCCCGGGCGAGCATATTCACCACACACTGGTAACTGCCATCGATGGAAAACGTCGTATCGATATGGCGTTGGTGAGTTTCCAGTCCGGCACTGCGCAATGCGTTCAGATAACCCTGGTAACGGGTATTGATTTCGGCGTGTTGAATATCACCCAGGAAGAGGATTCGGCGACGACCGAGGCCGATCAGGTGATCTGTCGCCTGCCTGCCGCCGAGGATATTATCACTGCCAACTATGCAGTAGGGTGTATCTTCTTCAAGAGTCCCGCCCCATACGACTATGGGGTCGTCCAGTTTGTGTAACTCGCGCAATGGCAGATCGCTTTTGCCCTGGCCGATCACAATGACACCGTCTGCGCGGCGCGAACCGAGCAGGTAAGCGTGCCAGTCTTGTCGGGCGACAATACTACTGGAAAACAGCAGGTCGTATTTGTGTCGACTCAGTTCATCGGCAATGCTGCCGATCAGATCCATCATAAACGGATCGGAAAACGATTGGCCGGCGCCCTGTTCGGAATTGATTACGACCGAGACCGTGTGACTGCGTTGTAACCGCAGGCTGCGGGCGCTCTCGTTGAATTTGTAGTTCATCTCGCGGGCAATCGCCTGGATTTTCTTGCGAGTTTTGACACTGATCAGTTTATTATCGTTTAGCGCACGCGATACAGTGGATTCCGATACCCCCGCCTCGATGGCTATATCGGACATGGATACTGGGCTGGAAGGCAGTTTGGGCATTGGTTTATCCATTACAGGAACAACATTAATCCGGAAGCAACATGATCAAGCGATAGGTTCAACTGAGCCCTCATTAACCAACGCATTTGAGATTTAGGTCTCCAGAGCACGCCTCAGTCTCAAACGCATTGTGTATATCCGGATTATCGTTTTGAGCCGGGTTTGGACGCTTTCCGGTAGACTGTCATATTATGTAAGATATAAATATTTGTAAAACCTTAAAAACGTTCCACATCCCTTCTTCTGCACTCGGTGAAACCGAGAACCCGATATCGGCTCAAGGCTACCAAAAACTCACCACCAACCAGCCGTGCAGAGGCCTGGATGCTGTCGAACCGCCGCCACTGTGCTGTTAACCTAAAAATATTGAGACGTTATGAGGAAGGTAATAAAAATCGGATAAAAAAACTTCAATATATTCTCATGTGAGAGTATATTGCTGTGATGTCCCCGCCGATGATTCATCCAAACCCCTTGCGGAATCGAGTTATGAATGATCAAACCTCTCTCAACTATCTCACTGGATTTGGCAATGAACACGAAACCGAGGCGCTGCCCGGGGCCTTGCCGGTCGGGCGTTTCAATCCGCAACAGGCTCCCTACGGTTTATATGCGGAACAATTCAGTACCACAGCATTTACCGCACCGCGCAGTCAGAACCGCCGAACCTGGTTTTACCGCATTCGTCCATCGGTAGCGCAGGGAGATTTCCGCCCTATCGACGGAGGCCTGCTGCTCACCAGCCCTACCCGCGATGCAGTGGCAATGCCCAACCTGCTGCGCTGGGATCCGCTACCGGTGCCGCAGCGGCCCACTGATTTTCTCGACGGCCTGGTGACCATGGCGCTCAATGGTGATGTCCACACGCAGACAGGGTCTGGTATTCATCTTTACACCGCCAATCGCTCGATGGAAAACCGTTTCTTTTACAGTGCCGACGGCGAACTGCTGCTGATTCCCCAACTCGGTAGTTTGTTACTGCACACCGAGTGCGGGATACTCGCCGTGGAGCCGGGGGAGATTGCCGCAATCCCGCGCGGTATTAAATTCCGTGTTGCGTTGGAGGGTGAGATGGCGCGGGGGTATCTCTGTGAAAATTACGGCGCAGATTTTATGTTGCCCGAACGCGGCCCTGTCGGTGCCAACGGTTACGCCAATCAGCGGGATTTTCAGTACCCCACTGCCGCCTATGAGGATCGCGAAGGTGAACTGGAACTGGTGTGCAAGTTCGGTGGCCACTTATTCTCCTGTGCTCTCGACCACTCGCCACTGGATGTGGTGGCTTGGGTGGGAAATTCAGCGCCTTACAAATATGACCTGGCGCGCTTCAATGTTATCAATACGGTCAGCTACGATCACCCCGACCCGTCGATATTCACTGTGCTCACCTCGCCCTCGGACACCGCCGGTGTTGCCAATATGGATTTCGTGATCTTTCCACCGCGCTGGATGGTGGCGGAAGACACCTTTCGCCCGCCGTGGTTCCACCGCAATGTGATGAGTGAGTTTATGGGATTGGTGGAGGGAGTTTACGACGCCAAGGAATCGGGTTTTGTACCCGGAGGCAGTAGTCTGCACAACTGTATGTCACCCCACGGGCCGGAGGCGAGTGTCTTTGCCAAGGCTGCCAGCGGCGAGTTAAAACCGGAACGCTACCGCAATACCCTGGCGTTTATGCTGGAGTCGCGCTACGCCTTTGCGGCGACCCCCTTTGCTATGAACGGTGGTCTGTTGCAAGAAGATTATATCGACTGCTGGTCGCAGCTGCGCAAAAACTTTACGCCTGACGGCGGGAGGACTTCCTGACCACGAGTTCGGGGTCGAGGGTAATGAACCCGGGTTTACCACCGTCCATTGCCACCAGCAGGTTGTCCACAAGAATTTTACCGCCGAGGATTCGATTTTGGTGAATACTACTCAAGGGGGGGTTGTAGTATGCAGAAACGGAGATATTGTCATAGCCGACAACCGCTATATCGTCCGGCACTTTTAAACCTTCTTCCTGCAGAGCGCGGATGGCGGCCATCGCGAACAGGTCGCTGACGCTGAAAATGGCGTCGAAGGGGATCTTTTCTTCGATCAGGCGCTTGGTTGCGTAGTAACCGGCATCCTCGCTGTGTCTGGCAACGCGCAACAGTTTTTCATCGATGGCGATATCGCTTTCTCGCAATGCCCGCTGGTAACCCTGGTGGCGCAGGCTGATTTCGGGTAGTTCGTCATAGCCGATAAAAGCGATTTTATTTCTGCCTTCATCGATTAAATGCCGGGTGGCGCGGTAGCCGCCAAGTTCGTTGTCGCTGCCCACTATCGGGTAGTTCTGATCGTCATCAACCTTGGCTCCCCACACCGACACGGCTCGAAATTGTTTGGTGATTTCATTGATCATTTCGTGCTCCGATCCCTGACCAATCAGAATAACCCCGTCGGCGGTACGGCTGTTGATAAAATCTCTGATCCAGTTGCCGGACTGGGAAGTGATGCGGGAAAGCAACAACTGGTGTCCGTGTTCATCGACGGCTTCGGCAATGGCGCTGAGCAGTTCGAGGAAAAAGGGATCGGAAAGGCTCCATTGTGTGTCACCCGCGGCGGGCAGCAGCAGCGCGATGGTGAGAGATTCCTTGAGACGAAAATTTCTCGCGGCGGTGTTGAGCCGATAATTGTGTTCCCGGGCGAGTTTAAGGATTAGGTCTTTGGTTTCGGCGTTTACCAGCGGGCTGTCGGAGAGGGCGCGGGACACAGTCGATTTGGAGACACCGGCCATACGGGCGATATCGATCATTTGCAATGGAGTCTTTTTGCGGTCTTTGGTCATGGCTATGGGCTGTTGCGGCTTGTGTTTTATAGTATCACTGTTGTTGCCGGTAGCGCCGTTTATTATACATCTCCAGTAAATCCTTGGCTTCCGCACTGCCCGCCAGGGCGGCTTTTCGCAGCCAGCTTTTTCCCTTACCGTTATTCAAGGGAAAACCGTTTTGGCCGCTGCAGTACAGAGAACCGAGCCTGATCTGAGCCTGAACAAACCCTTCCCGGGCCGAGGCCTGCAGCCATTGGCGGGCCTGTAGAATATCTTTTTTAACCACCTGCCCGCTTAGATGGTACTCACCGACCTGGTATTGGGCTTGCCGGTGCTTTTGCTTTGCCGCGCGCAGGTACCAAAGGTAAGCTTGCCGGCTATTCCGCCCTGTGCCCCAGCCGTTGCGGAACATTTCGCCGATTTGGAACTGGGCGGTGGCATCGCCCTGTTGGGCCGCCAGCAGGTACCATTTAAACGCCTCCCCATCGTCTTTGACCACCCCCAGTCCGCGCAGGTACATTGCCCCCAGATTGTTTTGTGCCGGAGCGTTGCCGAGTCGGGCGGCGTTTTTAAACAGCCCCAGGGCTTTTGCCGGGTCTTTTTCAACGCCCATGCCCCGTAAATACAACTGTCCCAATTGGTTGCTTGCTCCGGGGTGGTTCTGAGTCGCGGCGCGTTGATACCAGTCTCTGGCGGCGGCGAAATTTCTCGCCACTCCCGAACCGGATTCATAGGCCCGCGCCAGTTGCGTTTGCGCGTTGGCATCGTTTGCCCGGGCGCGTTCGTAGACGGGCTTCAAGGTCGCGGGCAGTTCTGGAGTGGTTGCGCAGCCACTGGCGATAACCGCCATGAAAGCGATTGTTGCGACGACGGTTTTACTCATAGCCCCGGCCTGTGTTTGCTTTATAGTACTATCTAAAACGGCTCACTGTTTAAACGGATCACTATATCTCAACGGCTCACTGGGGATTGGAACCGGGTATATTGTCGCGGTAATTGTCCCAGTGGTTGAGAATTTCGTCGATCACTATACTGCCGACGGTGTAAGCACTTTCCAGCGCGGCGTCGAGGCCAGCGTAGTTGCCGTGTTGCTCCTGGAGCAAGTTTTCGGCCGCGGTTTTGCCCGCTGGCTGCATGGTGTAGTTGCTGGCAGCGCGCAGTACCATTACGCGATTTTTATCCACCTTGCCGAGTTTGTCCAGGTAGCTCAGCGATTGGAAGGTGCCAGTGTCCTCCATACCCGAGGAGACGAAGTTGCCCTTGCCTTCGGTCCAGTAACTGACCCACTTGTTGGCCCAGTCATTGAGCAGAGCACCGTGGAAAAATGTCATCGCGGAGATATTATCGCCCTTGAGAACAAAGGGTTTTTTTAGCGCGGCGGGGTGATTGATGTAGCGATCTCGCGTTTTTGCCAGCCCCTCGGGATCGGGTAGCGATGTGTCCTTGGTCAACTGGTAGGCCCATTCCGTCAGCGCGCCATTGAGGTGAAACACTTCGCCCAGGGATTCGTGCTTATTGGGGTCGTAAGGCCCCTTGCTGAACAGGGGGAAGATTCCGGTTTCCCACGCTTCGGGCATCTCCCTCGGGTCGATTTCGTGGGCGAGGTCGCCGTCCACGAGGTACTCGGCCCAGGCGGCGGAGCCCAGCGAGGCGTCCTGCGGGTCAAAGCCCGCAATACCGGCCACCAGCCAATAGCTGTGGCTGAGATCGAACCGCTCATCCAGCCCCAGCGCCATCAACGCGGCTGAAGAATTGGCGGTTCCCATACCGGTGACAATGCCCATGATGCCGGTATCCAGGTTGACATGAATATCATGGTGCATATGCGGCGCGGGGAAAATTTTGTCGAGCTTGCGGCGTTCGTTCCAACGCTGAAACTCCCCGGCTGTATCGCCGCTATCGGCGCCGGTTTCAAACATGGTCACCACGACCATTTTGATTGGGATCGGTTTTCTGAGTTGCAGGCGCTAATTCCTATTAGAACACAGGGAAAAAGTAGCGTTAAAATGCGCATAAAACCCGTCGTTGCCCTCTCGTCTGCCGGCTTTTGTCGATCCCGGAACCTGCTGTTGTGAAAAATGGATCGCCCGTAAAACGGGGATATATACCTAATTCTCAAACGCTTTGGGTATAGTTACACGTTTGAGTTATTTTGGGAATACAGGTATTTAATAAAACTGATCAAATGGTCAGAAAGCTGTTGCAGTGGCATAGGTTGTTGAACCCAGTTGTTGAACCCAGTTGCTGAGCCCGGCATTTGGTGAAGACTAGAACTGGCTAACGGTTTAGCAGTTGATGTCCTGCCCCAATACAGTATTAAATGGGATTTTTTCGCGAAAACGTTTTGCAGGTGTGGATATATGGCGGGTTTCACGTTTTGCCCGCAGTGTCAGTGGGCAAACTTGCGTTCGAGGTTATCCGGGTTACCCGCAATGGTGAGTCTGGTTTTGGTGTTCGGGATAAGTGGCTGTGCTCAGCATAGTCGGCACTCTGTCACGCCTGTTGAATTGGGGATAGTGAAGTTTGTTCCTGCACCGGGGCTGCCCACTGAAATTGAATCCATTATTTCAACTCCCTTTCAATGGAATACCCTGGGCCGTGGAGCGGTTCAGGGTATCGGCCAGTGCACACGAATGCGGGTGCAGGGGGGGCCGGAAGCCCTGCTGCAGTGGCTGGTCTGTTTTCCTATTAGCGCTGTAATCGGAGCCATTGCCGGTTTCGCCAGAGAGCCGCCCCCACAGACCATCAATGTGGATGACCTAACCGGTTTTTTTGAAAGCGGCCAATTTCAGCCGATGATCAGCGAGTATGCTTCCGTCTACGCGCAAAACGTCGGTATGAATGTGCTGGCGCCGCTAGACGAGGTCAACCCCGATGCTACCACAGCGGCTGTCAGCGCCGATACACAGATCGAAATCTGGGTCAAAAAAATCAAGCTCAATTGTGTGTCTAACGCCGGCAGAATGGTGGTGATATTAGATTTGACGCTGGATGTGAATATCCGCGAGACAGGGGACGGTTTGGCGCTCAAGCATTTTGAGGTGAGCCTGGAAAGCAAGCCTTACACCTACTATTACTGGCTGTCCGATGACTATGCGCCACTGCACGATTTTGTGAAAAAGGCGATGCAAAAACTGATTGCGAAAACGGTCACAGCTACTTGAAAGCCGACGTGAATACAAGGTACGCACTCACGTCGACGCCGCTTAGGAACGGGTTACTGCAACTGCGGCAGATTGGCGAGTCGGGCAAATGACTCGGTGACAATCTGCAGGTCGAGTAAAAACTGTTCCACGGTCTTAAATTCGTTGGCATTGTGACCACTGTAGCGGGCATCGGGTAGGGAAAGCCCGAATTGCACGCCGTTGGGCAGGTCGTGGACCGAGGTGCCGCCACTGGAAGAGCCAAAGCGGCGCTCAATACCGAGATTTTCACTGGCGACGTCGAGCAGGGCGTTGACCCACTTGCCTTCCGGATTGCGGTACATGGGGGACGAAAGTGCATAGTCTACCGCCATGTCGACGTTGTGTTCGGTGCGCCACTGGGACAGCTTTTTCTCTATCTCCGATTGTAGCACCGCGGGTTCCTTGCCGACAGGAATGCGCAGATTCACCGCTACCTGGAGCTTTTTCTCGTCCAAACCAATAAAAGTCAGCGCTGTTGTCAGCGGTCCCATAAACTCGTGGTTGAAGTCCACGCCCAATGCCTTGCCGTGGAAGTCCAGGCCCCAGTTGTCGTTGGCGTACTGCGCAGCATCGGTGATATGGTTCTCTTTGATCTCAAGATTACGGTTTAATACCGCAATCAGCCCCAGTAGCCGTGATACCGGGTTGATCCCCGAACCGGGATCCGAGGAGTGGGCGGAAACCCCTACCATTGTCAGCAATAGATCACCGTTGTCAATGCGGGTATTGCTGGAAAAATCCTTACCCTTGGCGGCAATGTATTGCTTGGCGAGGCGATCGATATCTGCCTTCAGTCTTTTTGCCTTCGAGGTCTTAATGCGCGCCGTAGCGGCTTTGGGGATTTGATTGGTCGCCAGCCCACCGGTGAGGGAAACAATCTCGGCGCCTTTGCCAGAGCCTTTGCGCACGGGGAAATTAGCCATGATCACGCCGTAGCCCTTCTCGGCGATAACCACGGGGTAGGAGCCGTCGAGCGCCAGATTGTAATCCGGCGTAGGGTTGTGTTTCAGGTAGTGCTCTATGGCCCCGGCCCCGGTTTCCTCGGTCGTGTCCACCATTAGCCGGAACGTGTGCAGGAGGGGAATTTGCTCCTCCTTTATCACCTTCATGGCCAGCAGGCTGGCCACAATTCCGTTTTTATCGTCTTCGGTGCCGCGGCCGTACATACGCCCGTCAATAGTGGTGACAGTAAATGGATCGAGCTTGGTGCCATCATCCAGAACCCACAGATCCTTGTTGACGGGGACCACATCTGCGTGGGCGTGGATACCTATCAAGGCGTCGCTTTTCCCCGGCAGGGTAACTTCGAATACCCGATTGTCTACATTTCTAAATGCCAGATCGAAACGGCCGGCTATTTTTTCCAGCGCTTTGCCCATGGTTTTGATATTGGGGTTTTCGTGTTGTGGAACATCGGCGACCTTGAAGGTGGGAATGGCGACCAGTTTAGTGAGCATTTCCTTAGCCAACTGGCCGTATTTCACGCGGGTATAGATGCCCAGCAAGCGGTAAATGCTGTTTTGTTGAGTCGCGTGTAAGGGCTTTCCGGCTAAATACTGCTCGATGGCAGGACCAGTCCCGCCGGCAAGACTTTTGTCGCCGCTAAGCTGGGTTAGAAATTGTTTGAAATTATCCGGTTTTTTATGGGTAAACGCTGTGGATATCGCGCTGGCCGCGGCCTTGTCGATAAGGGGGACAGGCTGTGTTGAAGCCTGGGACAGGCCGGCGCCGAGGCCGACCACTAATACGGTAAAAGCCAGGGAAAGCTTGGCGAGGGTCGTTCTGTAGGTCATGGTGTTATGTTCACCTGTAGATCGAAAACGAAGGATGATAGCAAATTATGGTATCCCGTGTCGTTTCAACCACTTTTTGATGGCGCTCCAACCGAACTTTACAAGGGTTTACGTCAGGGTCAGAGTCGCGAACCGCCTATGTGATCGGCTGTTGCGCACAGAGCCGGATGACCTCGGGATACTGTAAAACCCTAGACGAATGAATGGGGGGGCACCTCATTACTCGCTTGCCGAGGGTGAATTGCTCAGCAACAGACGGGAACAATCCAATCTGACAGACACCTTCACAAGTTCGGTAACTTTCAGATTGGGCCTGAGCTCGAAAATTTATGCAACGGAATCAGACCATACTGCAAATTCATTGCCGCTCGGTTCTATAAAGTGAAAACGCCGCCCGCCTGGAAAGCTGAAAACAGGCTTGACAATTGAAGCGCCTGCTTTAGTTACTTTGCCGAGTGTATCTTCCAGGTTTTTACTGTAAAAGACGATTAATGCTGCACCATTGGCGGTGGTGGATTTTAATCCACTTTTAAAAAATCCGCCGTCGACTCCCTGATTAGAGAATGCTGTGTATTCAGGGCCATAATCTACGAAAGACCACCCAAATACTGATGTAAAAAAAGCTTTTGTCGCCTCTAAGTTGTTGGCAGGGAATTCGATGTAATTGATTTTTTCATGTTCGTTCATTTGTCTATATCCGTCGTTTTGGTCGAATGAGTAATTGTTCCGCCATGGGCGCGTATAAATTGTTGCGAACAGTTTAGCGAACCGTTTGCTATCGTCAATGTTCTGGCTTGGTCCATTGCTTTTTTGGGTACATAGTAATCTGTATGTGGCATCGGTTTGCACCTGTCGTTTATCGGTGTATACTCGTTTAGATTAATGGACTTGGATTGATCGGTCGGCGTTTTAGCCTCGGTGAGTTTCATCGGGGCTTTTCATTGTTTAGAGGTCCTGCATCTCC
>JARROD010000074.1:0-13931 GCA_037384225.1 Exilibacterium sp.
CGCCATAAACCGCTTAACCGTTATCGCTAGCGAATCCTTGGAGAAGTATGCTAAAAACCTGCAAACTGAAATGGAAAAAGATACTGGTGGCGGGTTTAAGTTTGGCCGCGTCGTTGCGAAAACTCGACGTAGGCCTATTATACCTTCGTTTTCGCGCCTAGTCAGACGGGCGCCTCGAAACCCCTTTTTATTACTGATAAAGGGGCCGGAAGTTATTTCGTGCACGACCCTAAGTTACCGTGATTGTCGTCAATATTGTTTCAATGTGTGTTGTGCCAATGTTGTTATGCCCCTTGCTTTGCTTTTTCTCTGTGATTAATATCACATCATTCTACACATGGGGTTAATGCTTAACCAAAGACGTTCCATCAAAACTTCGCTATCAGCCAAGGGGAACTCAACCCTATTGTCGCATAAATTTTCGAGCTCAGGACCGAAAATTTATGCAACGATAGGGTCAAGGTTCATTGCGGCTTTTTTACAGCGGAAACCGGGCGGAGTTACGATTTTTTACCTATATCAACGCTATGGCGTGAAATTCTTTAAGAATGTTTATCTTTTTACACTTTTTTATTTTTAGTGTACTAGTGTAGAAGATCGTATAAAAATGGAATAGGGATAATCAAAATTACTGGATGTGGCCATCATGAATACCCGCTTATTTTTTACAATGGTGTTTTTAAGCACCCATCTGCTCCTGTGCCAGCACACTTTCGCTAATGTTAGCGGAAATTCCAATGTTGATAATACTAAGGCTTCAGCAAAATTTCAGAAATATACCGACAATCGCAAACTCAATCGATACTTTATCGTTCTTGATCAAGGTTCGGTTAACTACAGTTACAAATCTCAAAATGAATTAAACATAATCAAACGGCAAAGAGTTGATATACAAAACACATTTATCCGACAGGCCGCCCGATCCAATATCAATATGCCTGTTGTTGCTCGATTAACTAAAAATGTGAACGCCATTGTTGCGCAACTGACACCTCTGCAATACGCCGAAATTGAAAAATTCCCGGAAGTAAAGCAACTAATTCCTTCTTATGATTTCCAAGTCGCTCTCGAAGATAGCGTTACCCAGATCAATGCCGACCAAGTTTGGGATCTCAATGGTTTAAACTCAGTCCTGGGTGAAGGCGTTAAGGTTGCGGTCATCGATACGGGCGTAGACTATACACATCCGGACTTGGGTGGCTGCTTAGGAAATTCATGTAAAGTTATAGGCGGCTACGACTTTTATAATGGCGATGATGACCCCATGGATGATAATTTTCATGGTACTCATGTGGCGGGAATCATTTCTGCCAACGGCGCGCTGAAAGGTGTTGCACCAAAGTCATCGATTGTTGCTTACAAAGTTTGTGATGCGCAAGGCAACTGCCCTGACTACCACATTATTAACGCTATCGAAAAAGCAATGGATCCTGATGGCAATCCTGCAACAGATGACGCGGTTGATATTATTAATATCAGTCTTGGTGGTAGCAGCGGTGGGCCTGATGATTTAATCGCACAATCGATTAATTCAGCAGTTGATGCGGGAATTTTAGTGGTTGTTGCAGGTGGGAACAACGGCCCGCAAAATTTTACTATGGGATCCATTGCCAGTGCCGAAAAAGCGTTAACAGTTGCGGCAGCTGATGGCAATACCGGCATCGGCGATTTTAGCTCACGAGGTTATATCAAAGATAACGGCCACGCTAAACCGGAAATTTCTGCACCCGGTGTAATGATCAACTCCACTACCCCTAATGAAAGTTATGCTTCATTTAGTGGCACTAGCATGGCGTCTCCAATGGTCGCTGGATCTGCCGCTTTGTTGCTGGATCTCTATTCCAAACTTTCTCCTGAAGAGCTTAAATCACGGCTTATAACGACCGCCACTGACCTGGGGGTATCCTTCAAAGCACAAGGCAGTGGCGTAGTTGATGTTTTAGCTGCGGCCAACGCAGATGTTTCAATCAGCGCTTCCGTTATTAATTTGGGTTGGTTTCATCAATTAACTGAAATGGAGCAAACAAAAACCATCACACTGAGTAATGACAGTGAGGAGGAGCGGGTTTATAATTTGTCAATATCAAAAACAATTGACAACACATTAGGATTTTATTTATCTGAAACACAAGTCACCGTTGCGGCGGGCGACTCTCACCAAATTTCTTTAAATATCAATATTCCAGAATCTCTCGCGGCAAAATCCTTTGATGAGCCGGCCTATATCGCTTGGCTAAATATTGAATCGAACAACAACCGATCCAGATTGCCCATCGCGATATTGCATACCGATGATAGGATTACGGTTAATTACCCAGACTTTATTAATCATGGAAAGACGGTTTATCTTGTCGACAAAGAACGCGGTTTGGTTGGCAGTCAATTCCCCAGCTCCAATAATTCAAGCGTCACTTTTTTTGCCGGTGATGGTGATTACAGTATTGTATTTAGCGCAGAAAGTGTCGATCTTTATAATAGTGTGGTGCAAGGTGTTGCAAGCGGAGATACGCTGGAGTTTTCGTTAAACGATGAGTGGCTGCCCGTTGTATTCAATTTGCCTGATTCAGAAAATACACGCCTGGATGACGAAGGCTCACTTGGCGCTTCACTGAGTGCAACAGTCTACCCGGTTTTGCCTGAATATGGTGTTTCCTTTTACACCTTTATTTTGCAGTATGGAGACACAACTCCCCAGGTTTATCTAAAACGCCCTGACATTAATCTTTTTTATGATGTCATTGTGTCAAATTCCGACGAAAACAGTAACAATAACATAACATTGACAAAGCGATTGGATGCATCTGCAATACAAGCCAATGATACTATTTTATTTGATTATGATTATGCCGATCTACGCGAACTGATGATTGCTTTTTCGCCCACAGGCGATTTGAATAATAATTTCACAACAGACTGGAATTATATGGATACAAACTATCCACATGATTCAGGATATGGCTTAGGAAGTTTTGTTCCGCTTGAGGATTTAAACCAGGCGAGAACAGAATTGCATATTCCGCGACCCGATGACAATTTTGTACATTTGTATAAAGCTCAACAGTTTAGCAATACTAATTCATATCCCCCGGACAACTCTCAATACAGAACCGCACAGTACCATATTGACAGAGATGGAAACCTTGCGCTCTCAAATTGGTACAGCCACAATCCACTGCTTAAAACTATTGATTTAATTGAAAAACAGTTTGCCTATAAAGCAGGATTTTTATTACCTTTCTTTAAAGGCAAGTTGATTGAGGATAACGGAAGCTTTGCCATGAGTTATGATGAAGGCCGAAGCCCCGCGTTCTTTGCAGATAATATGCTGACCTATTATTTTGGTGATGTTGATGCGGCAACCGACGCAGTGGATACTGGAATTTCGAAAACTCTCCCCAATAATGCGCTTCGCGTCGATGCAGATAGCTACTTCCGGCCACAAAACTTTGCAATTGATAATAGTTCCAGCGGAAGTCGTTTTGAATTTAACAGTTTTGAAATTAATGGTACTCAGGCAACCCTCACTGCAGAATTGGAATACGATTTAACACGCAGCGACTTTTCACCCCCAACTATTTTGGAATTAGATATTTCGACCTTAGGAAGTAGCCATACTTTTCTAGCTAACGGCAATGGTGAAATCAATGTTAAATTTAACGACGACATCGCGGTGAGTGCCAGCGCAATTCGAATTCGGGTGAATGACAGTGATGAATGGCAAGAAGTAGCGAGTTCAGATTCTAATCTTGTCAACGCACAACTCTACGGGCTTGCTGAAGGTACCTATGACCTGCAGGTTTTTGCAGTTGACAATGCAGGAAACGCTATCACCTATTCTGCTTCACCAGCATTTGTTGCTGAAGCTGGGTGTCGTTACGATCGTAACTGTGATGGTGTGTGGGATCATTTTGACATCGATTGGGATGACGATGGCGTAAACAATGATGAAGATGCATTTCCATATGATGAAACAGAGTGGCTTGACACAGACGGCGACGGCATAGGAAATAATGGCGACGAAGACGACGATAACGATGGCACTGTCGACAGTGAAGATGCCTTTCCACTTGATGATACGGAATGGTTAGACACAGACGGCGACGGCATAGGAAATAATGGCGACGAAGACGACGATAACGATGGTACTGTCGACAGTGAAGACGCCTTTCCACTCGATGATACGGAATGGTTAGACACTGATGGTGACGGCTCAGGTAATAACGCTGACGAAGATGACGACAATGATGGCGTCAATGACGCTCGGGATGCATTCCCGCTGAATGCGGCAGAAACTACTGATACGGATAACGATGGAATCGGTAACAATGCAGATAGCGATGACGATGGTGATGGTGTGCCGGATACAAGTGACGCTTATCCTTTAGATGCATCACGGAGTCAATCCAAGTCTGGATCTAGCTCAGGAGGAGGTGGTGGTGCCTTCTCAGGTATATGGTTATTGGCGCTATTACTATTTAACCGTAAAAAGGGGATGGGGGGATTAAAAATTAACCAATAAGGCGTATATCTGGATTTGCTGTGTATATCAAAAAAATATCAAGTAAAACATTTTAAGGGGATTGAATTCCAAGGGCGGAACAGGATAGGGGGAACGTTACAGGGTGGCTGGCATCGGTCAAGCTGAATACAAGAGGTAAATCAATAAATTATATAAAATGAGGTAATGTGATGAAATATATTATATCTATGCTTTTTATGCTGCTGTTTTCAACACAAAGTAGTGCAAACTACGATGCAAATTTTAAAGGTAAAATTTTAGGTGTATTGACTTATCCTCACAGCAAAATAATTTTAATACGGGTTGAGGGACAGCCCACAACACATCCTGTTTGCAGTAAATTTGATTATTTAGCAATAGATCCTAATATAGATCACGAAACGAGACAAATCGTTTTTGCGCGATTACTTATGGCTTATGCCACAGGAGAAACCGTTAATATTGGATACGATGCAAACGATGAATGTATTGGCGCTCGTATGAAAGTATACCGAGTAGGTTAATGTTAATGACGTTCCACCGCACACCTGTTCTTTGCAAATTTGTAAAAACAGAAAATTTTAGAGTGTACTCTGAAGATCAAACCTGGGCGTATATAAACGCTTGATTTTAGCCGGGTGGGAGATTTCTTTCCATCTCGATGACTGCTCAGACGAAGTGCGTGCCTGCAAACTCGTAATGAGTTTTTTGTTAAGGATGTGTACATAGGTAATATTGGAAACGGACTATCGATATATTGGATTGAATCTAATCTTATTGCGATTTAAGGGGCTTAAATTGTTGGGAAAAAATATCACCGCTGCTTTAAGTTGGGGCTTGCTGTTTCTTCTTTCACTACCAGTGGCTGCTGACTGGCCCCCCACCGTTACAACAACCGATGGTACTCAGAGTGATGACGGCAGCTATGGAGTAACTGTTACGGCTGATACGGCTTTTCCACAAACCTGTGACGCCACCTGGTATTGCAGCATAAAATTAACTTATACCCTCTACAAAAGCAGCGATAACATCGAGTGGTCGCAGATAGACCGTGTTGAAAATTCGGCAGATGAAGTTTTTACAAGCACTCAAACAATTACAGAAGGCGGTACCTATTACTATAAAGCCTTTGTTGAAAGATATTATGCGGAGAATCGTAAATGGTGCAGCCCATCCCGGCCGGATGAATGTAGCTACTCCCACGGTGACTACGTTTTACACTCTGAATCCTGGTCTCCGGTTACGAGTGTCATTGTTGATCTTACGGGGCCGAAACCACCGGAAACCGGGAACCTGAATCTCAATGCCTACGATATTTTTTACGGTGATCTGAATGACGATGGCATCAATGATATTTATTTTAGGGGCAAGCGGCAATTTATACTGGTGCATGGTGAAGTCAGTGTGCCCATTATTCTCCCGGCTCCCGACAGCTTTTGGATCAGAGGATTGGGAAGCGGCTATGACGAACCGCTAATCAATTCGACGCTCACTGATAGTGAAATTTCAGCTATGGAACTGACCCCGTTTGATCTGGGGGATATCCATAGCGGTGATTTTAACGGCGATAATCAAAATGACCTGCTGTTTACCGGGATTAGTACCAGCTTTATCTTAGCCGGTAATGCTCAGGGGGCCCCCGGTCTGTTTGCAATTTACACGACACCGCTCGCCTATCACAATTTAACTCACAGTGGGTTGAATATTGAGGTACGGGATATCAATGGCGATGGCAAGGACGACCTTGTTATTATTTCCAGCAATCCAAATTATACGGATTCAGCCTATATAAGCGGCAGCAATGGACCTGAAGTCTATCAGGCGGTTAACAACGCGATTGAGAATCCCGTGACTCTGGCCGGAAGCACTCAGGGGCAATTCAGTGTTGACGGGACGGGTGCCGCCAATTACAGCATTCCCATCAGTGTGGCCGTGGGTACGGCGGGAGTCGCTCCGAGGCTGTCACTGGTGTATTCCAGTCAGAATGGCAACGGCCGCCTGGGGCAGGGATGGTCCCTTGACGGTCTTTCCGCCATCACCCGCTGCCGTCAGACACTGGCGCAGGATGGCGCGGCCAGAGCGATTAGCTGGAGTCAACACGATCGTTTTTGTCTGGACGGGCGGCGTCTGGTGCTGTCGAGCGGCGGTCAGTATGGGGCTGTGGGTGCCGTCTACAAAACCGAAATAGACACCTATGCCAGCATCGAATCCGTCGGCGGCAGCCTCGGGCACCCTCACTATTTCGTGATTACGCGTAAAGACGGTTCCGTATCGACCTACGGTGCCACCAGTGACGCCGCACAAAAAACCAGTGATGGGAAGTACACGCTGACCTGGGCACAAAACCGCTTTCAGGACAGCGTTGGCAATGCCATAGACTTCGTTTATTCCAATACCGCCAATGGCCATTATATCGATCAGATTTACTACGCCTACGGGGCGGCCAACGACAGCAATCGGAACAATGCGCGTGCGAGAATCGCATTCAGTTATGATACCGACCGTCTCGACCCGAGTCTCGAATATCTGGGCGGTTATCAATTTTTCTCCGCAATCCGTCTCAGTCGGATCGACGTTTACAACGACGGTGTGCAAATTCGCAACTACCAATTGCGCTATCGGCAGGTGGACGCATACTCCTCCCTCAGTAATCGGTTAAGTAAACTGTTAAGTGTGCAGGAGTGCGTTGGCACTCAGTGTTTGCCCGCCACACGCTTCGAGTGGAGTGAGGATGAACGTGGATTTGCCGCTTCGGGTACAGATTTTACGCTGTCCAATCAGCGGGATCGCACTACCGTAAAATACCTGCCGGCGGATATCAACGGTGACGGGCTGCAGGATATAGTCTGGCAGGAACCTGATTGGGACGATGGCGAAGAGGAGTTTCAGGACCAGCATTGGTTTTATATGATCGGAAATAGCCAGGGTGCTTTTTCTCCGCCAATTAAGCTTTACAGCAATTATGACAATGGATCGGAGCCTTTTCCCTGGAGTGTAATTGATTACAATATGGATGGACGTTCAGATATTGCAATCTACTACGATCAGCAATGGCGGGTGTTCCTGTCTAAGTACAGTCCCACAACCGTAGCATCCGACCAGGGCATATTCGCTCTAACTTGGCGGTTTGTGGGTGATTCCATTGCAACAGGGCTGACCGACGAAAAAATGGAATTTGCCGATTTGGACAGTGACGGATTGATCGACGCGGTTTCCAAAACCAAAATTTACACCCTGCAGCGCAATGCCAGCGCGCCGGTAAGTTCAAACCAGGCATATACTTTTGCGCAGTCTCTGTCCTATTCGCTTGAAACTCTTGTCCCCAAACCCGCCGATACTTCCTATCCAGACAAGAAAACCTACAAAGACGCCTATTTATACGCCCCTGCCGGCACTCCCGATTTTAATGGCGACGGCAGAGTGGATCTCGTGGCTTACCGCGCGGTTAAGCGGTCTTACAGAATTGACAACAAGACCAACTCCTGGAATGAACGGCACTTCTACGCATTGATCCGTACAGATACCGGATTTCAAAACTATGCTTTTATCGGCAGTGTCAACCAAACCACCAACGCCGGGTTACTCAACAACGATATCATCGCCGCCGATTTCAATAATGATGGTCTTTCCGATATATATCAGCGCGCCGGAGTGGCCGTTAACACCAGTTCCGCAAGTGGTTATCCCTACGCCAAAATTACTGATGCGAGTCTGTATATCAGTAATGGAATCGGTTTTCAGCCTGCGGGCAGGTCTCCCTGGCACAATAGCCCCCATGCTGTGGATTATAACGGCGATGGTCTGCTGGATATTGTTTCTTATACACAATTGGCTGGCGTCACCAATAAGCTCTACGTACAAATAGGAACTGGAACTGGTTTTGCGTCATCGCAAGCCGTTGGAGAAATTGCAGGGGGACTCCATGCAGCACGGCAGTATTTAGACGTCAATGGAGATAGTGCCGCGGACGAGTTGATGTTTGAAGACGACAGGCTGTACCTGCGCTTGGGTTTGAACAGTGATGATTTACCGCAAAACGCGATCAGCAAAATCATTAATGGTTTTGGTGGCGAGACATCGATTGGCTATAAACCGTTGACCAGTTCCAGTGTTTACGAACGACTATCGGAGGGGGAACTTTATACCAATCTCAACGGTCCCTGGGATCTGCCCACGGGCAGCCATACACTAGGAAAGCCCTATCCTGTGGTGGAATTGAAAGGCCCGCTATATGTTGTGGGAAGCGTTTTCCGTTCGGCGCCCAGCGCCGGTGCATCGCCGGGTAATGTCAGCCAATCCGGCGGCAACGAAACTCGCTATGTCTACGGTGATGCTAAACTGCAGGCCGGCGGGCGCGGCATGCTCGGATTTCAATATATCAAGCGTACGAATCAGCAGACGGGCCTGGAATCCACGACTTTTTATCGGCAGGATTTCCCATTTATCGGTTATCCATCGCGTATGGAAGTGCGAACACCGGCAAGCCATCTTATCAGTCAGACGGAAAATATCTGGCGGATTCAAAACTGGAACAACGGCAACCCCGGCGCATCACTGCGTTTGTATCTGGCCGAGAGTGTAGAAAAAACTTATGCTCTGGTGAACGGCGGCGAAAGTCAGGGTGAGCCGCTCTACAGCGTGAAAACTCACAACTCCTATGACAACTATGGAAATCCGACAAAAATAATCGTTGAAACCCTGGATACCCATGAAAGTATTGTCGCCTCGAAGACAACCGAAAACCGCTACGGCGATACCACCTGGGAGCAGAGAATGGGTCGCCTGTCCCGCAGTGATGTCACGACAACACGCGGTGCCACCAGTAAAACGCGGAGTTCCGGTTTTACTTATTACACCAGCGGTCTACACCGGGGACTTTTACATACGGAGGTCATAGAGCCGGATAAAGCTGACTATAAGCTTACCACGACCTATGAGTACGACGCGTTCGGTAATAAAATCAAAGCGACGCAAACAGGCGTCGATGTTGATCCCCGCTATACCAGGAGCGAATTCGATAATTCAGGTCGCTACATCGATACAAGCTACAACTCATTGGAAATTAAAACGGAACAAATTACCGAGCGCAACCATCTCGGCGCGCCGGTAAAGATCATGGGTCTCAATGGCTTGGTTACGACTTTTGATTATGACGCCCTGGGTCGGGAAACGTCTCGCAGTGATAATACCGGTGTTTGGGTTGAAACAAAGTACCAATCGTGTAGTAAGGTCAGTTGTCCCACTGGCGCTGTGATGCGAGTGTACAAAGCTGTATCAGGCGGTGGATGGAGCGCGAGCTACCTGGATAAGTTGGGTCGAGAAATACGGCAGACGGCGGTTGCATTCAATGGTCAGGAGATTCGGATCGACAGGGAATATGATCAACAGGGAAATGTAAAACGTCAGTCCGAACCCCACGGCAGTATCGCGCAGTACTGGACCGAGTACGAATACGACAGACTCGGGCGCCTGGTTGAAAGCAAGCTTCCGGGAATACGCAATTCTGTTTTGATTGCCTACGATGGTTTGGCTGTTACCACTACAAACCCTGCCGGACAGACCAAAACAGAAGTAAGCAACGAACTCAGCGAACTGATTGAAGTTCGGGACAATATTGGCGGCAGGATCACCTACGAATACGATGTTCACGGTAACGTGAGTTCCACCACTCACCATGGTTCAGTTGCGGATCCCCGTAACATTGTTACTACGATCACCTATGATGACGTCGGCCGAAAAATCGTCATGACGGATCCCGACAAAGGAGACTGGTCCTACAGTTACAATGTATTTGGCGAAATGATTCAGCAAACGGATGCTAAAAAGCAAAAAACCACCTTTATTTATGACAGTCTAGGCCGCCTTGAAAGGCGCGCCGGTTTCCGAGCGGACGGCACCCTCGAAAGCCTGGTTACCTGGACCTATGACACTGCGCCCAATGGTGTGGGAGCGCTGGATAATGTGCAGGACAGTGTGTCGGGATATATGCGCGCCCACAGTTACGACAGTCTGGGGAGATTGTCGGAAACAGGCACCTATTTACCCGGCAATCTGGGAACGCACTGGGAAAAAATTACCTATGACAGCGTAGGCCGTATCGACAAGGTGTTCGATGCCGCGGGTGACGGTAGCTGGAACAATCATGCGGTGAAAAGTGTTTACAATCAGTACGGCTATTTGCGCCGTGTCGTTGACGCTTTCAATACCTCCACGTCGTATTACACCGTAGTTGCCATGGACAAGCGAGGCAATGTTACTGAGTCCATGGGGGGAAGCGGTGTAACGAGCTACAATATCCACGATGCCGCCACTGGTCGGTTGACGGGGATTCGCAGCGAATTGACAGCGGGTTTCGGCGATGTGCAGAATCATACCTATACCTGGGACGACATTGGCAATTTGAAGGAGCGAAAAGACCAGAGTGGCAACAAGAACCTGGTCGAAAACTTCGGCTATGATGGACTTAATCGCCTTATTTCTGCGCAAGTTTCCGGAGAGGCCGAACAAAAATTTGTTTACAATAGTATCGGCAACATTTCCTTCAAAACCGGTATTGGTGAATTTGGTTATGGGAACAACGCCGGTCCACACGCCCTCACCAGTACCGCCGATGGTGTGAACTATTCCTACGATGCCAATGGCAATCTGGTCAATGAATCCGCTGTGGGAGATATCGGCGGACGCACAATAAAATACACAACCTTCGATAAACCTTATGAGATCAGCAAAGGTGGACATAAAACGGAATTTAAGTACGGTCCTGATCGGGCGCGCTATGTCAGATATGACACTGATGCCGATAATCAGGTGACGACCACCCGCTATATCGGCAATGTGGAAAAAATCACCAAGCCCGATGGCAGTCAGCAAATTAAACGCTATCTACCCGGCGATGTCTTGATCACTCTGGAATTGGATTCACAAAACAATCAAACCGGATCGAGTACACAGTTTTTGTACAAAGACCACCTGGGATCCATAGACGTCATAGCCGATGCAACCGGTAAGGTTACCGAAGTCTTTTCGTTTGACGCCTGGGGAGAAAGGCGAAGCGCCGCCGATTGGCGAAGTCAGGATATCGCCAGTTTGCTCAATTTTGACCATAGTACCACTACCCTCGGTTATACCGGCCATGAGACCCTGGACGAGGTTGGTTTGGTTCATATGAACGGCCGCGTTTACGATCCACGCCTGGCGCGGTTTTTCCAAGCGGACCCTTTTGTGCAGGCAGTGTTGAACACTCAGCTATACAACCGGTATTCCTATGTGGGGAACAATCCGCTCAATGCGACCGACCCGAGTGGCTATTTTGCCGAAGTGTCCTTCCTGATTATCGAGGCTTTCTTTAAAGCCATATATGATCTGGCGAAATATGATATGCGCCCGACACCTGATTTTAACCCTTATGTCAAAAATATCGGTGCGGGTGTTTCTGGTAATGCTTATGGGAATTCCCCCAAGGAGGGGGAGCTCAATGAAAGCAATGATCCGCTGCCACTGTTTGCCGGCAATGGTTGGTGGAACCTGCATATCGAGATTAAATTAAATCAAGAGCTGTTTACCGCCAAGAGCACGCTGGATAAAACCTATACCGAGACCACGGGAGGAAAATTTGCGAACGGCGCCGATACCCAGACTTTTTTGGTAACCCAGTCACCGACGATGGATATGGAGGCGGGTGCATCGGACGTAAAAGGCATTGACATCAGCACTCTGCTTATCGATCTTTCCCTGGAAGTGATACCGGGTGGAGGATTGTACAAGTGCAGTCGCGATGGCTGTGATGCCTGGGATTGGGTGGGCGCGACTGTTGACCTGGTGCCGGGATTTGGCAAAGTAGGGAAGCTGTTCAAACTGCGTAAATTAGTCGCCCGCAAACCCAGAATCACCATTCGTGGCTGCAGTTTCGCGGCTGGCACTCTGGTTGCGACAGCCGTTGGCACCGTGGCTATCGAGGACATTGAAGTTGGCGATTTTGTATTAGCCAAGAATGAAGAAAGTGGAGAGGTAAAAGCACGAAGGGTCAATTCGGTATTCGCTGACCGGCACGACAGCGTCATTTCGCTGGTCGTTCGGGATGAAGAGGGAAATCAGGAAGTCATTATTACCACGGAAGAGCATCCCTTCTATGTGGCCGAGTCCGGCTGGGTAACTGCGGGGGATGTTGTTCCCGGCACCTACTTTGAAGCGCTGGATGGTGATCGGCTTGAATTAGTTGGGAAAGAAGTTATAGTTAAACCCCAGTTTGCTTATAACTTTGAGGTAGATGAGTACCACACTTATGGTGTTGGCAAAGCGTTGCTACAAAGAGACCAGGAAGCTTTAGGAAAAAAACCGTAAAGGATTCTTGGGACAATGCTGCGGACGGTACTAAACCGGGTACGAAACAATGTCCAACATGTGGCAAAGATGTTGAAGGTAATCCTAACTTGGGTGAAAAGCGAAATGGCCCTAATGGCTGGGATAACGACCATCAGCCTAAATGGAAGGATCGTGATCTAACTGGTATGGATCGTAAGCAGGTGTTGGACGAATTTAACAAAGATACACGGTTACGATGCCCAAGTTGTAATAGAGCTGACAATTAGTGGAAGCACTCGCAATGACAATCATTGAGCATGTAGAAAGACATCTTGGGGTGATTCAGCAAGGTTGGAAAGACGATGATTCTGACGTGGATTTTCAGATCATTTCCTTCAAAGATTGCCCAAGTGAGACTGTCTCAACATTTCTTTCATTGGGAATGAGTAAAAAGATTCTCAAATTAAACGAACTAAAGAATGTTAGGCAGGAACTTGTTTTCTCGGTGTACTCAATGACAATTTCAAATATGATTGTTTCCTGTCTTATGTCCCTCTGTGAGGCAATTCTTGGGCAGAGTAAAGCGGTGCTTCGGGGCGAGGTAATACCTTTGTCTACTGAACTCGCTGAGAGAATCGGATTTGCTGTTTATTGTACGATGCCTGTGTTCTTTGATGATGATTTTTGTACGTATGATGAATCGTCACCACCCACCGTCATGGTATGGGTGTTACCTATTTATAAAAGCGAAGCAGATTACATTGCTGTTAATGGTTGGGAGAGTTTTGAAGACTTGCTGGAGGAGAAAGACCCTGATTTGTGTTCTTTGGAGCGTGAACCAGTAGTTTAATGCCACAAAGAATACAGTCGGTGAGTTACGGGCTGCGGGTAAAAAGGATGCACATCATATTATACAAGATGCAGCAGCCAAGAATTTGCCAGGATATAAAACTAACAATGCACCAGGTATTCAGTTAGAAGGGCCTGCAAACAAAGTTGGAACACCTCATTACAATGCCACTCAAGTTCAAAGACAGGCCGGAGGCGGCAGATATGCCGCAGAACGCCGTATTGGATATAAAGCCTTGAGAAGGGCAGGAGTATCTCGTCAAGATGCTCGTCAGTACATCCA
>JARROD010000075.1:0-7484 GCA_037384225.1 Exilibacterium sp.
AGGCCCCATGTGAGGGCGCTAGCGCCGCGAATGCCTGGAGCGGCTGGACGGAGCAACGCGGCCAGGGACAAAAAGGGGCGTGCTCTGTGCACCTAAATCTCAAACGCTTTGGGTATATTAAGCCTGGTAACGGTCTGAAAGCAACTCCGAGCAGGATGTAATGACTGTGCAATTTGGGTGGCCTTACGGTACTTTGAATTTTTTCCTCGCCTTCTCAACCTTTACCCGTATGACGCAATCATCGATGTGATCGTTGATCAACCCCATTGCCTGCATGAATGCATAGACAGTGGTCGGTCCAACAAACTTCCAGCCTCGTTTTTTCAAATCTTTAGCCAGGGTTATGGACTCTGCCGATGTTGATACGCTCTGAGGCTCTGCAAGTTGTTTCGCATCGGGTTGGTAACGCCAGATGAAGGCTGCTAATGTGCCCTCCTGTTTAACGAACTCCTGCGCGCGCTGCGCATTGTTGATCACCGCTTCAATCTTACCGCGATGGCGGACGATGCCCTCATCCTTGAGCAACCGGTTGATGTCTCTTTGGGTGAAACGGGCAATCCTGTCAAAATCAAAATCATGAAACGCAGCCCGAAAGTTCTCGCGCTTGGCAAGGATAGTGCGCCAGCTTAATCCCGACTGAAAACCCTCCAAACACAATTTCTCAAATAAGCGGTAATCGTCACTGACGGGAAAACCCCATTCCGTATCGTGATAGTCAAGAAGCTCCGGCGCAGCATTGCACCAGCGGCAACGTTCTTTGCCATCGGGATCTGTTATCTTAGTACTCATAGATTGACAGCCTTGCTGTTAAACATTAACGAGAAAGTCGAACTGTTAGGGTGTTGCCTTGACGGACATGGCATCAAGCCAGTCGCACATCTTGTCTACTTCCTGTTTCACATATTTGTAGTCATTAAAAGCATTACTCAACGTCGCCACCCCCTGACTCCAGGACAGAACGCGCATAGCCAATGCATCGGCATCCTGCGAGTGGCCAAGCAGACTAAACTGTTTTTTCAGCCACCGCCGAAAGAGTGTAAAAACCTTATTGGCCTCGTCTTTCGATGTATGGTTCAACTTTGCGAGTTCCGTACACAAGGTGCCGACAGGACATCCGTAGCTCTTGATCATTAACCAGTTTGTGAGAAGGATTTTGATGTAACTCTTGATACGGTCTTTCGGCGTCGCTCCCTCCTCTTCCCAATCCGCCAACATGTGTTGCGTCCTGTCCAGGCGGGTTTTAATGACGGCATCAAGAATGTCATCCTTGGTCTTGAAATGATGGTAAAAATTGCCGCGTGAGATACTCACCACCTTGGCGATATCGGCAAAGGATGTATGCTCAAAACCTTGCCGATAAAACAAATCATCGGCGGCCTCCACAATCTGTTGCCGTCTCGCACCGTGTCCCATAACGTAATCTCTTTAGGCGACTTGCTCTTGGCCATAGGCCGGATCACAGAGCCACACCTAGGACGAGCGCCCTAGTTTAGTTTTGGAGATATTAGGACGACTGCCCTAGATTGTCAATTGAAAGCGGCGATATATCGGCGTATTTCATCTGCGCGCTCCGCGCGCCGGTACTGGCAATGCCTTATTGCAATTGCTGCAATCAAGGGCAGCCCGGGCCAAAGCCGATATCGCAGCGGGAAACATTGTCGATGGTGAATCATTTTTTAATGACTTGGAATCCGGTCAGCACGACTGATCATTACATCTAACAGTTTTCTGACAAGGGTCTTATCGTGCCCAATTATCGCTTAACTCGCCTTACTGCCCGACGGAAAAAATGTCAAGAAATAAAAACTACGGAACCGAGGAAAAATAGAATTTTGTAAAATTGGTAATCTACTGATAGGCAAATTTGGAGCGGGAAACGAGACTCGAACTCGCGACCCCAACCTTGGCAAGGTTGTGCTCTACCAACTGAGCTATTCCCGCTAAATGGCGTCCCCTAGGGGAGTCGAACCCCTGTTACCGCCGTGAAAGGGCGGTGTCCTAGGCCTCTAGACGAAGGGGACCCAGTACTTCTCAGTGACTGCGTCATCAGAAGTGGGGCGCATTCTAAGTAGCCCCGGGCGACCTGTCAACACCTTTAACGACTTATTTTAATTTTTTTGGAAACAAGGACTTAGAGGCAATTCCTGCCTCCTTTTCCACTTGACAACAACTACCCAATGGCATTATGTGCTAAAGTTTGCAAGCCGACCGCCAAGTCGCTAGCATAAGCATCATGTCATCCATATATATCGCTGCAATTATAGTCATCGCCCTGGTCGTACTGGTCTGTTACGCCTTTGTCTCTCAGTCCCTGGAGCAAAAGCGCAAGCAAAAGCAGCGGCTTATGACGGCGCTGAAATCCCGCCTGCGTGACTTTAAATACATGCTCAAAGGCTTTCCTGCCGATTTTCTGCCCAAAGAGCTGGTGATTCTGGTTCACCGCTGCCTGATCGACGTTTACGAGCAGCTGGCGCACATCGAGCCTAAAGAGCCCCTCTACAAGGAAGAGCTGAACCTGTACAGCAAACAGATGCAGGAAGCACTGCAAAAACCCAACACGGCCAAAGCCAAACCACTGCAGAACATCCAGCAGATCAAAGAGGTTCGCCAGCACCTAAAAGAACTGAATACGTTTGTCGCCCACTTGGAACAGCGCGGCACGCTCACCACCAACCAGGCGGACATACACCGCCAGCAGATTAAACAACTCATCATCCAGATTTCAGTGGATGCCTATATCCTCCACGCCAAAGACGCTCAGCAAAACGACAAAGCACGCCTGGCCCTGCACTACTACAACCTGGCCAGCAAACTGCTGGCCCGGGAAAACGCCAACGGCGCCTACCAAAAACAACTGGCTAATCTCTCCGCGATTACCGCCCAAATTGAAGCCAAACTGGCTGCCGAAGAACCCGACCACAAAGAATCAGAAGAACAGAAGGCTGAAAAAGACGCCGTCACCCAGGCCTGGGAAAACTTTGCCGAAGGCGACAAGAGCTGGAAAAAGAAACACCTCTACGACTAGCCTATTACCCGGCTTCAAAAGCCGCCTGAAAGCGCGCTATACGGGCCGCATTGGCCCCCAGGTCACTGACACCGACCCGGGATACCGAACGCATATCAACACGGCTCCCCTCCCCGTCCACACTGACCCGAATAACCACATCGTCTTTAAAACCAAACACAGAAGAGGTATCCACCGCTTCGATAATGCCCGCTTCCATATCCTCCCTCAGCACTCGCCAGCCAAGTTTTTTCACCGTCGCCAGACTGTGTTTGTAGGCCTCGATATAGTCTCTATGGCTCAGTAGGGGTTTGATGTTGGGATAGGCCCGCTCCTGTATACTGGCCACGCCTTGAGAGTAATCCAGCGAGTTTTCCCCCTCCCCGCGCTCCCGGCGCGCGGCGACAAATTGCGGTGGGCTATGGGTATCGGTCGTGATGTCGTGAATCGGCGGCGACCCCAATCGGCCCGGGCCTACCATAGACAATACCGCCAGCACCGGCACCACGCCAATGACAGCACTTACCCCGGCGTAAGCCCGGTGTTGCCGCGCCGGTTTAAACCAGCTCCAAATTAAAACCAGAGCCGCTGCAAAACCGACCACCGAAGCACCTAACAACGCCAGACCAAAGCTGCCAAACGCAACTCTAAAGGGTACCAGCTGAAAGCGGGTTGCACATACTCCGAACAGCAACGATAAAATCAACAGTCCCTGCAATTTCAACAACCAGTGGGTCCAGGGTTTGGGGGCTGTGCTCATAGATATCTCTCTTGTGTGTGTTTCTGTCATTAATGGGGAGCTGAAGTGCCAGGCTGTCGGCCTCCGGTTGAAATTTCAGCCGTCCTGTTCCCGATCGTGATCCGGCTGCAAACTCAGGGAGGCGGAATTAATACAGTAGCGCTGCCCGGTGGGCAAGGGCCCGTCGGGAAACAGGTGCCCCAGATGGCAGCCACATTTGTCGCACATGACTTCAACCCGCTCCATCCCCAGACTGGTATCGCTGACCTTGCGAATGACAGGCTCCGCAATCGGGGCATAAAAACTCGGCCAGCCGGACCCCGAGTCATACTTTGTGCCGGCCTCAAACAGCGGTTCGCCGCAGCAGCGGCATAGATAGACTCCCTTGTCCTTACAATCCCAGTAAGCACCGGTGAAGGCCGGCTCTGTGCCCTTCTGCCGGCAGATCCGATATTCCTCCGCTGTCAATTGTTGACGCCAGTAAGCGTCGTCTTTTTGGTATCGATCTGTCATAATCTGCGCCCTGAATATTCAAGCTGCTCCGGGTGGTTATAAACGGTTTAGCGGTCTGTAAATGAGCTATCTAAAAAGCAGCCTAAAGAAAGCTGCTGAAAAAGCTACCCAAAAAAGTACAGAGTCATACTACTGCAAATGGACAAGATTGATAAATCCCGCAAACTGGACGACGTGTGTTACGACATTCGCGGCCCGGTACTGGACCATGCCCACCGGCTCGAGGAGGAGGGTCACCGGATCCTGAAGCTCAATATCGGCAACCCGGCGCCGTTTGGTTTCGAAGCCCCCGACGAAATTATTCTCGACGTTATCTACAACCTTCGCCATGCCCAGGGCTACACAGAGTCACGCGGTTTGTTCGCCGCCCGCAAGGCAGTGATGCAGGAATGCCAGCGCCTGAATATTACCCATGTCGAAATCGATGATATTTACCTGGGCAACGGTGTCAGCGAGTTGATCGTTATGGCCATGCAGGCGCTGCTGAACAATGGCGATGAAGTGCTGGTGCCGGCACCGGACTACCCGCTGTGGACCGCGGCGATCAATCTCGCCGGCGGCAAACCAATCCATTACCACTGTGATGAGCAGTCCGACTGGTTTCCGGATATCAACGATATCGCCAATAAAATCACCGACAAAACCCGCGGCATTGTCGTTATCAACCCCAACAACCCCACCGGCGCCGTTTACAGCCGCGATCTGCTGGAACAAATTGTGGAACTGGCGCGGGCCAAAAACCTGATTATTTTCGCCGACGAAATTTACAGCAAAATACTCTACGACGATGCCGAATTTGTTTCTCTGGGCAGCCTGGCAACGGATATCTTATGCGTGACCTTTAACGGTCTGTCCAAAGCCTACCGTTTGGCGGGATTCCGCTCCGGCTGGATGGTGGTCAGCGGCGCCAAGCACCGGGCCCAAGACTACTGCGCCGGTATTGAGATGCTGGCTTCCATGCGTATGTGCGCCAATGTGCCGGCCATGTTTGCTGTACAAACGGCGCTCGGCGGTTATCAGAGTATCCAGGAGCTGATCCTTCCCGGTGGACGTCTGCGGGAGCAGCGCGACATCGCCTGGAAAATGCTCAACGATATTCCCGGCGTCTCCTGCGTAAAACCTTCGGGGGCGCTTTATCTGTTTCCGAAACTGGATCTGGATATTCACAAAATTAAAGACGACGAACAACTGGTGCTGGATTTTTTGATCGAAGAAAAAATCCTGCTGGTGCAGGGCACTGCTTTTAACTGGCCGCGCCCGGACCACTTCCGGATCGTGTTTCTACCGCGTAGCGATGATCTGACCCACGCTATCGAAAAGTTGGGAGAATTTCTGCAACGTTATTCCCAGTAGGCCAGATAGTCCCATGCCAGATAGTCCCATGAGTGATATCCACATCGATGATTTCTACAAGGATGCAGCCAAAATACTGGTTCAGCTCTACAGCTGCTTCCCCCGCAAAACCCTTTTATTCGTGGAGGATATTGCCGGGCCCGATGATCCGGATGAGTTCGGCATCCACAGCGCGCGCCACCAGGCCTGTTTCGGTGCAATGATCTGGCTTGCAGAGTCCGGCTACATTACTTACCAGGAAACGATTCGCCAGGAGGCCCTGGATCAGGCCTGCCTGACCCACAAAGCCTTCACCTTACTGGCAACCCGAGCCACGTTTACCCCCGCCGATAAAGACGAGCTTACCAGCGGTGTTCCGGATTCGGTGAAAACCCTCACCCAGAGCAATATCCACCAGCTGCGCGAAGCATTGAAAACCCAAGCCTCTTGCGCTATTGGCCAGGCCGTGCGCCAGTTGATGATACAGTCCCGGCACCACTACTGAGGCTGGTGTGAAACGCCCCCAGCGCATTTAAATACACCTCCAGGTTGGTGTAATTTTTGTCCAGGTCAAAACCGTTGGGGTCCTGCACTTTTTTCTTCCGCTCCCACTGATCGGGCATACCATCTTTGTCAGTGTCAGTGGGTGCGGTACGCCCGGGCGCACCGCCGAGGGATTTGCCATAGGTTTCCCAGTCCGGAATCACCTGCTTAACGCTGTCGATAATACCGTTGCCGTGAACGGCCTTGCGCTTTGCTACATCGTCGATAATTTCCCGGTCCACCCAATCGAGGTAAAAGCCGAAGGCGTTGCGGTTGGCACCGACTTCGCGCTGTTTGATTAACAGCGCATAAGCCTGCTCGGCGGTGTGGGTTTGCCGATAGGACGGCTCATCAAACCAGGCTACATCGCTTTCGTCGAAGGCCCTATCGGCCAACGGCTTGACATTATCGCCGCCCTTCAAAAGGGCGATACCCTCATCGCCGTGCAAATGTTTCACAGTCAGGTGATCCATGATGTTGCCGTCGATATATCCCCTGCCGAAGGCACCGTTGCGCTTGTTGGGGTAGAACTTAAATATGGTTTTAGTCGCGTAATTTTTGGTCGCCGGACCGGTTCGATAATAGCTGTTGATCAGGTTGAACTGACCTTCTTCACTGCCGTAGGCACTGAGCCACTCCCAGTTGTAGATGACATTGTTGCGCAGGTCCACCAGTTCCAGTTTTTTCTCGTAGGGCGGGCGCATCCGGTAACCGTTGATACGCGGGTTGCGACCGGCGTTGTGGGCCAGCAGGTTGTGGTGGAAGGAGACGCCGGCCCCACCCCAAATGCCGCCAAAACCGTGGTCACCGTCAGAGTGGCTGGCCCGGTTCAGCGCCTGGGCGATAATGCTGTATTGCAGGGTAAAATGTACATTGTGGTAAAAGCTGGCGACCTCATCTACGCTCCAACTCATGGAGCAGTGATCGAAAATCACGTTTCTCACTTTGTAGGCGCCGACGGTATCCTCATCGTTATACCGGAAGCGCATATAGCGGATAATCACATCGTCGGCTCTGACCAGGGTTGCCGCCCCCCGCAACACAATGCCGCCGGGGGAAGTCTGCCCGGCGATGGTGATATTGCCATTGCGGATATTGAGATCCCCATCCAGGTTAATGATACCCGAGACAGCAAACACCACTGTGCGCGGCCCCTTGGCTTCAACCGCATGGCGCAGGGTCCCGGGGGCGGGATCGCGCCGGGAATCCTCCAGCGAGGTCACCACATAGACATCGCCACCGCGCCCCCCCTTGGCAAAGCGGCCGTAGCCATCAGCTTCGGGGAAAGCCAGCGTCCGGGCCTGTGTGCAGCCGTTGAGCAGCATCAACCCCAGCAGACCGGCGCAGAATATC
>JARROD010000075.1:7495-20267 GCA_037384225.1 Exilibacterium sp.
ATTCTTTAATAAAGTCAATAGCATCTATTCGTTCGTCCCATAACCCACAGGGTAAAAAATCGTATCCCGATAGCCACAAATAACCGGCAGGTAACCGCTCAAAGCCCGGTCGAGTTCGGGATCGTTGCTGTCGACCAGTAGCGGCCTCCCCTGCAATTCCCCAATTTTGGTTTTGGTGGCCACCACCTTTAAGTTGTTTTTGCCCAGACGGCGTAAAACCTCAGGTGTCAGCTGCTGATTGCCGCGGCCAATGATATGCCCCTGGCCACCGATAGGCGTAATTATCGCTTTGACTGCTTCACTGTGTCCGGCAACCAACTGCTCCAGTTCCGGTCCACTGATATCCTTCGCCAGCTGTTGCTGATTTAAAATAACATCCACCCCCAGGAGGGTGTTGTCCAACCCCAGTTCTTCCATAAAAGTCCTGGTAGTGGTTCCCGGCCCGACGATATAGAGGGTTTCCGGTTCCAGCTCCTCAATCAGCTCAGCGGCGATATCCGCCAGTACCAGTTCCTCGACCTCACGACCGCCGCTTTTTACCTGCTGTACAAACCGGCCTTCCTCAGGGACGAGCAATTCACCGTAGTATCTGGCTTTTACGATGCCGTTGCGAAAAGCGTCCTCGTCGATATCCCTGACTTCCTGCGCGGTAATATTGACCAGCCTGCCCTCCAGCAGCAAGCCTATCACCTGCCCCGCCGCCGAGGGCGATATGGCGTAGACGCCGGAATGCATTTTCACGCCACAGGGAATTCCGAGGGCAGCCTGCTCAGTGCCCACAGCGTTGCAGATATTGCGCGCTGTGCCATCTCCACCGGCAAATACCAGCAGATCCACGTCCCGTTCCCGCATGGCCCGGGCAGCGGCTTCGGTGTCGGCAGCCGTGGTCGCGTCCGGGTCGATATGACCTATCACCTCGGGTGTAAACCCGGCGGCCAGGGCGCAATCCTCCCCCATGGGGCCGGGGTAAGTCACAATTTGCAGCCGTTCCCGGTAATCAGCCAGACAGCCGAGCGCAACAACGGCTCGCTCGGCGGCCCGCAAGCGTGAACCCCGCGCCAGCGCGCGGGACACTATGTCATCGCCATCGCTGCCCTTGAGACCGGCGGGGCCACCGATGCCGGCCAGCGGATTGATTATCAACCCCAGTGAAAACAGTCTAGTCACGACTATCCCGGTCGTGACTAGACTTTTCATGCCGCTTTTCATGCCGTTCCATGTCGTAATAGTGCATATTCACCTCCTCCGTTACCCGCCGCTTTATCTCGGCCCGGTCCGACTCGGCGACACCGTAGCGGGTCGACAAACGGGAGAAATCCCTGTCTGTAAGGCTTAAACCTATGCGCTGGCGCGCGCTGCCATCGAACGGCAGGCCGACGATTTTTCGCACCAGATTGCTGGGTGTCATCTCCCGGTCCACGGCTTCATGTTTGAGGCAGCGGGTGGCGTAGGCGGTGAAGGTAAAATGAACCTGGACTTTTTGCAGCGCTGAGCGCTCCGCTCCCCATTTGTCGGAGATGTCGTCAAGCCCAGTGGATTTGACATCAAGAGGCATTGGGCCACATTTCCTCGATGACGGTTACCGGCAGTGATTTGCTCACATAGACATCTGTTTCGCCACCCTCCCAGATTTCCGCCGACAATCCAAAGACGTCGTCGGCACCGCCGTTGCAGGCGTGGTAGCGCAACTCTTCGGCATCCTCACCGACATAACGGGTTCTGACCTCCGAGCGCATATCCCGGTTGTAAAAATAGGCTTGCGCCATCTTTTCCGTCTGTCGGTAGGCGGGGGCCAGCCAGCCTTCCAGTTCCGGCGGGGCGGCCTCAAGGCGGGTGGCAATTTCGGCGAAATTCTCGCCCCAGAGTTCAGCAAAACTGTCCTCACCGAACAGGGCAAAGACGGTATCGCGGGGAATTTCCACACTGAACGTCATTTCAATATCGCCGCTGTCCTCACTGAGCGACAGGGAGACGACCCGGTCGGCGCTGGATTTGAGCGTGAATTCAGGCTCAAATCCACCCGGGTACTCATAGGCGCAAACCTTTATGACCTCCAGGGTTTCCCCCTGCAAACACGCCGGCAGGGTTGAGCGGGGTTTAAAGGTTATCAGATCCCCCACCCTAAGCTCGGTGGGAGACGTCAGCGTCCGCGCTGGTGTTTTGTCTTTGCCAAACAGTTTTCTAAACATGGTTGGAGGTTATTTGGCCGCTAGTTCGGCCAGTATATCATCGGCAGAACTTCCCGACTCACCGATTCCGGCCTGAGCCAGGCGTTTGTCGAGGTCGGCGCCAGTTTCCATGTCGTGCATCCACTGATCGGCGGTCAATTGATTTTCAAAATCGCTGTGCTTTTTCTGGACCCGGTCCAGTGCCCGCTGTACCCGCTTGGCGCGATTTTCGGTGGTCGGCATGGCGGCCATGGTGGCTTTTTTGGTTTTGTTCAGCTCTTCGACGGTCTTGGCTTTCTGCAAATCGATTTTGTTTTTTTCGATAAGCTTTTCGCGCTGTTGAATCACGTGATAGATTTTTTTAACCTCGCCTTCCAGCACACTGAACTGCGTCTCGACATCGGTTTTGCGCGAACGAATGTCCGCGATTTTTTCCGCCACACCCCGCGCCAGATCCGTTTCCCCTTTTTCCATGGCCAGCTTGGCTTTTCCCAGGTAGTCCGCTTCGTCCGCCCGCAGCTCGTTGAGTTCGCGCTTTAACGCCACTTCCCTCGCCTTCAGATCGCGCACACTCAATTTCGCCCGGGCTATACCATCTTCCGCGTCGCGGATCTCCTGTTCCAGAATTCGAATCGCCTGAGAGTCCACGATGGATTCACCCACTTCGCTCACACCGCCGCGGATGGCCGTGACAATATCGCCGAAAATATTTCTCAATCCCATTTTCGTCACCTCACTTTAAAAAGTCTTTAAGCGCATCGAGCACTTCAAGGGTGTTGTCCGCCTGCACTTCCAATTCGTGTGCCAGGTTCTCAAAAACCGTGTTCACCGCCATGGAGCCAAACAGGATGTACATATCCTCCTGCAGCCCGATTGCGCTCAGGGGCACGACAGGGCTCAGAGCCAGTAGAATTTTATTGAGTTCATCGCGCTTGTCGTCCACCACATCACTGAGCGCAAACAACGGGGTTACGGAAATAATCTGCGTGTCTGTCGCGGTTACCACTATGGGAAAATCCGGGTTTTCCGAACAGGTCACTTCCAGCGTATCGCCCTGCTCCGAGAGCACCGCGTCGAAGGTTACCCCGCCGGCGGTGTGGTAATCGTTTAAACGAAAGCTGATTTCTTCAAGTTTTTCAGACATTGGGGGTCTCCTTGTACAAGCTCTGAACGGGCAATAGAGCAACACAGAATGGCATATTATGACATTTAGTCACGAATATATGCCTTAATCGATCGTGGGTCAACCTTATCCTGCATCAACATATCGTGCTTCAACCTTATCGTGCTTCAACATTGTTAGAAAAGTTCTCACTGTTAAAAGCGTCACGGTGAAACACTTCACTGGAAAAAAACACCCCATCCCGCTTGCGCCAGGCGTCGCGGTGGTAGGCGTATACAACGTGACTGCCCAGTGTGTTTACCTTCACCGCGTCCCTCCTCTCATAATAGTTAGGTGCAAACACAAAGGCCGCCAACAGTTGCTGCCGCGATACCCAGGGGTGAGCCACCGGCAGCCCGGTGCTGCGGGCAATGCGCTCCGAGGCCGGCGCCCCCGTTTTAACACCGATACTCCAGCCCCACTCGCCAAACGAGGGCACATTGGTGTGGTACTGCTCTGTCGTGAACCCCGCTGACTGCAGGGTTTTACCTATGGCGACAAAGGCTTTTTTGGAGTGGTAGGGTGACGTCGACTGAATCGCCACAGCGCCGTCTCCCGCCAGTATTTCCCCGAGTTTGGAATAAAAATAATCGCTGTAGAGTTTGTTCAAGTCCGGGTGGCTCGGATCAGGCAGATCCACAATAATAGTATCGAAGCGGCGCCCCTCGGCTACCAGGCGCTCGGTTTGTAAAAAAGCATCGCCGATCAGCACCTCAACCCGGGAATCGAGCAGGGCTTTTTGGTTCAATTGCAGTAACTTTGCCGACAACTCCGGCGCCGCGGTAGGATCCCGGCCGGAAAATAGATCGATCATTTCCCGATCGAGTTCCAGCAGCGTCACAGCGCGCGGTTGCCAGCGCAAAACATCCCGTAGCGCCAGCCCGTCGCCACCGCCGATGATCAGCACCCGATCCCGGCGCGCCGACGCCAGCAACGGTGGGTACGTCAGCAAAGCGTGGTAAATCTGTTCATCGTTACTGGCAAATTGCAGGTGACCATTGATATAGAGACTCTGTACCAGCGGCAGGCCGGCGCCGACACGGCGTTCAGTCACGGTCAGATACTGGTGGGGCGTGATACGGGTGTGAACCACCCGGTCTTTGAACAGCATATTGTTAAGAGACAGCATCCAGTTGGAGCCCTGAACAGCGATCACCGCCACCAGCGCCAGCACCACCGCGTGGACTAACCACAAAACCGCGCGGGTGTGGATATAGCGCTGATAACGCCATAAAAACACCATTCCCATTAACAAATTGACGCTGGCGGTGCTCACCGCCGCCACGATAATCGGCAAGCGTAGGCACACCAGCACCCAAATCGCCGCACCTATGCCCGCACCGATATAATCGGCACCGTAAATGGTGCCGGCATTGTGCTCCAGATGCTCTTGATGCAAAGCCTGCCGCACCCGGGCAATCAAGGGAATCTCCATACCCACCATCAACCCCAGCGCGAAGCCGGCCACAAACGGCATGGTATCGGCGAAGCGGCGAAACCCCGTCACTACCCCTCCAGCAACCTGGATCGTGGGGTCGAGGCCATAGACAGTCTGTAATTGCGCAGGCAAGATATAGGCCGCCGCAAACACCGCCGCCATAATCAACACGCAAACCGCACCCAACAGCCCAATGCCCACTTCCAGCCAGGCGAAGCCACTAAAAGGACAGCGAATATACCTCGCGTAGAAGGCCCCGATGCCCATCGACACGATCATAACGCCGATCATGGCGTATATCGTCGCCTCGACCGCACCCAGTATGCGCCCGGCATAGTGGGAAAGGAGGTACTCGTAAATCAGACCACAGGCGGCGAGCACCCCCATAATGACAATAAGCGCCAGATCGTGACGCATTAACGGGTCGCGCCAGAAAGCCATCCGGTGCGCGACTGGCATTGGTGCCTGCTCCATCACAGTTAACTCATCAGAACTTTGACTATCACTGCAATGCCGATAAAAGTGGCCGCTTCGATAAAAGCGATACCGATATTTTTTTGATTATCCACTTCCTCATGGACATCCACACCGGGCAGAATCACGGGGCGCAGCAGTCTATATAACCCCCAGATCACCAGCACCATGACCAGCGAATATACCAACCAGGCCAACACTGACATCCAGATCGCGGCGGGCAGAAAATTCACCAGATTGCTCACGGCGGTAACCGCGAAAGCCGTGGCGATAATCTGCCCCGCATAGCGAACCGCCAGCGCGGTATTGCCACCGGCTATCGCCGCCTGCCAGGATTCACCGCCGTTGCGGCGGCGGTAAACGCCAGTACGGATTTGCACCACCGCGAACATCACAACCTGGGAGGCAAGAAACACCAGGCCGACGGCTCCAATCCCCTGCCAGGTTTCGATTTCCACCCAATGCACGGCGGCGCTGATTATCAACCCCTGTGCCACCAGACTGGCCGCGTTGACAGTGCCCGCGGCGAGGTTATGCGCCCGCAGTTGTTCGCCGAGCGAAAATCCCCGCAGAAACAACTTATCGTTGATAATCACGCCCAGTTTCAAAAGCACGATTCCACCGACGGCAAAACTGAGCACATTGATCGCTTCCTGCACCAGCGAAACCGCCGCCTCCCCGGATACCGCGGCGGATAAAACCAAACACAGTGCCGCGATACCGCCGGCGACCGATAACCCAAAAGCGAAGTTGTCTTTGTGGGCCAGTTCCTCCTTGACGTTGACCCCTGCGAATAAGCCCTGCAGGGCACGAAAACCAAACAGGGCTCCGACGGCGATCAGTAGATTTAAAGCGAGAACCCCAAGCATCCAACCACTTAAATAACCCATTTCAATACGCCCTCCCCCTCACTTGCCGCCACCGCCAAAGCTGCGTGAGACACTGCTGCGGCCACGGGAATTGTAGTTGCTGAAAAAAGATCCGGAACTGCGTTGGCTAGCGCCGGCAGCGCGCTTATTTCCAGAGCGGCTTGACTGGTACGACGATGAAAACTTACCCGGCAGATTGCTGACCTGTCGGACCCGGGACGCGAAGCGCGATGAACTGCTCGCCGTTGTTCCGCGCTTTTTAGCATAGGGGCTGTCAAAGGATTTTCCCTGCCGGGAAAATTTTTCTTTCGCGCTCTTAAAAACCGTGTTTTCCTGGCGCCGTTGCCGCGGGGAACGATAGTAGTCGCGCCCCCAGTCATGATAGTAGCTGTAATCCCGATAACGCGCCCAATCACCGTAGCGCACCGCGCCGATGATATTGGAGAACATGGAATACATGCCGTAAAACTCCCAAAATGACGTGCCGTCGCTGCGTTGCCGCCACTGGCCGTAATTGGGGTTGCCGATCAATTGACTGCCGGCGCCGAAATCTTTGGCGTTGTTGGCTCTCAGGCTGGCCTCTTTCGCCATCGATTCGACCCGGCCCAGTTCGCCACCGGACATATCCGCCAACACATTGACCGGATCGGACAACGCCGCATCGAAATTCTCCGGAGCCGCCGCCATGCGGATACTCTCCAGTTCCCCAGCCACCTGCAACACAGCCTGCTCGCCCCGGGATGGCGCCGTCTGAATGTCCTGGCGGACGTCTTCCAGCCGCCTCGCCAACCCCTGATAGAGGGGACCTTCGGCACTGGCGTCCAAGGCCAGGGTATCGGCAATTTCCGCCATTTGCGGGGAATTCTTTTTGATATGGCGCGCGTACATTCGCAGCAGCGTTGCATTGCGAATATGACCCGCCGCCAGATGCTGCTGCAATCGCTGTAAATCACTGGCGGTACGCTGCCGGCCCTGCTCCAGGAGTTGCTCCCACTGTGCCTGTTTTGAGGCACAACCGCTCAGGAAAGCAAAACAGACGAACATGAACAAGGCAAACGCAATCCGGGGTCTAGGCATAATCATCAATCCTTCCCTCACCCCGTGCCAGCACCCGTATTGATGTGCGGGCGCGGGAATCATAGGCCGCTATACGCTCAGCGGCGATCTCAGGCTGACAGTCTCCGCACATGAAAATATCAAATGCGGCGTAGTTATATTCCGGCCAGGTATGTACTGACATATGGGACTCGGCAAGTATAAGCACACCGGTCACCCCCAATCCCTGCCCAAAGGGGTGAAAGTGGGCTCCCAATACCCGGGCCTCGGCCGCTTTAGCGGCTTCCCGCAGTAATCGCTCAAGGGCCTCGCACCCCAAACCGGACTGTGCGCCGATGCACTCCATAATCAGGTGCTTGCCTTTGCACTTTCTATCAGCCATTACCTAGTGCCTATCAGCGATTGTGGTATCGAGCATTGTATTACCGAGCTTGGGTTTTAATTGAAAGCTACTAACGATTAAAAGCTTATCGATTGAAAGCTTATCGATTGAAAGCTGCTATCGATCGTAACGTCTCAATAACCCGGGGTACTCTGTGCCTTCGATCCGGCCGCCATCCGAAAGTAGCTGACCCAGACACGCTGCAAGTCCCCCTCCGGGGCCCGGCCTGGATTATTAAAAAGCTAACATCGAGCACGTTGCGCTTTTGAAAAACGGCATTTTATGGCATTATGTTATTCATTAATAACAGAGTCAACGCCTGTGTTAACATAAACCCCGTAAACACGTAACTAACCCGCTACCCACCTGGGCTTCCAAGGTGTTTGGCGATGATTTTAATGCCGTGACAGGATAATTCAGCTCGCCCCATGAATAACGCCACCCACTCCCACTCTGCCGCCTGGGCCCGCACTGTTTCCCGTTACCTGGTCGGCCGCAAACAGATCAGAGGACTGCGCTACCGGGATATCAAGCAGCAGCTTGAAAAACTGAATATCAGCACCTCCGAGAATAATCTCAAACAGCGCTTCAATCAGGGAACACTTGGCGCACAGTTGTTTACAGCCAGTTTAATCGCCATGGGAGAAAAATCCATTGATCTGGAAGAGATTGAACGCTTGTATCGAGAGGAAGTGGAACAGATGGACCTGCAATCCCGCACAAACAGCGATGTCTGAGCAGCCGTTGCTTTTTGAGACTTCCGTGGCCATTGCTATAACCGCCGGATTTCGTAACGGGGTATATTGTACCTTCGACCCGGTGCTAGCCTGACATTGTACTGACCCCGGTTTATTGAGAAGTTACCGGTTTTCTGCCGGCGGCTTTTTTGTTTTCAGCATGAACCCCAGTCTGTCCAACCATTCACAGCCAGGATGGCCATCCCGCTGTTGCACTACATCCGGCAGTTGCACTACGTAGTTGGAAAATTCCAGTCGCCGTGGATAGTTTTTCCGCAGGGCATCAAACGCTTTCGGCAATTGTGCCACATCGGCGGCCGCCCACCGCAGCCGCCGGTCGTCCTGGCGCACATCGTAAGCCTGCAACACCGCCTCCCGAAGCTGTGTGTAAGCGTCGGCACTGTTGACAATCAGAGGTGCCGGTGCCGGAACATCATCCTGTGGAACCTCGACCTCCAGGGACAAAAACCGACACAGAGCCCGGTGCACCATTGCCGTTCCCGCCACCTTGCCATCATAGCTGTAACCGGCGATATGCGGTGTTCCCAGCGCGACCCTCTCCAACAGGGACGGATTCAATGCCGGCTCCGGCTCCCAAACATCCAGCGCCACTGTCAGATCATCGCGCCGCTGCAGAATCCGCAACAGTGCCTGATTATCGATCGCCGCCCCCCGACCGCTATTGATAAGCAGGCTGCCAGGGGTCAGTGTTAAAAGCTGCTCCATACCCAGCATATGGTAGGTCGGATAGGGGCCAGCGCGGGTAAGCGGTGTATGAAGGCTGATAATATCCGCCGCCAAAACCGCCTCCAGGCTGGTCAGATCCCGCTGCAGTGGCGTATTGGCCGGCGACGGTGATGACAACAAGGGGTCGTAACACCGGCACTCCACCCCCAAAGCCTGCAAGCGCTGGTACAAACGGCCGCCGACATTACCGCAACCGATAATCCCAAAGACTTTCCCGCGCCAGTCGGTGTTAAGTGCCGCAAGCACACTGAAAACATACTCCACCACGGAATTGGCGTTACAGCCCGGCGCACTGGCAAAGGCGATATTGTGTTGTTTTAAATAGTCTAGATCCAAATGGTCTTCGCCAATAGTACAGGTGCCGACAAACCTGACCTTGCTGCCATCCAAGAGAGCCCGGTTTACCCGCGTCACCGAGCGCACCAGCAAAACCTCCGCGTCCCTGACATCCTCGGCCTTCAGCGTGCGTCCCGGGCGGGTCAACACTTCCCCCAAAGGGGAGAAAAAGGCTTCAACCAGCGGTATGTTTTCATCGGCGACTATTTTCATAAATTATAGACTGGCCAGTTGGTAATATTGCGCCGCCAGCGGCGACGGACGGCCATAGTGGACGGCCAGAGCCCCGGTAAACGCCGCCGCCCGGGCCGGTAGACCCACGCTGCAATAGTCCAGCACCTGTTGGTGAACACTTCGCTTAAATGCCGCACTGGGGCCTATGCCCGCTTCCAGATTATCGGCGCTGGCACGAAACCCGTGGCCCGCCGCCTGAGAAAAAATCCACTCCAAGGCCTGGGGCTTGACCTCCACCTGTTCAAACAGGCGTTGCTGCTCCGCGCTGCGGCCGTCCGCCGCGTACCAGTAGCCATAGTCGATTTGCAGCCGACGTTTGGCGCCGGCGACACACCAATGGGCAATTTCGTGCAAGGCGCTGGAAAAATAGTCGCGGGTAAAGATAATGCGGTGGCAGCTCACCCTCGCGTCGGCAGGCAGATAAACAGGCTCCACACCGCCTTTTTGCAAGCGCGTATTGTGACTGAGCCAAAATTGCCGATTAAAGACCGTGATCAGGTTATCACAGTGTAAACCGTTCGTATCTTGATTGGGCAAGGTCGTAACCAATTTAATATTGTCCCGCGAGCCATATTCTTGACCAACGAGTTTCCCCCAGTTGGTTGCAAAATCCGCCGCCTGCTTCAACAGGGGGTATCAAGCAATACCCCATAATATTCGGAGCTGAGGAATTCCCTTCCGGCCAGAAGGTGTTGCAGATACTGCTGCGACGGCTTCAAACCCTCTGAGATCACTGCCGCATTGGCGATATACACCCAGGCCGGCACCGCTCCCCCCGCGGTTTCAATCGTGAAAATATCGCGACTATAGAATCTCGGTGTGCCTTCGTAATAGTCCATTTTGCCTATTTCCTCGATACCCGCGAGCCGATACAGCACGCCTTCGACCAGGGATCTGGCGTCATAAACAATATTGGCACAGGAAAAGTTCGGTGCATCCGCGGCACGCTTGTTAAACGCCAGGCGCATGCCTTGCAGCGTTCCCGGCTGCATATCGGCAACCATCATCCCTCTCGCCTTCATGCGTGCGGGATTCATATTGGAACCATAGGCAAAATAATATGCACTCATCCTGATTTCTCGGTCATAACGGTTATTGATCAAATATAGATCAACTATTTATAGGCACAGGTTATTAAAAGGCGGACTAATTTGAAACAAACTGTTGTGCTTTTAGGTCTCAACATATACCTTATGAGGTGATGGTTAATCTAAATCATCACCTAAGGGTACCGAAAGACTTGACCGAGTACTCTGTCGTCTTTGTTTGGTGGGCCTGCACAAACTGCATATGGGAGGTTACCGATGTTGCACTCCAGGTCCCAATATAAAACATGCAGGGATCACACAAGCAGGGATCACAGAGTACTTGGACTCAGCATGGAGGTGGTATTATGAAGACCTCAACCCAAGACCACAAGAAGGATAATGTGGTCGATCTCTTCACTGGAAAACCTTATTTGTCGCTTCGCGATACTCGTTTCATTCGACTAGCACCTGAACTCGACGGCCTTGAAATGCTCTACTCTAACGAGGCCAGCCCGGACAAGCTGTTTAGCCTGAAGGTCCTTTGCTGGGGTCTGAGAGCCAATGGCGAAGTGGTGGGCCTGGTTCCGTGGCTTGACGATATTGTTGCCTGTCCGGAGATACAAGATCCTTTAAACGGCCAATGGGAGGGTTATTACGATTCGGGCATAGACGAAGTCTTTTACGATGCCCCTATTCATAAAGTCGTCGAGTTGGAAACGGCGGCGGAATACTATGAATTTCAGTGTGAGGATCCATCCGATGTGATCCAGGAAGTTCCGGATACTATTGGCACCCACGCGGTGCTGTCTGATAATGGTTTTCACACACTGACACTCACCGAGGTCATTAGTTGGCGGTTGCACCACGATGGCATGCTTTGCGGCATGCTTGCCGATGAAAACAAGGTTCAGAGCACACCGGTTTTGCCAGGGGATGCTTGTCTATACCCTGCCCAGAGCCGCGAATCTTTTCGCTATTTTTTCCAGCACCAGATTGCCAACAAAATCAAATCGGAGGACCCAGAAGCACTCGCGGCTATTTCCCTGTTGGTCGAGAAGTCCTGACGAGAGGGTAAAAACCAGGTAAGCGGAGACAGCCCACTCATCGGCGGGCTGTCTCGGGCTTTCGCCCACGCCACATAACCGCATATAAAATGTAGTTATAACTTCCTATGCTTTCCTATATTACAGCACCTGTGCGCGCAGGCTCACATTACACACCTTTGCGAATATAGTAGTAATATTTCTGCCCCTTTTGCTTCTGCTGTAATAGTTCGTGCCCCAGAAAACTGCAAAACTTGGGGATATCACGGACCGTCGAGGGATCCGTGGCAATCACTTCAATGACAGCCCCTGACGCTGTATCACCTACCAGATTGTGTAATAACATAACGGGTTCCGGACACAGAAGTCCCGTTGCATCCAGGGTTTTATCCGCGATCGGGGTTTCATTTTCTCCATTTATGCCAAATTCAGTATTCATGGGAGGCATTGTCACCGAATTGCCACTTTATTTCAAAAGCATTGCTACACTAATCTAATATAAGCAATAAAGTGCGAAGGGTTAACTCACCCATTACCGATTTATCTTCAACCGTTCAAGGGGACCCTGAGTGAAACCGCCATGTCAAACACGGGCGAGCGACCACCCTGAAGTATTCAGCCGTGGGGCTCTCGAACTCAGCTTTCGACTGCTGCGCAAGCGCAAGCCCGCTTTGGCTCTGGAAATTCAAAATGTGCTTGTCTGCGGCAAATTACCCTGCCCGAAAAATGACAACCAGACCAACGACCGGTTCCATGTCAACATGGGCGCTCATACAGTGGGGAAAATTATTGCTGCGCTGACGGAAATGGGGCAACAGGCATTGCTGGACGATACCGGTTTGCGCGGACGCCGGGTCGTTATTCGAACGTTGATTCAGGAGTGGATGAGTCTGGCGGAGTGGATTATCATTCAAGCCCATCAGGAAAACCTCATATTACATTAAAAAGCTGTCGGATCCGGGATCACAACAAGATCAAAAAACGATCACTGGAAATGGTCAGTAAGCCCCGCTGGAGATATTGGTTTTATGATTAACGTTCTTATCGAACGCCAGATTGCTGAAGATATGCTGTCGACTTACGAAGAAACAGCAAAAA
>JARROD010000075.1:20283-26765 GCA_037384225.1 Exilibacterium sp.
AAAAAAACCCTTCACCAAGCCTATCAAGCTATTGGCTTTATTAACGGGGAAACCTTCGCCGATTTGCAACACCCCAACCACCGCTATGTGCTGTCCAAATGGCGTTCAGTGCAAGACTGGCAACGCTGGTATCACAGCGAAATCCGCCGGGAAATGATGAATCAGTTAAGCCCCCTGCTCAATGAACCGGAAAAAATTGTCTTGCTGGAGAACTGATACTCCGTACCAATCGACAATAAATCCGGCACCGCCGCAGGGTTTCTCGGGCGCTACAGAGTGATGTTATTTGCACATAAACGCCGCTATAGCAGCGGCGGCCGTCTCCAGGTGTTGCCTGTGGGTAAACCCGGACTTTCGCCGCGGTTTAAAATCGTGGTCCCCGTCTTCCAACCAGACAATTTCGAGTGCGGGAGAAAGTTCGTAGTCCTGCACTTGCTCCCGACTACCCAGAGCATCGCGGCTGCCCTGCAAAATAAGGCCAGGCGTTTTTAATTGCCGCAGATGTTGCGTTCGCACCCGCTGCGGTTTATTGGCCGGGTGGAAGGGGTAGCCCAAACAAATGAGCCCCGCAACCGACTGCTCGTCGGCAATCATGCTGGCCATTCGCCCTCCCATGGATTTACCGCCAATAAACAATTTCTCCCGTCCCCGGCACTCGGCAATCACTTGGCGCCAGCTGTCGAGCAGCACGGTTTCCCGGTCCGGCGGTCTGCGTTTCCCCGATTCACGCCGCTGGTGCATATAAGGAAATTCAAACCGAATCACGCCGATCCCATACTGTCCCAACAGCGCTGCCACAGTATCCATAAACTCGCTATCCATGGGCGCCCCCGCGCCGTGTGCAAATATCAGTCGAGGCACATCTTTTCCGTTAACCGACGTGGTATCGTCGGGTTTTGTAATTAATAAATGATTCAAAAACTTTTCATCTCTGTCGGTAACATCTCAATAACCCGGGGTATTATGCCTTCGATATGGTGGCCATCCGGGTCGACATCCAGGTGACCGGGCCCCAACCGGCTGGCGAAAAGAAAATTTACTTTTCGCTAGGGTCAAATTAATTTAAAAATCATATAGGATAGGCAACCTTTACCTGTCTTTAAATATTTGTTTTATTAGATTGACCGTTAGTCCTATATAACAATAGGCAGAAAACGAGCTTCACAGGAAAATCAGGCGAAAAATATGGCATTTACCCGCCAATATTACCGCGGAATTCTTCAACGAATATCGATTAGGTATTCAAGTTTTTTGCTCATTTGTCTTTGTCTTGGCCCTCTGTGTTGTGAAGCTCTCAGCCTTAATGAACCGGCTTTTAACGCCGAAAAAAATACAATAGGACAGAATAACAAAAACACCGATACACTGCGGCTTTCTAAGGAAAGTGACACCTATAACATTTACAGCAGTTATACCAACGCCCACGTCGTGCATGACCCAAACAAGCTCTGGTCAATAGACGATTTCAAATCCGGGCGCAAGGACATCCAGGAATTACTGCGCCAACCCGCCAGTAAAATTGAAGCGACGGGCGACACTTACTGGTTACTGATAACTGTCGATAACCAGCACCCCAAAAGCCAGTGGCGATTGAATTTTCAGCACGGGCGCACGGACTTTATTGAAGTATTGGTTATCCCCCAAAACGGCTCCCCATCCACCATTGAACGAGGCGGGATGCAAAGTTCCCCCGCCAAACGCAGTATCGCCAGCCTTGGTTACACACTGCCGGTGAACCTGCCGCAGGGCGAAACTTCCACTATAGTCATAAGAGTCTACTCCTACCTCTATGAAGGTGGGCTTTACGTTTATCTGGAAGAAGCCGACCATAACACCACCAGCGGTTTTGTCTACCATGTAGAGGTATTGCTTCTGCTGGGACTCATGCTCGGCATGAGCGGTTACAATTTATTCATCTGCCTGGTAACCCGCGACATCACCTATTTCTGGTATAGCCTGGTGGCCGCCTCCCTGACCCTCACCTGGGCCAGTTACTATGGCTTGACCTGGTCAATATTTGGCTGGAGTGACCCAAACCGCTATATCACCATTTTTTCGCAAATCGGCGTCGTCGTGTTTACCCTGTTTTTTGTCAGCAGTTTTCTGAACCTGCCCAAGACATTTAAAATATTCAACAATGCGTTCTGGCTCTGTAACGTCTACCTGCTGGTGATTTCCGTCGCCACTTTCTTTTATCACCCCGCCTATATCTTTCTGGCGTTCTGGGCCATCACCCTGCTGGGAACCATACTAATTCTTACGATATCCATCGCCTGTATTTTAAAAGGTAACCGCGCGGCGCGCTTCCTGGTCGGCGGGCAGGCGCTGGTCGCTGTGGGCACCTTTGAAACAGGCCTGGCCATATTTGGCATAATGCCTTATGAAGACCCCGCCCCGCACCGTTTTACCGCCATGAGCGCCGGCGAAATGCTGATGCTCTCGATGGCCCTGGCCGACCGTATCAATCAATTGCGCAACGAAAAACGCATCGCCGAAAAAGCCAACGAATTAAAATCTTCGTTTCTGGCATTAATGAGTCACGAAATCCGCACACCGCTCAACGGGTTGTTGAGCATGATCAAACTCCTGGGTAAAAGCGTCCTCAACAAACGCCAGCGCAGCTACGTGGAGGCTATGGACTATTCCGGCAACGCGCTGCTCTCCATGCTCAACAGTCTGCTCGACTACTCGAAAATTGAAGCCCAAGATATCGAGTTGGAACGTATCGAATTCGATCCGCGGCTGTTACTGGAAAGCCTGGTCATGTTAATGTCAGCCCGGGCTTCGGAAAAAGGCCTGATACTGTCGACAAAAATCGATAAACAATTACCGCTGCATGTCACTGGCGATCCCAACCGGTTGCGGCAGATTCTGCTTAACCTCATCGGCAACGCTATCAAATTTACCAACCGCGGTGTTATCCAAGTCTGCGCGCGACAGCTTACACGCAGTAATGACGTTGCCAGTATCCAATTCAAAATCCAAGACTCCGGCATAGGTATAGCCCCTGAGGTTCAGGCCAGGGTTTTCGACGTCTTCACTCAGGCCGACACTTCTATTACCCGTCGCTTTGGCGGCACCGGCCTGGGTTTGAGTATCTGCAAACGACTGGTGGAATTAATGGGCGGGGAGCTGACCCTGGAAAGCGAAGTCGGCAAAGGAAGTGCTTTTTATTTTACCCTGGATATGCCCTACAGCCTGGCACCCAGACAAAACACTCAAAAACCCCTGTTCAGCGCCACAGAAATGCCATCGCTGCAAGTGCTGCTGGTCGACGACGTCGAAATGAACCGCGTCGCGGCGGCGGGGTTGCTGGAACACGAAGGGCACCGGGTAACCCTCGCCGGCAGCGCCAAAGAAGCTTTGCAAAAACTACAGCAAAATCACTTTGATATCATACTAATGGATATCCACATGCCCGATATGGACGGACTGACCGCTACCCAACATATCCGCCAACAGCCCGATCCGGTCAAAGCAGCCATACCGGTTATTGCATTGACGGCCAATGCCAGCTCCGAACAACACCAGCAATACCTCGCCGTGGGTATCAACAAGGTCGTCTCCAAACCGCTGGAAGTCGATGAACTCCTGGCCGCTATCGCCAGCTCTGTCGACCGCCAAGGCAGCGAACCGACACCCCACCCAGTCTCCATCTAACGGTGGCCCAGCGGCAACTTATTCGCCTCCCGTCGAGACAAAATATTCACCGTTTCCGTTTCCACATCAAACGCAATAACAACATCTCCGCGCTGCAACTGTAGCCGCACCTGGCGGACTTTCTCCGCCAGGCTGATCTCCTCTTCCCCATAGTCCGTCCCTTCCCGGGTTATAAATACTTCGATCAACCCCTGCAGCGCTTCAGGTGAGAGTTCGGTATAGGGAATAATCATCGAGACTTCCTCAAATCGAATAATATTATTTCGAAGGTTTACGAAATTTTAGCGTCATTCGGTCGCTTTCACCAATGGCGAGATATTTTTCCCGATCCTTATCCCCCAGAGCCAATCTCGGGGGAAGCGTCCACACCCCTTTTGGATGCTTGGTCGTATCCTTTGCGTTGGCGTTTACCTCACTTTTGGCTTCAAGTTTAAACCCCGCCGCTTGCGCCAACGCTATGACATGGGCCTCAGTGACATAGCCAGACTTGATCATCTGTTTTAGCGCCGTTCCCGGGCGGGCACGGTGCTCAACCACTCCCAGTACACCGCCGGGTTTAAGCATCTGATAAAATTGCGTAAAAGCCTGCTTGTCGTAACCGCCCTTCATCCAGTTGTGAACATTGCGGAATGTCAGCACCATGTCCGCCTGTCCTTTCACTACCGGCTCGGAAACGCTGGGCGGGTAAAACGCCGCTAACTTGACCCCGTCGTATACATCCGGCGCCGCCTTCAATTTGGCTTTAAAACGGCTGAGGGATTTAGCGTAATACTTGATTTCTGTTTGCGCGGGGAAATGAGCGGCATAGTAGGTGCCTTTTTCGCGCAGGTAGGGAGCCAACACTTCCGTGTACCAACCACCACCCGGCCATATTTCAACGGTGGTCATACCGGGTTCAAGCCCCATGAATTGCAATGTTTCGACGGGGTGGCGATAAACGTCTCTGTGCCTGTGGGCAGCGTCTCGATGTTTTCCGCTCAGTACGGCTTTTACGCCGCTATCGGCGGCCAAAAGGGATGAACTCCAACTGACTGACAAACAACCGATTAGCAAAAATGCCATTGTACGCCTGGCAGCTCTTACAATGTCCCCCGCCACTAATTTTTTCATATCCGCTTCTCCTTCTTGCTTTTAATGGGATAAATCGACCCGACAGATAATCCTGCCCCAAACAATATCGTTGCTATAGCCGATTTTATGATACTCACTGAACCGAACAAGTTCATGTAAACTTATACCCAAAGCGTTTAAGATGTAGGCCTTAACCTCAGTCGCGTTGGGTATGCATCAACAATCACTTAACAGTTCCAGAAAAACCTATGACAACGGCGGAGTAAATTATGTCCCACGATCTCGTGCTAACGGTTATCAGCGATGATAAACCCGGTGTCGTCGATACCCTGGCCCAGACCATCAACCGCTTTGGCGGCAACTGGTTGGAAAGCCGCATGTCACACTTGGCGGGCAAGTTCGCCGGCATCCTCCGGGTAAGCGTCAACAAGGAGCAGGCCGAGACGCTGCGCAACGCCTTGGAAGCGCTGGCTCAAGAGGGCGTGAAGGTGATGGTGGAATGCGCCACGCGGGAAGACACCCGGGCGTCGGTGGAGTACCAGGATTTCACGTTTAGCGCCGTAGGCCCCGATCGCCCCGGCATCGTGCGGGAAATCGCCCAGGCCCTGTTGAGCCGCAATATCAATATGGAACAGTTGAGCACCGATTACTCCAGCACCCCTTGGTCCGGGGAACCCCTGTTTATTGCGACCGGTACGTTGCGGGTGCCGAAGCTTGTGGACGTGGATGAACTCAACGATCAATTCGAAACCATCGCCGATGAACTGGCCTTGGATATCAAACTGGAAGCGGCTTCCGCCACAGAGCAATAGATGCCTAAGGGCCGTGCACGGTCCTAAACCATGCCCTTGAGCAGCAGACCCACGCCGTAGGCCAGCGCCGCGGCTACGGTACCCACCAAAGCGGTTTCCACACCGGCGACCCAGCCCTTTTGCCCCAAAAAACGGCCTTTGAGTACCCCGACAACGAAAAAGGCAGCCATTGTCAGCAGCGAACTCCACAAAAAGGGTTGCTCAAAACTGTGGGGATACCACCAGTTGATAAGAAATGTCAGCAGCGGCAAGGCACCCACGCAAAAAAATGCGACAAAGGTTGCCGCACCGGCAATCAGGGGGTTCACCTGCTGCAAGCTTAGGCCGTGCTCTTCGAGCAACATGGTTTCCACCCAACGCTCCCGGTCGGAGGTAATGACCTCCACCACCTCTTCCAACTGCCGCCCCTCAAACCCTTTGCGGGCAAATATCTGCCGGACTTCCTCGCGCTCCCCTTCCGGAAACAATTTGATTTCCAGGTGTTCCCGCGCGCGGGTGTAGTCGCGCTGCTGGTTTTCAGCCCGGGTGCCGAGATAATTGCTGACCGCCATACTAAAACCGTCAGCGATAAGATTGGCCAGTCCGAGGATAATGATAATTCCCGGCGCCAACCCGGCCCCCGCCACACCGGAAACCACGGCAAACGTGGTAATAACACCGTCGATGGCGCCGTAGACAAAATCTCTCAAATAACTGGGTTGAGGACCGTCGTCCAGGCGCCTGGAGATGGCTTCCGGGCTGTGATCATGGTGTTTGATTTTCAGGGCTAAAACTCCTCTCGCCAATAAATGATGCGGTCGTGGCCGCGGTAACTGCCAAAAGTATAGGTGGTCTGGGGCAATGCCGGGTCGCTATAATCGCCGTCCTGGTTCCAATCGTAGCGCAGCCAGGGGTAAAGACTCAGTTCCACATTGACATTAAAACTACTGGTATTACCCG
>JARROD010000076.1:0-13744 GCA_037384225.1 Exilibacterium sp.
TGAAGTAGGCCCACTATGCCGGCGTTTTCGCAACGACACCAGACGGGCGCCTCGAAACCCCTTTTTATTACTGATAATGGGGCCGGAAGTTATTTCGTGCACGGCCCTTAAAGGTAAAGATTTTAAAATTTTTTGCGGTTCAAGCCTTAGCGGCAGCTGCCCGTAATCTGGTAACCCGGGGTAAGTAAGGTGCCTCAATACGCTGAGCCGCCGGACCCTGAGCGGATTGAGGCACCTTACTTACCCCGGGTTATTGAGAAGTTACCACTTATCGACCTACATAAATGCCAGTTAGCCGAAACCGATAACCCAGACTACACTGTTAAATGGCAACGCGCAGGGACAAGACGACAACAGAATAATAGCAATAAAAGTTTCGCAGGAGACAGTAGCGTGACCGCAGAAGCTACAAACTCTACAAGCACCGCCCTTGGCAACGCGCCGAAACGCCGCACTTTACTGACATTAATGTCAGCCGGAATCTGCCAGGTGGTCCCATTGTGCGCCCATGCCACCCAACTTTTGCTGAACGCCCTGCGTCCCAATCCCGAAGGCAAACTGTTGGTCACCCCCAGCTATTCACCGGAACACGGCGATTTCACCACTGGCGCGGCGATGTCGCAGCAAATTGTCTTTGACCTGCTGCGTAACACCGGCGACGCGGGTACCACCTACTTTCTGGTCAAGCGAAAACAACCGGATTAAAGGACTTAGCCACTCAGATGGTAACTTCTCAATAACCCGGGGTATTGAGAAGTTACCTCAGATGGAAATAAAAAAGGGATAACAAAACATAACAAAACCATCGCCACAAACTGTTTACCCAGTAGGAGAATAACGATGAGTAAACGCCCGAAGAAAACAGCCTTCGCCCGAAGAGCTTTACCCTCTTACATTCAAATGGCATCAGGCGTCTCACTGGCGGCAGCCATGGCCACCCCCTGCGTGGCCCAGAGTACCCAGAAAGGAGAAGAAAACCCGGAGAAATTAATGGAAGAAATTGTGGTCACCGCACAAAAGCAAAACATTATGACCGCCAATGAAATCAAACGTGACGCGGACCAGTTTGTGGATTCCATTGTTACCACCGACATCGGCAAGCTGCCGGACCGCAGCATTACCGAAGCCCTGCAGCGCGTACCGGCGAAGGCTCTGGCGTTGTCGTACGTGGTCTGAGTCAGGTACGCAGTTCACTCAACGGTCTCGATGTATTTTCCGCCAACGGTGGCCGCGCGCTCAGCTTTGACGACGTTCCTGCGGAATTGATGGCGGGCGTAGACACCTACAAAAGCCCCACCGCCGATATGATTGAAGGCGGCCTGGGTGGTATGGTGAATCTGCGTACCCGCATGCCCTTCGACCTGGACGGCCAGCTGATCAGCACCACCATCAAAGCCAACTACGGTGACCAGGTCAAGGAAACCAACGGTGAATACTCCGCATTGTACAGCAATCGCTGGGAAACCGGCCTGGGCGAAATCGGCTTTTTGCTAAACCTGTCCGTCTCAGACCTTTCAAGCCGTGCCGACAACATCTACACCCGAGCCTACTCCCCCAGCACCAACGGAGGTGAAACCACCTGGGTGCCACGTGGCGTGGACTGGCGACGCAACGACTACGAGCGCGAACGCAACGGCCAGTACCTGGCCCTGCAATGGGCCCCCAACGATAACCTGGAAGTCTACGTCACCGGCTTCCGCTCCGAGCACAAGCAGCACTGGGATGAGGCCGCGTTTTTCATTGATGGATCATTCGATGTCAACTCCATCAGCGAGTCTGATGATTGGGTCAACGACAGCAGAGGGGCCCTGGTTTCCGGCACATTAAGCGGCAATGTAGACGGTATTGGAAGCACCATACCTTTTGGCACCAGTACTCGTTTTTCTGCTAATACCGCCGAAACTACCGACTACGCACTGGGCATCACCTGGCAGGCGACAGACAAGTTGACCGTAAAAGCCGACCTGCAACGGGTTGAATCAACCTCCGACAAGGAAGACTATACACTCGGCCTGGTGGCCTTCCCGGAATCCATTCAGGTGAGCAATCTTAACAGCACCCCATCCGTCTCAGCGGATGAAAGTTTTCTCTCCAACCCGACCAATTTCAGTTACGGACAGATGATGTCTATTCCCAGCGATAACGAGGGTGACTCCACAGCCGCACGCCTGGATCTCGAATACGATTTTGAAGAAAGCATTGTGCAATCGGTACAGGCCGGCGCTCGCTACAGCGATAAGTCAGCCACTAATCGCGAAGCTAACAACTGGTCGGCTCGTTACCAGCCCTGGACATCCTGGCTCTATCCTTTTCCTGGCGCGGACACCAATGACCTGATTTTGTATTCCTACGGCGACTTCCAGCGCGGTGACGTCAATGTGCCATCTTCCGCCTTTCTGTTGACCTCCTCTCTGCTTAGAGACTTTCGCGGAACTACCGATCGGATCGTGGCAAACACCGACGGCTGCTGTGCGCCAAACTTTGACGCACTGGATCTTAACGCGCCGCAAAATATCAACAAACAGGACGAGACCACCGAGGCCATTTACGCCAAGGTTAACTTTGCCCTTAACGATCTCGCCATGCCTATAGACGGCAACCTGGGGCTGCGCTATATACGCACCGAGAATATCGCCGGAGGTCATTTCAATACTCACTTGTCCACCGTAACGGCGGGTTCAGAAGCGGAAGGCAACCAAACCACCTATGTACTCCTGCCGGCTTCCAGCCAGGAGTATTCAGCAAAACATGATTACACCAATGTGCTCCCCAGCCTCAACCTGCGCATACTGGCCGGCGATGAGCTGATTTTCCGCTTTGCGGCATCCAAGGGGCTGTGGCGACCCGAGTTCTGGCGGCTGAAAGCCTACCTGAACCTGTCGGCAAACATCGCGGAGGGTGTCACGCTGGGCGATCCGGCCGATATCACCGAGGAGTTCTTAGTGGCCAATACCGAATACTCCTTGAGCACGAACGAGACCAACCCCTTCCTGGAGCCCATGGAAGCGAATCAATACGATCTCTCCGCGGAATGGTATTTCGACGACAACAGTGGCCTGGTCCATATGGGCCTGTTCAAGAAAGACATTTCCAAATACTTCGTAGTGCATGAGGAAACTACGGTTGTTAATGGTTTTACCGCCAAGAGCAAGTGGATCGACAACGAGGGTACGGCAGACATCCAGGGGGCTGAAATTGGCTTGACCAAGTTCTTCGACTTCCTGCCCGAGCCCTGGGATGGCTTTGGCATTCAGGCCAACTACACCTATATCGACAGCAGCCTGGACGGCCCGGAAGGCACCAATACCGATGGCTCGGGTTACGGCGACTTACCCGCCGAGGGCATTTCCGAACGTATTTATAATCTGGTGGGCATGTACGAGAAATACGGTTTCTACGCCCGTTTAGCCTATAACTGGCGCAGCGAGTACCTGGTTAGCGTAGGCTCTAATGGTTGGAACGGCAGTACCGACGGTGTTGATTGGCGGCTACCCATCTACAACGATGACTACGGCCAGCTGGACCTGTCCATGGGCTACAACATCAACGACAATATCTCGGTTAACGTCGAGGCTTCCAATATCACTAAGGAAGACACCGTTGGTCTGATGGATCAGGGTGTAATAGGCAAGCGACATGCCTACACCTACTCCCAGGACGTTCGCTACGCGGCCAGTCTGCGAATGGCCTTCTAAGGAGAGATCCCCGCCGCATTAAAAGATGTCTGGCCCATGGTGGAACAACTCGGTGCCAACACCCTGATTATTCCGTATAAAAACAGAACAGACATTACAGGAAAACTCCATGGACCTTAATAAACATCTCCTGCGGCTGGCGCCCCTGGCGCTGTTGCCTGTGCTCCACGGCTGCGACCAAACCGCCAACATGACAGCCGACAACGCCAGCAAAACATGGCAGCGCAGCGACAACCATGTGATCGTGACGCTGAACGAAGGCGACTTTAAGCGCGTGCGCCTGCAAGTGATGGACGATGACATCATTCGCGTTACCGCCACGCCGCAAACCGATTTCAGCAACCTGCCGGACACGCTGATGCTGGTGGGCGAGGCGGAAGCCACCGACTTTTCCGTCGAGCAACAGGGCGACGAACTGCAACTGAAAACCGCCGAGCTGACCGCCGAAGTGTCGCTGAAAACCGGCGCGGTCACCTTCCTCGACAACCAGGGCCAGCCCCTGCTGGCCGAAGCCGGGCGCAACCTGAGTCCCGTCACCGCCGACCCCGGCCGGGTGGACGTCGATTCCTTTGCCCTGCGCCAGCAGTTTGTACGCCGCGAAAACGAGGCCTATTACGGCCTGGGGCAACAACAGGACGGCCACGTCAACTACGCCGGGGAGAATATTGAGCTGACAACTTACAACCTGGAAATCAGCATCCCCTACCTGCTCTCGAGCAAAAACTACGCCCTGCTATGGAACAACACAGGCATCAGCCGCATAGGCGATCCGCAACCGCCCCAGGTACTGGAAAACGCCTTCAACCTCTACGATGCCGAGGGCAACCCCGGCGGCCTGACCGCACGTTTCTACGACGGTGACGAACTGAAACACACCGAAGTGGTTGCCGACCTCAACTACCAGTTCCTCGCCCGGGCCAATGATCGCGAAATTCCCATGCCCGAAGCCGTGACCGATGCCGACAATCTACGTATTGAGTGGACAGGCAGCATCGAACCCAGGGAAAACGGTGAACACGAACTGAAAATGTTCTCCAGTGGCTACGCAAAGCTCTGGCTCGACGGTGAACGGCTGCTGGACCGCTGGCGCATGAACTGGAACCCCTGGTACCACAATGCCAAAGTCGACCTTAAAACCGGCAACAAGTACGCGCTGAAAGTAGACTGGACACCGCAGAATGGCTACTTCCGGTTGTTGCAACACGGCCCCCAGCCATTGAACACCGAGCGCCTCTCCATCGTTGCCGAAACGGGTAAAGCCATTGATTACTTTTTCGTTGCCGGCGACAACAAAGATGAGCTGATCGCCGGCTACCGGCAGTTGACGGGGGAAGCCACCCTGCTGCCCAAATGGGCCTTCGGTTTCTGGCAGAGCCGGGAGCGCTATAAGAGCCAGGATGAACTTATCGGGGTGCTGGAAGAATATCGCGAGCGCGAAATCCCCATCGACAATATCGTGCTCGACTGGTCCTACTGGCCGACGGATGCCTGGGGCAGCCACGACTTCGACAAGCAGTTCTTCCCGGACGCCAAGGCCATGGTCAAGCGCGTACACGAACTGGACGCCAATATCATGATTTCCGTGTGGCCGAAGTTCTACCCCACCACCGAAAACTATCGAGAACTGAACGCTAAAGGCTGTATGTTCAACAAGAACATTGAGGAACAAAACCTCGACTGGATTGGCTCCGGTTATCTCAACGCCTTTTACGACGCCTATAACCAAGAGTGCCGGGATATTTACTGGCGTCAGATCAAAGACAAGCTCAATGTGCTCGGCTTCGACGCCTGGTGGCTTGACGCCGTGGAGCCGGATATCCATTCCAACCTGAGCTTTGAACACCGCAAGGACCTGATCAGCCCCAATGCGCTGGGTACCGGCGCGGAAGTGTTCAACGCCTACGCCCTGCCCCACGCGCAAGGTGTTTACCAGGGCGAGCGCGAAACCGACGGCCACAAGCGCAGCTTTATCCTCACCCGCTCCGGCTTCGGCGGCATTCAACGCACCGGCTCCGCCATCTGGAGCGGCGATGTGGTCTCGCGCTGGTCCAACCTGAAAGAGCAAATCGCCGCGGGTATCGGCGTGGGTATGGCGGGCATGCCCTACTGGACCTTTGACATAGGCGGTTTCACCCCAGAGGACCGTTTTCGCCTCAACGGTGACGTCAGTGTCGGTCACTATTCGCAAATGGCGGCCCGTGAACAGCAGGAATGGCAGGAATTAAACCTGCGCTGGTTCCAGTTCGGCGCCTTCGTGCCGCTGTTCCGCTCTCACGGCCAAAACCCCTACCGGGAAATCTTCAATCTCGCCGATGAAGCCAGCGAGACGTATAACAGCCTGGTGTGGTACACCAAACTGCGCTATCGCCTCATGCCCTACATATACACTCTGGCCGGCGACGCCCACCACAAACAGGGCACCATGATGCGCGGGCTGGCAATGGATTTTGGGTATGACCCGAAAGTGCGCGACATCAACACCCAGTACATGTTCGGCCCCGCCCTGCTGGTGAACCCGGTCTGCCAATACGGCGCGCGCGAACGCGAGGTGTACCTGCCCGTCAGAGCCGACTGGTACGACTTCGACAGCGGCAAGAAATACCGCGGCGGCCAGACCATCGACGCCCCCGCGCCCTATGCGCGCATGCCCCTGTTCGTGAAAGCCGGCAGTATTCTGCCCACCGGCCCGGCCATTCAGCACACGGGTGAAAGCCTGAACAGCGACATCACCCTGAATGTTTACACCGGCGCCGACGGCAGCTTCGACATTTACGAAGACGACGGTAAAACCTACGGCTACGAAAGCGGCCAATGGTCGCGCATTCCGGTCAGTTATGACGACGCCAGCGGCACTGTGACCATCGGCGAGCGCAACGGCAGCTTCGACGGCATGGCGCAACAACGGCGCATTCACGTCCGCTGGATCACAGCGGGTAAAAGCGCGGTGAATTTCGATGCGCAACCGGACCGATCCGTCGATTACCGCGGCCAACAACTGATAATCAAACGCTAAGGGACGTGCACGAAATAACTTCCGGCCCCTTTATACCTGCACAGAGCACGCCCCTTTTTGTCCCTGGCCGCGTTGCTCCTCCTCACATGGGGCCTGCCATGCAGCGTCGTCGCGAAAACGCCGGCATAGTGGGCCTACGTCAAGTTTTCGCAACGGCGCCAGGCGGGATGGATGGCCGCCGCGGCCCTATCCCATTTACTCGCCGCCGCAGGTCACTGCAGCCGTGTCAGCACCAGCGGGCAGATATTTCACATTGGCAACAGCCAGAGCCAGCGGACCATCGCTAGCCAAGGCAAAACTTTGCTCAATCTGTGAGAAGTCCACGCCCTTATCGGCGAAGCACTGCAAGTCGACACTGAACGACAGCCACTGGCCAACGGCCATCTTCTGCAATTGCTGTTGCAGAGGCAGGTGGGCGACACAATTCTCACCGCAACCTACCGACAATGCCACGCTGCTCTCTGGCCGCGAATCCAGGCGCAAATCCAGGCTGAGCACACCGCCCGCGGTCAGGTAACGGCTTAGGTCCTGAGGTTGATGTGCGCGCAGAATCACACTTGCCGGGCGCAGGCCTCGCCACTGCAGCAGACGGGCATCTTCCTGGTTCAGCTTGTCAATCGCGGTCACGCGGATATTATTGTCGGCACTGGCGGCAACATTGCCCATCACCACCTGCGGTATTTCGTCACCGTTGTACAGGGTCAGCTCCCAGGGTGGACGCGGTCGCCACACCATTAGCCAGGCCTCGCGCAGGGGGCCGTCATTGTAGCTGTCGCCCTGTTCCGGCAGAGCCGCCAACTGCACGTGGTCGGCATAGGTCAGGCCGTAGTCATAGGCGAACAAGGGATCATAATCGGCGTCCCCCAGGTTGAGTGGCGTTTGTTTGACCTCACGGGGCCAGCTAAACGACAGCCTGCCACTAAAGTCGTGCCGCACCGTCCCTGTCTTATCACTCAAGATAACATCGGCAACACCGGCACCCTCCGAACCAGGCAGCCAGGCGGCCACAAATGCCTCTGATGCATTCAGTTCCGGGTTGACCCACAGTGGGCGACCGGACAAAAAGATGCTTACCACCGGTATACCCTGCGCTTTGAGCTTCTTCAGCAAGGCCAGATCGCGCTTGTCGCCAAACTGGTATTCCAGGCTGGTGTTATCGCCGTGCCACTCCGCATAGGGATTCTCGCCATAAACCACGATGGCCACATCAGGCCCGGCGCCGTTAGTAAAACTGTCGGAAGTAAAGCTGCCATCTTCACTCAGTTCCGCGTCACCACCTGCCTGGCTCACAGCCGCCTGAATGCCCTCGAAAATACTGGTGGCGCCGGGAAAATCACTGCGGGCGTTGCCGAGCCCCTGCCAGGAGATGGTCCAGCCACCGCTTTGCTTGCCAACATCGTTGGCGCCATCGCCCGCCACCAGAATATTGCCGGTGGGGTTGATCGGCAGCAGATTGCCATTATTTTTCAGCAGAACCAGCGACTTGCGCACGGCCTCACGGGCGATTGCCCGGTGTTCGGCACTGCCTAAAATACCGGATTTACCCGCCAGCGGCTGCTGATGGTCGAACAGCCCCGCCCGCAGTTTTACCCGCAGAATGCGGCTTACTGCATCATCGAGACGGGCAAGCGGAATCTCTCCCCGCTGCGCCTGCGCCAGGGTGTTCCGGTACAGCGCTTTCCAATCGGAAGGCGCCATAAACATATCCAGCCCCGCATTGATGGCCGTCGCGCAACTCTCCAGTGTACAGCCAGGTACAAAGCGGTGGGCGTTCCAGTCACCGACCACAAACCCATCAAAGCCCATACGCCCTTTTAACACATCGGTTAGCAGGTATTTACTACTGTGCATACGCTCGCCATTCCAGCTGCTAAAAGACGCCATAACCGTTTGCACGCCCGCATCCAAAGCGCCGATATATCCACCCAGGTGGGTCTTGGCCAGCTCTTCTTCGCTGATAATGGTGTTACCGCGATCTATACCGTACTGCGTGCCACCGTCACCGATGAAGTGCTTGGTCGCCGAAATCACATGTTTACCGCGGAGAAAATCCGCATCCCCGACCTCCCCCTGAATGCCCTTCACCATCGCCTGCGCGTAGTCGCGCACTAGATCCGGGTTTTCCGAATAGCTCTCAAATGTGCGTCCCCAGCGATCGTCCTGAGCAACCGCCACCGTGGGAGCAAAAGTCCATGGGATACCGGTGACTGCCACTTCCTTCGCGGTTGCCTGACCGATACGGTAAATCAGTGCCGGGTCATGGGTGGCACCGAGCCCGATATTGTGCGGAAACAGGGTTGCACCTATGACATTGTTATGGCCATGTACGGCATCACTTCCCCAGAGCACGGGAATGGCCACGCCGCCATCGGAGGTGTCCATGGATGCTTCATAATAGGCATTGGAGAGGTTCAGCCAATCTTTCGGAGTAGCGAATTTATCGTTGTTGGGATAAGTGCCGCCGCCGTTGAGAATGCCGCCCAGATGGTAATGTTTGACGTCCTCGGGGGTTACATACTTGATCTCTCCCTGAATCAACTGACCGACCTTTTCTTCCAGCGTCATGCGCGACAGCAAATCACTGATTTTGTCTTCCAGTGCCGGATCGGCAGCCACCGCCGGCCGCATTTGCGGCCAGTATCCGGGCGTTTCCTCGACATGAGTGGCAGTTTTGTCAACCCCGCCGCAGGCGGTTAGCAACAATCCCGCCGCCGCGACCATCCATGTATTTTTATTATTAAACATAAGCTTTTCCGCTCTATTGGTGTATCTTTCCAGACTTGGTTACCCGGCAATGCGCTATGCCCGGCAACCGCGTAGTGTGAATGGTATGTAGCGAAAATTCAAAAGTCACGCCGCCGGCAGCGGCAGCGCCAATACCGTCACATGAGTGATCCTCCACCGATTGAGCCGTGTCTGTACATGAGCATGAATGAAGTCTGGGGACTTGAACACACAATGAATAGGCATGGATTTAGAGAACAACGATGAGCTTTTTTTCTGAAGCTGACCTGCAGGCTATTTGGCTAACGATCAAGCTGGCAACGCTGACCACAGTATTGTTATTAATCGTTGGCACCCCCATCGCCTGGTGGCTGGCCCGCACAAACTCCATCTGGAAAGGCGCGGTCAGCGCCGTGGTTGCCCTGCCACTGGTGTTGCCTCCCAGCGTGCTCGGCTTTTACCTGCTGGTGGCGATGGGACCCAACGGCCCCTTGGGAGCATTAACCCAGAGCCTGGGGCTGGGCACACTGGCCTTTACTTTCTCCGGGCTGGTAATAGCTTCGGTGATCTACTCCCTGCCCTTCGTCGTACAACCCATCCACAACGCCATCGAAGCGCTGGGCCCGAGACCGGCGGAAGTTGCCGCCACACTGCGGGCTGGGCCCTGGGATACCTTTTTCAACGTGATCATCCCCCTGGCAAAACCCGGATTCACGACCGCGGCCGTGCTCGGTTTCGCTCATACCGTGGGTGAATTTGGTGTTGTGTTGATGATTGGAGGCAATATTCCCGGCGTTACCCAGGTGATTTCGATACAGATTTATGAGCATGTGGAAGCCATGGATTATATCCAGGCCCATTGGCTGGCAGGCACCATGGTGATCTTCTCGTTTATCGTTCTGGCGGTACTCTACAGTTTTAATAAACACAAATTCAACGGGCGTGCCGGGCACGGCGACCTGTTAAACGGCCATTGAGCAAATGTCGATTTCACTGATCACTGCCCTGTTGTCTCTACCCTATCGTTGCATAAATTAGGCGCTCTCCTTGCGCCCTGGATGTTAAGCTGCGACCAATCCATGAGGATCGATGACGAATTTCTTTGCCGCGCCGCCGTCAAAATCCGCGTAACCGCTCGGCGCTTCCTGCAGATTGATCATCTGCACGTTCACTGCCTCGGCGATCTGAATCTTGTCGAACAAAATGGCCTGCATCAACGGGCGATGATAGCGCATGACAGGACACTGACCGGTATGGAAGGAATGGGATTTCGCCCAACCCAGCCCAATCCGCATGCTCAACGAACCCTGCCTGGCGGCATCGTCACTGGCGCCCGGGTCCTCGGTGACGTAAAGACCGGGAATCCCGATCTGGCCGCCGGCACGGGTCAACTGCATGGCGGCGTTGAGCACGGTCGCGGGCTGCTCGACAGCGTGATCGCAACCGTGGCAGCGGGCTTCAAAGCCAACGCAGTCCACAAAGCAATCCACTTCCGGTTCGCCGACGATCTGGGCAATCATGTCCGGCAAGGCCGCGTCCTGGCGCAGGTCGATGGTTTCACAGCCGAAGCTGCGGGCTTGATTCAAACGTTCCGGGATCATATCGCCGACAATCACGCAAGCGGCCCCCAATAGATGGGCCGAGGCAGCGGCAGCCAGGCCGACGGGACCGGCGCCGGCGATATAGACGGTAGAACCGGGTCCGACACCGGCGGTGACACAGCCGTGAAAACCGGTCGGGAAGATATCCGACAACAGGGTCAGATCTCTGATCTTTTCCATGGCCTGGCCGGCATCGGGAAACTTCAGCAGGTTGAAGTCGGCGTAAGGCACCATCACATATTCCGCCTGGCCGCCGACCCAGCCGCCCATATCGACATAGCCATAAGCGGCGCCGGGACGCGCCGGATTGACATTCAGACAAATACCGGTCTTGCCTTCCTTACAATTGCGGCAACGGCCGCAGGCAATATTGAAGGGTACGGAGACGACATCGCCGACCTTGAGAAATTCCACGTCCCGCCCGCATTCGATAACCTGGCCGGTGATTTCATGGCCCAAAACCAGCCCTTTGGGGGCTGTGGTTCTGCCGCGTACCATGTGCTGATCGGAGCCACAGATATTGGTGGTGACGACCTTGAGAATAACGCCGTGGTCGCAACGGCGCTGGCCCAACGCCAGCCTGGGAAAATCAATGGATTCGACGGTTACCTTACCGGGACCTTGATAGACCACCCCGTGGTTGGTTTGATTGCTGCTCATAGGTTTTCCTTTGTAGTTGTCTGCGTGGATTGACAGCGGCCTCGTTCATCACGTGTCACATTACTGTATAGGGAGCGCTGTCGGGCGGCATGCTTAGCCGCGACACTTTTGGGTTGATTTGTGTCTTGTGGGCGACCCGATCAAAGTGATGGCGTAAATGCAGAATAGTCCAAATGATTTTTGTGATTATGGTTAGGATTTTTTGTCTATACCCAAGAAAAGCCTATGGGAGAAGCGGTTATGTGTGGAAGGTTTTACAATAACATCAGCGCGGTACACGAATGGATGGAAGTCCTCGACGATTGGCCCGCCGGATACGAGACCGGTTACAACGTAGCGCCAACGCAACAGGTGCCGATCGTTACCGGAGACGGCACGGTGCCGGCGCGCTGGGGAATGATCCCCGCCTGGTCGAAAGAATTTCGCTCAAAATATTCAACTTTTAACGCCAGGGTTGAGAGCGTTGAAAAATCACCGTTGTATCGCGGCGCCTGGAAACACTCCCGCACATGTCTGGTTCCTGCGGGCGGATACTATGAATGGGTAACCGCCACGGGGAAAAAGCTCCCCTACCTGTTGCATAAGCCCGATGATCTGCTGGCCTTCGCCGGGCTGTGGGAGCCCTGGGAGGAACACCTGTCTTTCACGATTCTCACGGAAGACGCCCGGGGCGAGTTGCTTAACATTCACAACCGCATGCCCGTTATGCTGGACCCGAACCAGGCGAGAGACTGGTTGAAACACGGTACAGCAAAGGCAGAAAGTATTCTGGTCTCCAACGTATACCAGTCCGTTGCATACTACTCCGTCAGCACGCAGGTCAATAATGTGAAAAACCAGGGCCCTGAACTTATTCAATTTGCAGGGCCCTGAACTTATTCAGACAGTGTCCGGGTCGCTCAGGGACGGCTCGAGGTGCCAGACCCGCTTGAACTCCCAGGGGTGTTCTGTGCCGTCATACCACTGGTGGGTGGTCAGCGGTTTGCCGGTTTCCGGAGAGGTATCGTATTGGAATTTATTGCTTTCCCCGATGGCCGTGCCATCCGGGCTGGTTGTCGGCTCGCCGTGCGGCGTTCCCGGTTGCTCCCAGGTCTGACCGCCGTCACTGGAGCGCTGGATGATCTGGCCGAACCAGGCGGAGGCTTGGGAGGACTAAGGTGGAGTCATCCACCCGCACCTCCTGGGTAACAATAGTCAAGTTCCGAATTTATAAAATTCGTCCCAAGACTTCGGATTTATCTCGGCACGAGCTTGGCTTTGTTAGGCGCAGATAACTCTCCGTCTATAGACAACCATAATAAGCAAAAATAAACAGGCAACACCAACTGATAATGGAAAGAGTATTGTTGTCAGCGAATAGCTCTCTAAAGCTAATAAAGTGAACATATTCCTTGCCATAAACAACATGAAAAAAGGGATATTTTCTTGATAAGGGGAATCATACGCCTTGCGTATTGTAGGGCCAAAACCAAGTAAGTCTACAATCGTGAGAACTAAAACTGCCCACTGTGGATTTGAAGTTAGATACCAAAATGGGAGTGAAGCCAATGCAGATAGAAAAAATACCCAATCCATTTTCGTGATAGAAATATCCGAGTGCTTTATGAAAGCCAACAAAGCGATAAAAGCTGTAATTGCACCTGAAACACCAATTGGCCATGCACCGATACCGCCTTTAGCTTCAACTTGAGCAAAGAATACAATTGACGTAGTTGTTCCCCAAATAATCCAAGAAAAAACATGCGGTTTTGTTACCCCTACGAATATCGAGCGGATATATGGCACAAAAGCTACAAAGGTAAGAGCTATCGCAACTCCACTAAAGATAATTTTTAAACTTGAATCCATGATCTTCGCCTAACGCCCGCATTTGCGGCTGGTTTGGAGCGCAGCGGAAAACCAGTCCGGCAACATGCGCTTGATACTTATGAAGACCTTCTCCCGATGCCCCGCGTCGGGAGCCTTCTAAACTTGTAGTTGTGAACACCAAACTCAGAAGAGGAGAAGGTCTCATGCAATTTTACACCAAATCTCACCAACATTACTGTGGT
>JARROD010000077.1:0-12623 GCA_037384225.1 Exilibacterium sp.
GCCAATATGAATAAAAATAAGAAAAGAGTGATAGCGAGGTCGAGCACAGGCAATAGAGGTTTGGTTATTGAAGTCTTTGGAAATTTTAATCTGCAATTGCATGGTGAATTTCGCGCCGCCTATGAAGGCCAGGGGCAGCGTTATAATTGCTACGCTATCAATCTGAGAAACTGCACGAGTCTCGATAGCGCCGGGCTGGGTATGTTGCTGTTGCTGCGCGAATTCAGCGGTCTGGGAAAGCCGCAGTTACTGATAACCCACTGTTCCCCGGAAGTTCGGCAGGTGCTGCACTACGCCAGTTTTGATCAGCTTTTCACTATACATTAGCCGGACAATGGCACGGAACTCCGGGTGTTATAGGTTTTGGAGACAGCCGCGTATTTTTGCAACTGGCGTCAAACCCATTTCAACCTTTATAATTCGCGCTCTTAGACCCCGATACCCTGCTGGAGATACAGATGGCGGAACGCTCTGCCGTAGTGAATCGCGATACGCTTGAGACCCGGATCCGTGTGGCTGTGAACCTGGATGGAACAGGTAAATCCAGCTTCGCAACGGGTGTTCCTTTCCTCGAACATATGCTGGACCAGATTGCTCGCCACGGCCTGCTCGATCTGGAAATCAGTTGTAAAGGGGATGTTCACATCGATGATCACCATTCGGTGGAAGATATTGGCATCACTTTGGGACAGGCCTTGGCCAGGGCCTTGGGAAAGAAAGAAGGTATACGCCGCTACGGTCACGCTTACGTGCCTTTGGATGAAGCCTTGTCTCGGGTGGTGGTCGACTTTTCTGGCCGTCCGGGTCTGGTGATGGAAGTGCCCTTTACGCAAAAGCGGGTGGGTAATTTCGATACCGAGCTGTTTTGGGAATTTTTTCAAGGGTTTGTCAACCACGCACAGGTTACCTTGCATATCGATTGTTTGAGGGGGCACAATGTCCACCACCAAATTGAAACTGTATTCAAGGCCTTTGGACGTGCACTGCGCATGGCTCTGGAACTGGATCCACGTATGAGCGGTATGTTGCCGTCCACCAAAGGAGCACTTTAAAAAGAACCGCTATGAGCAAGCAATCTATTGCTGTGATTGACTACGGAATGGGAAATCTCCACTCTGTAGCCAGCGCTCTGGAGCACGTTGCACCTGACGCCAGAGTACAGATAACGGCCGATTTTGGCGTGATTGATGGGGCGGACAGGGTTATTTTCCCTGGCGTCGGTGCCATTCGCGACTGTATTGGCGAAATCCGTCGCGGTGGTTTTGACAGGCAATTGGTCGCAACCATCGACAGCGGCAAGCCAGTATTGGGCATTTGTGTAGGAATGCAGGCGCTTATGGCGCACAGTGAGGAAAACGGTGGTGTCGATTGCCTGGGCTTGATGCCGGGGCAGGTGAAGTTCTTCGGCAACGACCTGCGGGATAAAAACGGAGAGTCTCTCAAAGTGCCCCATATGGGGTGGAACCAAGTTGAGCAGACTCAGGCTCATCCTCTGTGGATGGGAATTGCGCAAAATAGCCGCTTCTATTTTGTGCACAGTTATTATGTTGAAGCGGGTGACCCCAGTTTGGTTGCCGGGCGCTGCCACTACCACTGTGATTTTACCGCGGTACTGGCTCGGGGTAACGTTTTTGCCGTGCAGTTTCATCCGGAAAAAAGTTACCTCGCTGGCCTGCAGTTGCTGAAGAATTTTTGCACCTGGGATGGGCTGCTATAACCTGGTTATTGAGAAGTTACTGAGGATTTGATTAAGGTTGCTTATGCTGATAATTCCCGCCATTGACTTAAAAGATGGTTTGTGTGTTCGCTTACGACAGGGATTGATGGAGGATTCCACAGTGTTTTCCGATGACCCTGTGGCTATGGCTGGTCAATGGGTGGAGCAGGGTGCCCGGCGTTTACACCTGGTTGATCTCAACGGCGCCTTCGAAGGTCGACCCGTCAATGGTGACGTTGTGGGCGCCATTGTCAAAGCCTATCCTGGAGTGCCGATTCAAATCGGTGGCGGCATTCGCAGTGCTGAGGTTATCGAGCATTATCTGCAGGCGGGGGTCGACTATGTCATTATCGGAACCAAAGCCGTCAAAGAGCCCGACTTTGTCATCGAAGCCTGCCATCGATTTTCGGGGCATATTATTGTCGGCCTGGACGCAAAGAATGGACTGGTAGCCACTGATGGCTGGGCTGAAGTATCTGAACTTCGCGCCACGGATCTGGCCCGGCGCTTTGAGCCTCATGGTGTCGAAGCGATTGTGTATACAGATATAGCACGCGACGGCATGATGCAGGGCGTCAACGTTGAAGCCACTGTGGCTATGGCCCAGGCATCGTCAATTCCAGTAATTGCTTCCGGTGGTATTACCAACCTTGAAGATATCAAAGCCCTGAAAGCACAGGCACATAAGGGTATTTGCGGCGCTATCACCGGGCGGGCTATTTACGAGGGCAGCCTCAATGTCACCGAAGCGCAGCAAATCTGCGATGTTCAATAGTTTTAATTGAGGTGATGTATGGCGTTGGCCAAGCGTATTATTCCCTGTCTCGATGTCGATAAAGGCCGCGTTGTAAAAGGTGTGCAATTTGTCGATATTCGCGATGCCGGTGACCCAGTGGAAGTTGCCAAGCGCTACAACGAGCAGGGCGCCGATGAAATTACTTTTCTCGATATTACAGCCAGCCATGAAGAGCGGGATACACTGGTTCACGTTGTCGAAAAAATAGCCGGCGAGGTGTTTATTCCTCTCACCGTCGGTGGCGGGATTCGCACCAGTGAGGATATCCGCACTATGCTGAATGCGGGGGCAGACAAAGTGAGTATTAATTCCGCTGCTGTGAGAAATCCCGACTTCGTAAAGCAGGCCAGCGACCGCTTTGGCGCTCAATGCATTGTGGTCGCCATTGATGCAAAAAAAGTGAGTGGTGAAGATGAAGCCGGGCGCTGGGAAATCTTCACCCACGGTGGGCGCCAGCGGACCGGGATAGAAGCGATCGCCTGGGCCCGGCGTATGGCTGATTATGGCGCGGGTGAGATTCTCCTGACCAGTATGGATCGAGACGGAACCAAAAACGGTTTCGACCTGACGTTGACCAGAAAAATCAGCGAGGCAATACCGATACCGGTTATCGCTTCTGGTGGCGTTGGTAATTTGCAGCACCTGGCAGATGGTATTATCGAAGGGAAAGCTGACGCAGTGCTGGCGGCCAGTATATTTCACTTTGGTGAGTATTCTGTGGCGGAAGCTAAAGCTTATATGAGCCAGAGAGGTATAGAAGTTCGACTATAATCCCAGTTGAAAACCTGCCGGAAAAATTACGGAGGCTTCCATTAATGCACCGAACTTAAGTTGTACCGAACATAGGTTGCACAGAACACAATCGGGCCGAGTTCTATTTTTAGTTTTTACTCAGCCCAAAAGGGCATGGATGTTTTAAGCGGCACGTTTGCCGTATTGCTCCAGCGTGGCAATCATACCCGGCTCAGCACTTTGGATAAACTCAATAAATTCACCAGCGCCGATTTGAGCGTCTTCTTTCGAATCAAAAGGGCCAATATCCACACCTTCTCGAGTGCTGTAATACCAGTAGTTAAACTTTTGAAACGTCCGTTCGCTGCGGGTTGGAATTTTTCCTTGTTCGCCTTTACGATTGTACATCATAAACTTGTCCTATCTATTACATCTGTTTGTCAATGAATACCTTGTAGATTAAGACCCTAAATATTACTCTAGGTCCAAAGAATAACCTTTAATAACAATGATTGGTTATTCCTTAAACATCCAGTATTGATAGAAAATAGGCAACTTTCCCACAAACTGAACATTAAGTAACAAATTACCTCATATAAAGCATAGAGGCTATTATATTGTAGATTTTGGCGACATATATTATGGGCTTTAGAGTATTTTTTTATTAAAAATAATTAAAATAATAAATTAATTTATAAAGCTAATTTTTTTGATCTTGCCGACGTTAACTTGCTCAAGAAGCTGTGAAATGGTGACCAATTTGACTTTATTTTTATCTACAGTCATTAAGAGTCGCTTGAGGCTATCGAGCGTCTGTGTGTAAGGATGGCCAATCGCAACGGCGAAGCCTTTTGCCCTGGCAATGTCGATCAAGTTCTGAAACTGTTTGGCGATGTCCTCGCTACGGCGGCTGTTGTCCAGAAATATATCCCGTTTTAAGCTCGGCAGTTTGTGGGCCAGGGCCACTTCCCACGCCAGGCTGTCGGCGCTTGTACGGCTGTCAACAAAGTACAGGCCCCGTTGTTTTAACGTTGACATCAACCACTCCATGGGCCGGTACTGTTGGGTGAGACGACTCCCCATATGATTACTTACCCCCTTTATATGGGGAATCGCTTCGAGATCTTTGCCCAAGGTCGTCAAAAAATCTTTGTAGGCCATTTTCTCAGTCAAGGCACCGGGGTCCAGCGGCAGGTTTCTGTTGTTACTCATGGGTATGTGCAGGATGATTTCCTTACCGGTTTTATGCCCGGCCAGCGCTAGCGCTGGCCCGTTGGGACTATGGGGGATTACCGCAAGTGTAAGGTTGGCGGGAAAGGTAGCGGCACGCATACCATTGTGTCGGTGGTAGCCGATATCGTCGATGATGATCGCGATACGCGGTATATCAGCATCCGAGGGCGCAGCCATTATCGAACCAGAGGGGGCTGGGGGCGAGTGGTCTGGCAACGAAAGGGAGCTTGAATTGGCGCAGACACTGAAAAGCAGTAGCTGTGCAAGTAGAATAAAAACCCGCGGGCGGTTTGTCGAAAGCTTATGTGCGGGTGACGATTTATTGTTATCCGGTAGGGAGTCCACAACAGTCCGCTATTTGTAAATGTGGCGCCGATTGTGAAGGATTGTTAATTTTGGCGCCACACTTTTACGGACTTTTTTCGTTCCCTGCCTCCCGCTGCAGGGCATTAAGTTCTGAATTCTTTACGGCATATCAAATTGTGCCATGGTCGTCGTGGACTTCGGCTTTTGCGCAAATATACTCAGCCCTTTCAACAGGTTCAGAGCTTCGTATATCTGGTTGTCCTGATCAAGCAGTTCACCATTGGCACGCTGGGATTCTTCGCGGTCTTTAGCCTTGCTTTCCTCGCCGCCATTGATGTTATTCAAGTGGCCAGACAGGTCAGCTTCGGTGAAGCGGTTGCGGGGGCGAAGAGCGGTGATTTTGGCCCGCTCTACAACAATATCCGGGTTGATCCCCTGCGCTTGTATGGAGCGGCCACTGGGGGTGAAATACAGCGCAGTAGTAAGCTTGATAGCCCGCTCTTCACTGATCGGGATGACCGTTTGTACTGAACCCTTGCCGAAGCTCTCGGTACCCATAAGAATCGCGCGGCGGTGGTCCTGCAGGGCGCCGGCGACAATTTCCGAAGCGGAGGCTGAACCGTCGTTGATCAGTACCACCAGCGGAACGCCTCCAGTTTCATCCCCCGGTTTGGCTTTGTAGCGCAAATCGGCATTTTGCAGTCGACCCTCTGTATACACAATCAGCCCTTCATCCAGAAACGCGTCGGCCACTTCAACCGAAGCTTGCAGCACGCCACCGGGGTTGTTGCGCAGATCCAGTATCAGGCCTTTGAGTTCGGGGTCCTCTTTGCGGAGATCCCGAATGGCTTTGATCAGATCATCGCCGGTGCTGACCTGGAATTGCGCTATACGCAGGTAGCCGTAACCGTCATCAATCATGCGAGCACGCACGCTTTGAACTTTGATAATGTCGCGGGTCAGTGTCAGTTCAAAGGGCTGTTCGACGCCTTCGCGGACAATGGTGACATCGATGGAGCTGTCCTTGGGGCCACGCATTTCCTTGACGGCTTCATTTAGGCTCATCCCTTTGACCGGTTTTTCTCCGAGCTTGATGATCAAGTCACCCGCTTCCACCCCCGCCTTACTGGCCGGGGTATCATCGATAGGGGAAATGACCTTGACGAAACCGTTTTCCATGCCGACTTCAATACCCAGTCCGCCAAATTCACCGGTTGTATTGACTTGAAGGTCGTCAAAAGATGTGGCATCCAGGTAGGCCGAGTGCGGATCGAGCTCCGAGAGCATGCCCTTGATTGCATACTCCAGCAGGGTTCGATCCGTGACTTCTTCTACATAGCCCTTGCGGATGTGGTCATAGACTTTGGTAAAGGTTCGCAAATCCTCTAAAGGCAACTGGCCTTCCGCTTCATCGACCTTTAGCTCATCTTCGCTGGCAAGCGAAGCCGGGGGCAACATTATCAGGGCGGCAACGAATGCAGCGGCAAATGGGCGGAATATACAGCGCAAAGGCATAAAATGGGCTCCTGAAACTAACTTCGGTACTCGATCGGCCATTCCAGTGGTACGGCCGAGTATGGCTGACTGCATAAAATTCTCATTGACTACTCTAACTGGCCGTGGATATTAGTCCACACAATTTTTACGAAACCGTACAGTTATTACAGCCCCCTATCGTGCGCTACGCCAGCGTAAGCTACACATTGTAGACCGATCAGATAGGGAATAATTCGGTGAGGTTCGCAAATTAGCTCTCGATTTGATTCTCGGTTGGCTTATGTCGTATCCGGTAACACAGGAATTTTCTCGATAAGGCGGTTTAGTGGAGCCTCAACCAGTGCTGGTTCCATGAAAACACTGTTCTTGAAAATGATCAAGGCCTGGATATATGGATAAAACAAAAGTTGGCAGGGTTGGGGATAAGAAAGCATTTTTTTATTCTTTCTGAGGACTTGCTTTTTTCTTTGCTTTGTAGCCCGGAACTTAGGCCCTGTAAAGAAATAACTTTACATTCTCGCTGCCCCCTCATCCCACCTGGCGGTGTTGCTTGAGCTCGAAATGTCGGCAGGAGCCTTCAGCTAATAGAAAAGCCTTCAGCTAATAGAAAAGCCTTCAGCTAATAGAAAAGCCTTCGCTCAAGCGCCTTGCCAGACGGGCGATGGGACACCGAGAATGTAAAGTTATTTCTTTACAGGCCCTTATGGTGTTGCCGGGTTTACGAAGAGACTGTGAAGTTATTTTTTGTCAGTTCCAAGTATTTACCAAGCTTGTTGTGATGGTACTGGTGCAGGGTGTCATTCAGGAATGCGGGATCCAGTTTCTGCAGAACCTTGGGTTTGAAAGCGTTGGGTGTAAACGAGCTATCGGTTTTCCCGGCTACGCTCGTATTGAAGTCGCTACCGGGTATATTCAAAAACTCAGCAATAGTCAGTGCTGAATCCCGGATATGACGAGTGCTTAAGATCAGTAGTCTGTGTGCCGGGACGCTATTGATGACCTTTAGGTTATGGGCAAGCCAGTAATTGAGGTAACAGGAAATGGGTAACAGATTATAGCGTCTGAAAACACTTTCTTCCCTGTCGTATTCGTACAGTTCGGGGTTGAAAATGGCTTTTATACCGGATTCCCACAGGCTTCCCCGTTGGGTTCGGTTGGCTATAGTGTAGTTTATCCAGGTATCCAGCCAGTTTCCCGGGTTCTGCAGGGGCAGGATAAACTTCGCTTTCGGGAACAATTCAAGCAAGTAATCAGCAAAGTAGAAATTGAAACTGTTGCTTTCCAATTCCAGCCAGATGTTGATATCCCTGAGCTGAAAAAAACGGCGGATATCCCGTTCGCTGATGTTGTCCTGTTTGCAGTCGATAATTAGCTTGTTCAGAAGTTGGGCGGTCGGTTCATGTTCTACACGGTAGCGGGAGTTTAAAAGATTGGCTATGGTATGGTTGCCCGAGGTCAGCGCGCCTATGCTGAAAGCATGAAATTTTCTCGGCTGAAAACAATGTCTGAATGGGCGTTTCCAAAGTCCGGATATCATCGAACGTCTGGATACGCCATATACTCTGCTGGTATCTGCTTTAGATTTACTTACACGTAGGCTTCCATCCATACCCTTGGTTCCGCATTGGCTAGTGTAATGCTCAACCTAATTGAGACACTACATTTGGCTGCGTGGCACAGAGTTGCCACGGTGAAATTAACTATGAGTATAAATACAGGCTGGATAATTTTGCAGCTGATATTTTGAGGAGGTGTCCGATTTGCACCTGTATACATTATTGTGGGTGCCGGTTTGAGTGTTTGTGTGCCAAATATACCCTATCTTTGCATAAATTTTCGAGCTCAGGACCTTTTAGAGCGGTATTTTCAGAGGCGCGCACAAATTTTTCTAACCGGAGCATAGCTCACCCTATGTGAGGGGGTATAGCTTGGCTAAAGGTGGCAATACAGTGGTGGTTTTTATATATTAATCTTTATTCCAGCTTTTCATCGCAGAGAGTTTGAATACGGTACCACGGTATGTCAGTACTACGCCATCTTTCTGAATTTGTTTGACATAAAGATCTTCAGCGACTCGATAGCCGTCGTAGCGCTTAGCGTCGTTGAGAATCACAAACCCGGAACCGCCGTTATCCGAATAGACATGTGCAGTGTATTTGATGCTGGGAATAGCTTCGCGCAGGGGCCAGGTGAGTTCAGTGACAAAAGGCGCCGATATTTCAGCGTTGGCGGAAACTCTATTATCGGGGTTACTTGATGACTGGGGCATGTCGCTCTGCAGCGATGCATTCGCCGGCCAGGAGGTCGTTGGGGAGTGTACTGAGTCGGCGCTATTGGTGGGTGCGGTCTGACGTGGACGAGGCGTTTGTTCATGCAATTTTTGTTGCTGTTGCACGACGGTGGCCGCTTTCCCAGGTTGTGCCCTATCAGTGAAACCTTTCGAAGATGAAGGTGTATCCGTAGATTTAGCCAGGTAATACCCCATACCTGCCGCGATGACAACGGCGGCGAGCAGAGAAGGGTAAACCCAGTGTACCTGCTTTTCGGGAGTCCTATTGATAGGCACTTCATGAAAGCTGGGGGCACTGTTTTGTTTGCGGCGCTCCTGCTCTGATTTATTGAGTGCATCAAGAATGTACGACATTGCTAACCCTTATTGTTAGGCTCAGTTTTGCGCCAGATACCACATATCAAGAGTTCTATCCACGCCCAGTTTATCGTTGATTTTCAACAGAGTCTTCAGGCCTACAACACCGTCGTCCTTTAGGTTGTTTTCACGTTGGAATAATTTTACCCGTTCAGACAGGGGTTTATCATATTCTTCACCTGACCATATACCAAACCCACCGTCCATTTCTGCGAATTTGATCGCCAGCCACTCCACTATAGGATCTCGATCACCGAAACTTATCGGGTGCTTGAAGCTTTCCGGCGGATTCCAGAAAAAAGTGAATTCGCCATTCCACATTTCACCCAACTGAACCAGGGGCATTGACTGGTGTTTGCCGTTAAAACTGAGGTGGGCCACCGCATTGTCGATGCCAACCACAACAGCGTAGGCGGTGTGGTTGGCGGGGGTTGTTAACTTCAGCATGGACGGGCGATTGACTTGTTTAAATTCAGTCCAGCTTAATACCGCCATATGCTCGCAGCGCAGGCCGGATTCATCGGCAATTTCACAGGCTTGAGGCGATGACGGTCGGTTGAGCTGCAGTGACTGCATCAGCTCACTGAGGGCCTGACTTTCGTTGGAAAACAGAACTTCGCTATTCTCTGTTGAGACGGGTGCAGTGTGTTCTGTGAGGCGCGCAATATCGGTGCCGTTATTTGCCGTTGAGTCGCGGCTGAAAAAGGTGCTTTCCGCCAGTTCTCTGTCGAACAGTGCCGGACCGATATTATTAGACCAATGCCACCAGAGCAGGCTGATCAGGGTGAGCACAGCGATGCTGGCGGCTACGACCGGCATCAGCATGGATTTGACTTCGGTTTTGTCCGGGTCTTTTCCCAGCACCTCTATGGCGGCTTGTTTGAGGGTGGCGCGGTCGACAACCGATTTGTCCTGGGCATAGGTGCCCAACAGCATGCGGTCGCAAAGAATATTGATAAGTCTCGGTACACCGCCACTTATCGAGTACAGGCTTTTGATAATACTCAGTGAAAAGAGCTGCTGGTTGGCTGGAAGTCCGGCAATTCGCAGGCGGTGAGCGATGTAGGCTTCAGTTTCTGCGAGGTTCAAAGGAATAATGTGGAAGCGGGCGGTGATACGCTGAGCGAGTTGTCGCAGGGAGGGTTTCGCCAGCAGCTTTTGTAGTTCCGGCTGCCCGACAAAAATGATTTGCAGCAGTTTTTTGGTATTGGTCTCCAGGTTGGTGAGCAAGCGTACGGTTTCCAGCACTTCGTACTGAAGGTGTTGCGCCTCGTCTATCAGCAGTACGGTATTGCGGCCTTTGGCATGGTTTTCCAGCAGAAAATGGTAGAGCCTTTCGTTGAGGTACTTAAGGCTCCGCTTGTTTTCAAGGTTAGTGATTCCCAACTCGTCGCACATGGTGGCGAGCAATTCTGTCGCGTCCAGGTATGGATTGAGGATAAATGCGACATCCGTGGTGTCGGGCAGCTGCTCCAGCAGACGCCGACTGACCGTGGTTTTTCCGGTGCCAACCTCGCCAGTCAGCAACACAAAACCTCCGGCTACATTGATTCCGTAAAGCAGATGTGCCAGGGCTTCACGGTGCCTTTGGCTCATAAATAGGTAGCGCGGATTGGGTGCGATAGAAAACGGCTGTTCCTTTAATCCGAAATATCGACAGTACATAAGCTCGAGACCGGTTAATCATTGGGCGGTATCACTAGCTAATATTATGCACAAACCCCATTCGAAAGCCACGGATTTCCTGTTCGCAAGGGCAATTGTCAGCCCTGGGTTAGCGTGCACAATAGTCAGTGTTTCCCTGGCGCTAAACGCCGAGTAATCTGTGACCGGTGAGTATGCGCGCCAATGCCTATCGCTAGCCGGGTACAGCGGCGAAGTTGTGAGGGCGCTGATTGCTTCCTGACCTCTGGAGGAGCAGATGTGTGATCAGCGGAAAATAATGTAGAAATTTTCAACCTGCTGGGGGGCTCCCGGTGCGGGAGCGGGGTCAAGTGCTACTCAATAAATTTGTATACAGGTTTAGCAAATTCGCTGAACATACCGTCGGCGTCGAATGCAGCGATCATAAATTCATAATTACCCGTTTCCAGATTTTCAATAATATAGTAAGACAGGTTGGGATCATCGACAATTATGGAATAGCTCAAGGGGTCGCCCTGTCTCTGGTAAACAATTTCATAGCCGCCAATTTCACTGAGCGAAAGGTTTGATCCGTCCAGACGCAATTCAGGAATCAACCAGCTCAATGCAACGGCATTGTCGAGGATGGTCGGTTCCTCGACGCCTGTAGAGGTGACATTAGAGGTGCAGTCCGCAGTACCGGTGCCCGTATCGCTGGAGGTGCCGTCCGCAGTACCGGTGCCCGTATCGCTGGAGGTGCCGTCCGCGGTACCGGTACCCGTATCGTTGAAGGTGCCGTCAAGAGAACCAGTGCTGGTAAGCGTTGTTTCGTTGCTGTCCTGTTCAGTGAATGATTGCGTTAGAAATCTCCAGCCGGATTTCCACGAGTAGTTAGAGTCAGATGCTTGCCGATAGCTTTTGGAAGATGTACTCGTGCCTGCCGAGGCGGGCGCTGTAACAGACAATAAAGGTGTAACAAAAGCCAAGGCGAAAGAAACTTTTCTCAGGCGTTTCTGCCAAGTCAGACTGTGCAGCAATTGTTTGCGCTCTAGATATCCCAAATCAACCAGAATTTCACCCAGCGCGGTGCTGGCCTTGGCTGCTGGAGTCGCTTCGGTGATTAGTCGCCGCCGCCGGCGTTGTTCGGCAATAGCTATGTTCAGTTGTTCTGTTGTAATTTCACCGCGTTTTATCAGCAGATCACCGATACGGGTGGATTGAATGTCTATAGGCATACGACTCACCAAACTCAAAATGTAATGGGTATTAAGGGCCTGACGCTGTTAGCCCTGGTGAAAAATCCAGACTCATTACTACTATAGTGAAAATTATCGATTTTATTGTTGGTCACAGCCTTTAGTGGCCGCTATTTTTATACATTTTTTGATTTAGGGTCGCGTACGAAATAACTTCAAGAGTTCTTGCGGGTGGTTTGAGGTGGGGGGAATAAATTATCAGGAATTATTTCTACACCATTTGGCGGGATTTGTGGGTTGCCCACGAAAGCGGATTTCAAAATACAACCCCGCCCGTGCCAGTCCGCCACTGTTGCCGACATTTGCGATGACCTCCCCGGCTTTTACTCTGTCGCCGGTGGTTTTATAGAGAGCCTGATTGTGGGCGTAAAGGCTCATATAGTTATCGCCGTGATCGACAATCATAAGTAGGCCGTGGCCGCGCAGGTAGTCTGCAAAAACGACTTGTCCGCGATGTATAGCGGTAACCTCAGCGCCTTGACTGGCATTGATCATCACTCCATTCCATTTCATTTTTCCGGCACTGCGGGAGCTGCCGAAACTGTGGACGATAGCGCCCTTGGTGGGCCATGGAAGTTTGCCGCGCAATTTTGCAAAGGGCTGGCTGTTATCTTGAGGCTGCCAGCCAGCGGTGACTTCTATGACCTCCTGAAGTAAGTGTTCCAGATGGGCGCGGTCCTGAGCCAGTTGTTTTAACTGTTGGTCTTTATTATTGATGCTGGCATTCAGGCGAGCCAGGGTTTTCTGGCGCTGTTGTTGTTTGTCGGCAAGCTGAGCGTAGCGTTGCTTAAGGTATTGATGGTACTGGTTAAGCTG
>JARROD010000078.1:0-30292 GCA_037384225.1 Exilibacterium sp.
CGATGTATCGCATTGTAATCAGCTACGCGTTGATACTTGCGGCAACCTTTACGGATGTCGCCGGCGCTCAAACATCAGACCGTCTGCTCAGGTACCAACAAGAGCAGTTGAAGCTGACGATTGATAACATCAACAAAATCAATATTCAGTTGCAAGAACAAAAAGTACGTCTTGAAAGGTATAGTAAAGACCTGCAAGAAGTCCGCAGCCGGCTGGTTGAAACTGAAAAAGAAATGGTCAAGGCGCTAAAAGCGGCCGAAAACACCGATGATCACGCGCTGGAGCGGGAAGCCACGCTGGTGGAGATTCGCTTCAATCGTCAGGACAGCCGGGTTAGGCGCTATGAAAAACGCAAACAGGAATCGCAGCAAAATATTGCTCGGCTGCAACAAGACATCAATCGTCTCCAGGCTGAGAAAATAAGACTGACCACGGCGATAGAAAGGTTAATAGCTGATCGGGCCCAAAATCCGGCGCAGCCGAAGAAATTTCAGAAAACGCAGCCGCGCAAGCGCGAGACGCCACAACGTCAACGCAAAGAAAAACAATCCATTGCAACAATGCAGGCTGCCGCCCATAAGATTGCACAAAAGAACCGAAAAACAACTAAGATTTCCACAACCCCAAAGCCGAACCGTTTAACAACAGGCACCACTCCAACCAACGTTATAGAAAACACTGTAAACAACGCCGATATTAAGGAAGCGAAATGGCCTTACCTGTCTACAGGCAGCTCCGAAACTATTCATTACGCACGCCGACGGCTACAACTTCTGGCCCAAAAAAAGGCGAAGGGAACGCTAACAAAAGAGCCTTTAAAAACCGTCGAGATCCAAAACAAACATTCATTTGGAACAGAAACCATGGAATACCTCGGCGATAATTTATATGGACTGACCAAAACACTGCGTTCCGGACGTCAAAAATTCACGTTATTTGGTTTCAATTACTGGCACAGTATTCCGAAACAGGACGACAACGCCGAGTACCGGGTCATTTTCGATATTTCCTCCATGTCAGAACCGCAGCTCTATTTATTTCGGGAGTCGTTGCTGCGCTCCCCGTTGAATTTACCGGAGGCCTCTCACGCTGAGTGAAACATATGAACAAGGCATATTCCGCTACATTTTTCCGCTACATATGGATTGCAGTGCTTATCGCCTCTCCCCTAGCTGAGGTGTTTGCCAAGGATTCGCCAAATTTGCAGCTCAATGGAGTAAGCAGCTACACCTCACTTGGAACGCAACAGTTTATTGCCGCCCTGTATCTTGAAACACCAAGCACAAATGCTGAGCAAGTGCTGCAAGCGGATACGGCCATAATGCTGGAAATGCGGATTAGCGCCGACCGACTCTCCCAGCGCCGCTTTAACCGCCACTGGATCGAAAGCGTGACGATCAATAGTGATTCGCAGCAGATGAAAAAGCAAATCAATAATTTTTCAAGATTCAGTAAATTTTTTAAAGGACAACTGCTCAGAGGTGACAGCGTCGAGTTGGAATACAATCCGCAGCGGGGGGATGTGGCAGTAAAGCTCAACAGTTTTACGCTGGGACACATTAGGTCGAAGGCGTTTTTCAAATTATTGTTGCGCAGCTGGATCGGAGATATCCCCCTTTCCTCCGAATTCCGTCAGGAACTCTTATCACCGAATACCCAAAACCCGCAACTGCTTGCGAATTTCAATTCCCTGATACCGAGCGCGGCAAGACTGCGGGAAACCAGGGGGTGGAACAGACCATCGCCAAAAAAACTCGCTGTCAACAAGCATGCGCCAGCGCGGAAAACCCAACCCCTTCCATCACAGCCACTGGTTAACAGCTTGCAGGCTGTGAAACCGAACACGAAGACAGTTGCCACTGCGAACTCCCGAGTCGAATCGAAAAGAATTACCAGTGCCCCAAAAGGCAATAACACACTCAGAAAAACCAAAAACAGCCTGAGCAGGCCCAAAAGCAGCACCCAGACTAAAGAATCTACGCCCCCGCCAACCCAGGCCACGTTGAGTAGCGCCTCCACGGGGGTAAAAATACCACCGCAGACCGCCACGGGAAACGGCGAACAGCCAAACTCGGCCGGATCAACTTCGGACTTCTATGAAGCCGCATTGCTCGCGCACCAGCAGTATTACAAACAACTCTCGAGTCAGATCTATAAATTCCAGACCCTACCCCGCCAGGCTTTTCAACGCCGCCTGGAAGGCGATGCACGGGTCTCGATAACCATCAACCGCCGCGGCGAGGTGACCGATGTCCGACTGGAAAAAAAGTCCAAACACGATATTTTTAACCACCAGGCACTGGACGCGGTTATAAACGCGAGCCCCTTTCCACCTGTGCCCGAAAGTATACGTGGGGAAACCTACACATTTTCAGTCCCCATAAACTATAAGCTGCCCTATTGATCACTTTTGGGAAATTACCGGGTTCCTATGAACGATCGATAATTTCCGCGATTTTTCCGTCTCTCACTACAAACTCGAAGACATCCCTAATATCCAGTGGGCTGCCGGTTTTCAACCCCGAGGGCAGATCAACGTTCAAGGTGACGTGACAATTGATTCTGACAATGACCTTTTGCGCTTTTTTATCCCAGCCGAGAATCTTGAGTTCACGGCTGCTGTACAAACCCTCGGTTTCCTCGGCCAGGGCTTTAAACGCTGCAATTCCTACGGTTTCAGTATCGACCACATCGGCGGCAACCTTTTGGAACACCACATTTTCATCCAGACACGACAGCATCGTCGGCAAATCAAAATGATTGTAGGCGTCCACATAGGCTTGAATGACTTTTTTCTCTTTGTCTGTTACCAAAACGTTCCCCCATAACCGCTACGTTTAAAGACGTAGACTTTTACTCACCACTTCGTATACATCTTTCGACAAGCTTGGCTCCACCATGATCCGTTCCAGTTCCCCTTTCATCAACATCTGCCGCGCGGGATCATATTTTTTCCATTTCGTCAGTGGCGTAATCAGACGCGCTGCGATTTGCGGGTTCAACTGATTCAAAACAATAACCTGGTCGGCCAAAAAGCGATAGCCGGCCCCCGATTCCTGATGAAAATGAATTGCATTCTGGCTACAGAAAGCGCTGATCAGCGCCCGCACCTTGTTCGGGTTTTTAATATCGAAAGCCTCGTGTTGCATCAGCGCCCTGACCTTGTCCAGCGTCCCTGGCAACACGCACCCCGCCTGCACTGAAAACCAATGGTTGACCACCAGAGGTTCGTGCTTCCACTGCGCGTAAAAGCTTTCCAGCGCAGCTTCTCTCACCGCGGCTATCCGGCGCTGGCCCTGCTCGCCTTCTGCGCCAATGCCTTCACAATTGACCAGGCTGATCAGCGCCGCCAGCACATCGGTCATGTTATCGCCGCGCTCAAACTGCTGCCGGCACAGCGCCAGTACTTCAGCATCCGGGTTCAACATCAAATAGCCCAGCGCCGAGTTTTTCAGACTGCGCCGCGCAATGCCTTCGGCATCGGGGGCATAGGGACCATTGTCCTGGCACTGGTGGTAAACCTGTAGCAGTTCACCGCGCAGCGATTCGGCCACCACAGCACGCACATAGCGACGGGCGTGGTGGATCGACTCCACATCCACCCGCGCGGCAATTTCACTCAAATAGGCCTCGCTCGGCAGCTCCAGCATCAGCGCCACCATGGCTTTGTCAAGGCTCTCATCAACCAGTATGCGGCGATAGGCTTCGAGCAAAAGAGGGTCCACGTTCAATCCGCTGTCGGCACTACTTAAGCTGTCGGCACTCCTTGAGCTGTAGGCACTCGGCCCACCCTCGGCGCGGTACGCCGCCATCACATCCTCGAGCACCGCCACGCCCAGCTGCTGACTGGCATCCCAGCGGCAGAAGCCGTCGCTGTCGCGGCTCATCAGCACCACCAAATCTTCGCGGCTGTAGTCATAGTGAAGTTTTACCGGCGCGGAAAAACCGCGCAGCAAAGACGGCACGGGTTTTTCCTTTACCCCGTTAAATACAAAAGTCTGTTCTGCCTGGGTAACCTCCAGCACGCAGTGGGTGTTATCGGTTGTTTCTGTATCCGGCGACCGATCGGCGAGGGCCAATGGCAATTCACCGGCCGCACCTATCAGCCCCATGGCCAGGGGAATGTGGAAAGGCTGTTTAACCTGGTTTTCCGGTGTCGGCGGGCAGGTCTGGGCCACCGTCAAACGATATTGCTCGGTATCGGCGTCATAGGCGTCAGTCACCGTCAGCCGTGGCGTACCCGCCTGGCAATACCAACGCTTGAACTGGGTCAGTTCGCGCCCGGAGACATCCTCCATGGCTTTGACAAATTCATCGATGGTCACCGCCTCACCATCGTGGCGGGAGAAATAGAGATCGGAGCCGCGACGAAACATCTCGCTTCCCAATAGCCGGTGAATCATCCGCACCACTTCCGCGCCCTTCTCATAAATCGTCAAGGTGTAGAAGTTAGAAATTTCGATAAACGAAGACGGCTGTACCGGGTGCGCCATGGGACCGTCGTCCTCAGCGAACTGTCGGGTACGCAGCAGGGTCACGTCCTCCACCCGCTTAACCGTGCGCGAGCCCATATCGGCGGAAAACTCGGCGTCGCGAAACACGGTAAAGCCTTCTTTCAGGCTCAGCTGAAACCAGTCTCGGCAGGTTACCCGGTTGCCGGACCAATTGTGGAAATACTCGTGGGCAACCACACCTTCGACGCGCTGAAAACCGGCATCGGTGGTAATCTGCGGGTTGGCCAGCACACAGGACGTGTTGAAGATATTCAGGCCTTTGTTTTCCATCGCCCCCATATTAAAGTCGTCAACGGCAACAATCATGAAGATATCCAGGTCGTATTCACGGCCGTAGACATCCTCATCCCATTTCATCGCCTTTTTCAACGACCCCATGGCGTGATCGCATTTATCCAGGTCCTTGGGTTCAACAAAAATGCGCAGTGTTACCTCGCGGCCCGAGCAGGTGGTAAAGCGGTCTTCGATATGGGCGAGATCGCCCGCCACCAGGGCGAATAAATAAGCGGGTTTTTTAAACGGGTCGCGCCAGGTCACCCAGTGTCGACCGCCTTCGGCCTCACCCCGATCGACCGGGTTGCCATTGGACAACAGCACCGGATAGCGGTCTTTATCCGCTTCGATGCTGGTGGTGAATTCACTCATAACATCGGGGCGGTCCAGATAGTAGGTAATCTTGCGAAACCCCTGCGCCTCGCACTGGGTACAAAATAGGGTGCGGGATTTATACAACCCTTCCAGGGAGGTATTCTCCTGCGGTTTGATCAGCGTGGTGCAGGTCAACACAAACGCCTTCGGCACCGCCTCGACGGTCAGGGTTTCGGCATCGAGCTGATACTGCTCCGCCGTCAGTGGCCGGTCGTCGACGCTGACCTCCAGCAACTCCATATCCTGGCCGTGCAGAACCAGCGGCGCCGCTCCGGCGCCGGCCTGCGGATTGCGCCTCATGGTCAGCCGCGAAACGACCCGGGTGAGGTCTTCGCGCAAATCAAAGCTAAGCTCGGTTTTATCGATCAGATAATCGGGGGCACGGTAATCTTTCAGGTAGATGGTTTGTGGTTGTGCATCTCTCATTACTTCTGTTCCTTACACCACTCGACTCTGGTGGCGATTGATCAATGTTGGCTGTGTAGGCAGTGCGGAAAGCATTGCCGGGGATCAACGCTGCCAGTTCAACGCCTGCTCAGCGTCGGCGGGGTCATCGGTGTCTCCCGGTCCCGCCACTTCTCCGCGGCCACCGCAGTGACTGTGACTGTCGCGGGGAATATAACCACTACGCTGCTGTTCGGGAACATGGCGCGCCTCATAAGCTATTAGCGCCTGCAGACAGGCTTCGCGCTGCTCCGACGTCAGTTTGCTTCCGTCGGGCCAGCGGCCCAGTTCCACACCCCGCTTCAGTTTCTCGTAAACATCAGGGGTGATACTGTCGAAAAATTCCTGAAAATTCATTGCCGTGCCTTACATCCCCATAAAAAAACAATTTTATAGCGTTTCAATCACAGTCACTGTTATTTTGTGCTTTCCATCCGGCGCTTACCGGCCCCGCCGGAGGATGGGCGATTATATCAACCGCCTGCAGCGAAACCCATGGCAGCTTATCCCCCGCCACCTCGAGCTTTACTGCCCGCCAACACACCCCAGAACATACCGGTGACCAGGCCGCCGAGGTGGGCGGCGTTGGCGATTGCCGCGTGAGTCAACCAGCTTACCGTGCCCAGCATACACAACACCAGCCACAGCAGCATAAAGCTGATAATGCCCGGCGCAATCGCCAGCAACGGATTCGGCGCCAGGCGATGGCGCTGCCAGATATAACCCAGCAATCCGTAGATCACCCCCGACATGCCGCCGAACAGGGACGCCCCCTGCCACAGGAACTCCGAGGTATTGGAAACAACACCGATCAGTAGCACCAGATTGATAAATTGCCAGTGTCCCGTCAAGGCTTCAATGCGGCGGCCGAACTCCCACAGCCACAAGCCATTGAAAACGATATGAAAGATATTGAAGTGAAGGAACATGGGAGTCAGTGGTCGCCAGATTTCACCGCCCAGCCACGATTGCAACACCGGGACAAAGTGCAGGAACCGGTCTCGGACCACAAAATCCTGAAAAGTGAACCAGTGCAACAGTCCCGCGCGAATTTCAGTGCCGGCCACCACGTAGCCCAGAAAACTGAGACCGAGCAGGGCAAACGTGGCGGGGTATTCCACCAGTGCCCGGCCGAGCCGCCTTCCAACGCCGGGCTCGGGGGGCCGGGAATCGGCGCCGGGGTGTTGCGCCTCGACTCGCACTGCGCCGGAGCGCAGCTTGTCCAACAGCTCGTTCAGGGGAGCGATGACTTCGGCGCTGGTCACCCAAATCACCTGCTGCCCCTGCTCCTCACTGATCCGGTGCACGATCTTGTGCTGATGTAAAAAGCCACTCAGGGCGGCCAGATCCACAGTCGCCGGCAGGGTGGCCGCCCGTATCCATTTATCCAAGGAAACTCCCCTAACACTTGTATGTTGCAATCGCTAGGGCCGCGCCGATTACGGATCCACGTAGACCCAGACAAATTTGTCCGCATTCAAGTGCGGCTCACCGTCAAAACGGTAGGCGACCAGACGCCCGAACTTTACCGCGCTGTAATCCAGACAGGCTAGATTGTGACGAATTGGTCGCGGTCGCCCCTGCAGCCAGTAGTGGCCGACAAAAACCGGTGGCAGGTCCACACCATAGGTTAACAGCTTGCCCCTGTCTTCCGGTGTAATGGGCCGGTCGGCTATGGTATCCGGAAGCGGATCCGGTTGGAAGACCACGTCTCTATAGATGCGGGGGTTGCTGGCCCAGAACTTAGTGCGAAAAAAGCGCCGCACATAACCGTCGCGCGAACGCAGGATCAACCCTTCGGGAAGTGCCATATCAGTGCCGCGGGTTAAGCGGTCCATCACCCGGCCCGGGAAGGAATTGCGCACCACGGACTCAATAATAAAATTCAAATCCACCGTATTGCGTTCGTAGCGCTGTTTATAGGTTTCGATCAGTTTCGTATCCCAGCAAGCGTGCACCACGCGACAGGGAGACAACCACTTGGCCTCTTCCCGTCCGACAGACAGTTCCAGAAACAGTGGCAAGGTCAGAAACCAATCCAGAAAACAGCGCCAATCATCCGGGTAATTGGCAAACTGCTCCAGGGTTTCAGCGATCAGACGACCGTGGTGCGCATTGTGTTCGCGCAAATAAGTGCGACCAGACCCGGCCGGCGCTCTGATGGTATAACCCAGGGCATTGTATTCGTGGTTGCCCATCACCATCTGCGCCGCCCCGGCGTTGACCATATCATGCACCAGGTGCAGCGCTTCGCGGATGCGCGGACCGCGATCGACAACATCGCCGACAAACACCGCCTGGCGGCGGCGGTGGCGATAGACGCCGGCGCGTTTAGTGTATCCGAGGCGTTCCAACAGGCGTATCAGCGTTATGGCACAACCGTGGACATCACCAATAACATCGTACCCCTGGAATCCTTCTTTATACACCCACTACCTCGAATTCAATTGCGTAAATTCCCGTAAGTTTACCATTGCACGCCACCTCACGCGCCCGTCTCCGAGTACAGACAATGCAATAAATGTGGCTTGTAACACATCTATAAACGGGAAAGCAGCGCTCGGGGCCAGCACAAAGTCATTGCAACGTTAAGGAACGGGCACGGAATAACTTCCCGTTTTCGCTTCCGATGCATCCTGCCTGGCGTCGTTGCAAAAACTCGACGTAGGCCCAACGGGCACGGAATATCAATTCACCAAATGGCTGCCCCAGCCGAGCTTAGTGCGGCAGATCTCATAAAAATTATGATTCAAGGGGTGTATCAAATGGAGCTTGTGCGGTTTTTTATGGATATGAATCTCATCGCCGGGCTCTGTGATAACATGCGTCTGACCATCGCAGGTTACATGCGGGTAGGCCGTGTTGTGCTCGCCGATAAGCGCCCTGATCTCACTGTTGCCATCGACAACAATCGGGCGGCTGCTGAGCGTGTGCGGATTCATCGGCACCAACACCATGGCATCCAGCTTGGGATGCATAATCGGTCCGCCGCCGCTCAATGCGTAGGCCGTGGAACCTGTGGGAGAGGAAACGATCATGCCGTCGGAACGCTGGCCGTAGACAAACTGACCATCGATATAAAGCTCAAACTCGATCATGCGGATAAATTTACCGGGATGAATGACCACATCGTTGAGGGCATCGCCGCCGCCAATCAATTTCCCCTGTCGGGACACCGACATATCGAGTAAAAAACGGCTTTCCATCATATACTTGCCGGCCAGCACCTCCCCAACCTTGGTCTCGATCTCCTCCGGTGAAATATCAGTTAGAAAACCGAGACGGCCCCGATTTACCCCCAGCAAAGGAACATTGTACTGCGCCAGCGCGCGGGCCGCGCCCAGCAAACTGCCGTCGCCGCCAACCACAATAACCAGATCGCAGGACTTGCCCAGATCTTCCCGGGAAACCGCCGCCGAGGCATAGGACGGCAACACGCTGGCAGTGTCTTCTTCAAGAATAACCTCACAGCCTTTTTTTGCAGGAAGTTGATTAGGCGCTTAAGCGAATACACGGCTGTATCGCTGCCCAGGCGCCCTACTAAACCGATACGGGAAAATTCCGCCATTGGATTACCTGCTCTGCTCTAATGAACAGGCATTATAGCCACAATACCCATCGACAACATACCGGCAAACCTTGCCTATATTCACAGTTCTAGCCCGCGTTTGCCGAAGTGCTTAAATTGCGAAAACTTGACGTAGGCCCAAGAACAGCTAAAGCCCCTCCACCACCTGACCGTCGCGCAACAGAAAATCCTGCTCGCAATCCTCGAGTTCCCGCCACTGTTGAGTCGACAGGCCATTGATGCCCCCCTCCAACGCAAACGTCTCGAACCCCTGGCGATTTAGCAGATGCACCGCCGCGCGACTGCGCTGCCCAGTATCGCAGCAGAGTAAATAGCGGGTGTTTTTCTCCAGTAAGCGGAGTTTTAACCGCAGCAGGTTGAGCGGAATATTCACCCCCCGACGGATATGGCCGAGTGCATATTCATCTTCCGTGCGCACATCGATGCACAAAGTGCCCGCCGCCAGTTCAGACTCAATGCGGCTGCCTGCAATCAAATTCACGGCCGGTTCCTTCAGCAGTAAAATAAAATCCGGCTTTCCCAGGCGCATCAAGACACCGTCACCGCGCATCGTTACCGTGGCATTGCGCACCGTTTTGTTGACCAGCGCATCCTCGCCGAAACAGCGCCCCACGGTAATATCGGCAATCGGCTGCGAGCCGTTGCGAGCGCCACTGTAACGGCTTACCACCGCTTCGCCTTCTTTTATAAAGTAACAGCCATCGCCAATTTCCCCCTGCCGCAAAATGACCTCGCCGGCACCGACCGACAGTGGTGTGAGACGGGTGAAAATATCCGGCGCATTGATGGGGGGAACCTTGAAAAACAGATTGGATTTCAGCACCGTCATCATCCACTCGACGTCTTCATCCAGGTCGCGCTGGTAGGATATATCCACCAGCAGATACTCGGCAATCTGACTCCAGGTCAGCAACTTGTCCAGTTCCATCCGGTCCACTCGCATTACAGCGCAATCGGTTTTCGCCACGGCCTTGACGGGTTTGCGCCATCCAGCGGCCAGCGGATAAATGCGCGAACGCCCTTTCTCCAGTACCACCCTGCCATCACTCAGGTGCAGTTCCATGTCGCCGTGGAGCAAGTAAATCAGGCTGCCGTCGCCACTGCCGGGTTCGAACAGTGCCTGACCGGCGAACAGCATATCCACCGAGGCGCTGCTCAACAGCTCTCTCAGATGGCTTGTCATCATGGATTTCAGCGGTACCAATGTTCTCGCCAGATGAAGATCCGCCTGCATGACAACCGGATCGGAATCAGCGCTCAGCATATTGACTTAACCCTTCAGCGACCTTTGTGCTCTGTGTGTTACTTCTGTTCAGTATAGGGCAAATCAAAGCCGCGGCGCCCCTGAAGGCCACCGGTGTGCACGGCGACGATACATTTGGCATCCGCCAGCTCGCCCTTTTGCACGAGTTCGCACAAGCCCCGTATCATTTTAACGGTGTAGACCGGATCCAGGACGATACCGGTTTGCGCCTCGAAGTTGCGCATAAAGGTCGAGAGATAGCCCGGGAGCCGGGCGTAGCCGCCACAGTGAAAGTCGCTGTAAAGCCGCCAGGGCGCATCCCCGGCTCCCAGCTCCGCCAGCAGGTTCGCCACCTGTGCGGAAAGATCACCCGCGCCCTTCAGCACCGAAAACCCCAGCGCTACGGGTCGGTTTGTGCACATCCGTGCACTGGCAATACCCGCCAGGGTAGCGCCGGTGCCGCAGGCTACACCGATATAGTCCACCGGCACCGGACACTGGTCCACAATACCCCTGGTGATGGCCTGGCAACCGAGGGCGCCTAGCGCGCCACTGCCGCCTTCCGGAATGAGATAAAAGTCGCCGAAGCGCCGCCGGAGATCATCCAGCAGCGCGGGGCTGTTTTTCTGTCGATAAGATTGCCGATCGAGAAAATGCAACACCATCCCCCGCTCCCGGGCGTCGCTCAGCGTCGCACTGAGCCGGGCGGGTATTTCGCCACGAATAACACCGATAGTCTGCAGCCCGAGGCGCTGGCCGGCGGCGGCCAGGGCGTGGATATGGTTGGACCAGGCGCCGCCAAAGCTCAGCAGCCGGGTATGCCCCCGTTGCCCGGCCGCCAGCAGGTGGTGGTGCAGCTTGTAGAATTTATTGCCGGAATGTTCGCTGTCCACCAGATCCTCGCGCTTGAGGAAAAAACGGATCTCCCGGGAACGGAAAGGCTCAATATCGATTTCCAGCAGCGGTGTGGATAGCGAGGCCGCGGTGAGTCTATCCTCGGACAAGGGCAAACGCCTTACCCGCAGGGTGCTGGTGGACGTTGCAAAGGTCACTTTCACCGGAGAGAAAATCACCGGGCGAGTCAATACGTTCCACCGGCTTGCCGCACATTTTGCCGCTTTCATCCATCGCTTCACAACGGGGGGATCTATAGTGCGCCAGCCAGTGGTTGTAATGTTGCTCCGTCACGCCGCATCGGGCCGCGGCATAGACGACCGGCGTCTCCAGATAGGTGCCCATATCCTCCAGCGGGATGGTGATATGACCCAGACCCTGGTGGTAGGCCACAAAACTGACGCCTTTACGGCTGACTTTCTCCAGCATGTGGTCGCCTGAGTGACTCAGCAGCTCCTGGTTCTCGCGCCGCAGACGGGCGATTTCCTCGTGCAGGCTGCTGAGTTGCTCATCGCGGTACATCAGCTCGACTTCACGGCGCTGCAAATGCTCTTTTAGTTCCGTGGTCGCCGCTTCAACCTTGGCCTCTACCTCCATTTCATAGTTGCTTTTCAGCGCCTGCAACTGACTGATCTCGACCGATTTGGCATTTCGCAGCTTGTGTTCAAAATATTCTCTGATGCCTTCGATTTTTGCCGCCTGCCCCTCAATCGTCTGCTTTAGCTGCAGGTTGCAGGCCTGTTCGTCCCGCAACAGTTGGCGACTCTGCACCAGCTTTTCCTCGAACTCCTCGGTCTGCCGATGGTGTTCTAACTCCAGTGCCTGGAGTTGCTGTTTGCGTTTGTTATTAAGCGTCAAAATGCGCAGCCGTTGCTCTTTTAACAACTGTGCCATGCGATTCCTGAAAGTTTGTTCGAAGCGGCTGTGAAGTTTCTCTGTAATATGCTGTTCCAGCAACTTGGCTTCGACCATCGGCTTTGGCGATGGTAGCGGTTCCGGCTCCAACTCGGGTTCCCGGTAAGGCAAAGCCAGGCGATTGCGTTTGATGGATTTGCGCAAAAGTACAAAATTATTGCGCCCCGGCGACATATCCGGGTCCCACAGCTGTTGCTGAAACCAAGCGATACCGCACTGACTGCGACAGGCGAGGCGAATCGGCCCGGCGCCCAGATCCGGGCCGTGGGCCGCCGTGTCGGCGAACTGCTGCACCGGCACATTCCAACGTTTGTCGGCAAAACCTTCGCCGCCTGTGCACAGGAATTAGCACTTTCGTGCACGGGTACAAAACCATCCAGAATCGCTTCGAATTCAGAAAACAACATTTCCCGAGCAATCTGGTTGTGCTCGAAAAAAAGTACAGCTTCTTTTTGTTCGCCGACATTTGCAGCCATAAATCATCATCCGTCAAAAGAACAGGTAATCTGCAATAATCCCCAATGGGTAACTTCTCAATAACCCGGGGTATTGAGAAGTTACCCCAATGGCGGATAACTTTTTGTCCCATAAACACTTCGCTGTTATCGAAACTTCTGAACACAAAAATTTACACAATGTTGGGGTAGTCATCCGCCGTGCGGACCGGCTTACGAGATCAACTAAAGTTATTTAGGGTTGTGCACGCCCCTTAGCGCAACACGAGCAACGTCTACCATTCCACCTCCTCAAAACATTTTAGATGCATTATCGGACACAAAACCCGAAAAGGGTGTGACGGAATAGCCATTTTGCTGATTATAAGTGATTGGTATAAATTTGAGAGATCTTAGAAGAAAGCATCAGGCAAGGTTGTAACATTTTTCATAAACGGATCTGTGTATTACAGATCCGCACATTCATCCACTCCCCAGTCATCATCCAGGTCGAGGTTCTGTTCTTCAAGCAGTTCTTCAAGATAATCGTCCATTGTCATTCTCCTTTTGTAAAAAGTTTAAGCATAGCCACAAGCCGTGTTTCCGGCAAACCTGATTGCCAAAGCAGGCCTCAACGCGACAACCATGACAGGCTAGCCCTGCCCATTACCCACAACTCCCTTGGCGGTTCGCTGAAGGGGCTTGTGGGTAATGTAGCCAAGGGTTATGACAAATAAATGAACGATTTTTTCAATTTTTACGGAAAATTTTTTTGTTGAAAATACCGTCAAGTCAACATTCGATAATATTGACTGGCACCTCTATAACGTTCACCGCCAACCCGCCGCGGGAGGTTTCCTTATACTTGTCCTGCATGTCCCGGCCGGTATCACGCATGGTTTTAATCACCTTATCCAGCGACACAAAATGAGTGCCGTCTCCGTGCAGCGCCATGCGCGCCGCGCTGATGGCCTTGATCGCCGCCATAGCGTTGCGCTCGATACAGGGCACTTGAACCAGTCCCCCGACCGGGTCGCACGTCAGTCCAAGATTGTGTTCCATGGCAATTTCGGCGGCGTTTTCCACCTGCGCCGGCGTTCCCCCCAGCACCTCGGCCAGGGCGCCGGCCGCCATCGAGCAGGCCGCGCCCACCTCCCCCTGGCACCCCACTTCAGCACCGCTGATAGACGCGTTTTCCTTATAGATAAGACCGATGGCCGCCGCCGTCAGCAAAAAGCGGATCACATCCTCGTCTCCGGTTTTAGCGTGAAAACGGGTGTAATAATGCAGCACCGCCGGAATGATTCCGGCGGCGCCATTGGTGGGCGCCGTTACCACGCGTCCGCCGGCGGCGTTTTCTTCACTGACGGCCAATGCATAAAGGGTCACCCAATCGGTCACCCCAAGCGGGTCGATCAGCGCCAATTCGGAACGTTTCTGCAATTGCTGGTAGAGGGTCGGCGCCCGGCGCTTGACGTTCAGCCCCCCCGGCAGAATGCCTTCGCTATTACAACCGTTGCTGACACACTCCTGCATCACCCGCCATATTTTCAACAGGCCGCTACGGATTTCACTTTCACTTCTCCAACTGCGTTCATTGGCCAGCATTATGTCACTGCAGGCAAGCTTGCTGTCGGCACAGTGGGTCAAGAGGTCAGCGGCTGTCGTAAAGGGAAAGGCCAGGGCTGTCGCTTCCTGCTTTAACTCCGCGGTGTTTTCGTCGATGACAAAGCCTCCTCCCACGGAGTAGTAGGTGCTGGTTGCCACGACCCGGCCCTCAGCGTCGTACGCGCTGAAGATCATGCCGTTGGGGTGAAACGGCAGGCTGATTTTTCGATGCAGCAACAGGTCGTCGCGATAGGCAAAATCAATTTCGCGGATACCGGCGAGCCGTATCCGTCCACCTTCTTTAATGGTTTCTATCTTCGCCGCCATGGAGGTAATATCGACTGTTTCCGGCTGCTCGCCTTCCAGCCCCATGAGCACGGCCTTGGTCGATCCATGCCCGATACCAGTGGCCCCCAGGGAACCATAAAGTTCACTCTTGACGCGATGGACGGTTTGCAACAGACCCTTTTCCCGCAAGCTGTCGACAAAGCGTTTAGCTCCGCGCATGGGGCCCACGGTATGTGAACTGGAAGGGCCGATACCAATAGTAAAAAGTTCGAATACACTGACAGTCATTTAACGCTATTTCCACTGAAATGAATTGCAGGCTTCTCAATTGTGCGGCATCGGGGCGGTCACGCCAACGATTGAAAAGTTACCTCGCCGCCCCCTGTCTGAAGATAGGAAATCCGAAAACGCTATGGTTCCGACAGATCTGTGCACGGCTCTAAAAAAGCCGCACTTTATAAAAGCTAAGGCACAAAAGACCATGGCAGTTTGAAGCAAATCTCAGCAAACGCCATACACAGCAACCTGTTATGGATCTACTGTCGCCACACCGCCAGGGTCATTTCGATTGTGCACGATAAACCGCTGCGGCACCATATAAAACTCCGGTCAGGTGCGGCCTCTGGAGGGACTTCGCCTCCTCGGACCGGCTCGGTTAGCACCTTAGGTGGGCGAAACGTAACTTCTCAATAAGCCGGGGTATTTGTGCCTTCGATCCGGCGGCCATCCGACTGACACTGTGCTTACCCCGAGTTATTGAGAAGCTACGGCGAAACGATGAACAAAGCCTGAAATTCATTCATATGGTCGGATTTGTCCCAGCCTGCGAATCTGAATGGCATCGATCGCGGCGCCGCCGACAAGAATATCAGAAATAACCACAACCTTATCGCTGTCAGCGTAGCCCTCTTCGGCCAACAGAATACCAAATGCGTGGCTCAGGGTTTTTTCCGGATTGCTGGAAAAGGTTATCCGATAACTCAACAGGTTGCGATTCAACGCCAGTTGGCGACGGGTGCGGCCGTCGTTGGTGAACGCGAGAATAGGCACCTGCTGGTGGCAATTGGTTACATAATTTGCCATCAACCCGCGGCGGGTAATAACGACTATGCCCCTGGCATGGAGAGAATCGGCCAGCTCCGCGGCGGCGGCGGCGATTTGCTGCTTGTCGGTGTTGCGCACCAACTCCCGGCTAAACTGCAGCCCCGGCGTTCGCTCCGAAGCGCGGGCTATCTGATCCAGATACTGAACACATTTAAGCGGATATTTCCCCACCGTGGTTTCGCCGGAAAGCATCACGGCGTCCACTCCCTCATAGACAGCGTTGGCCACATCAGTCACCTCTGCCCGCGTCGGAATTGGGTTTTCAATCATCGACTCCAACAGGTGAGTGGCGACAATAACCCGCTTGCCCATCACCGCGCACAGGCGCACGATATTGCGCTGGATATTCGGCAAGTCCTGCACATTCACCTCCACCCCCAGATCGCCACGAGCCACCATTATGCCATCGGCTTCGCGAATAATTTCGGTGATATTGCGCACGCCCTCCTGGTCCTCGATTTTTGCAATCACTTTGATTTTTCCCGCCTTGTCACCGAGGAGCTCCCGCATCTGGCGAACATCCGCCGCTTCGCGCACAAAAGACAAAGCGATAAAATCCACTTCCTGCTCAATTGCAAAAGCGATATCCAGTTTATCTTTTTCAGTAATAGCAGGCAGATTGACGCGAATGCCCGGCAGGTTGACGTGGCGCTTGCTCTTGAGCACACCACCGTCGATCACCCGGCACTGCATAATCCGCTCCTGCTTTGAAAGCACCTCGAGGTTGATCAAGCCGTTATCCACGGTAATGCGATCGCCGATATTGACATCCTGAATAAGGTCTTCGTAGTTGATGGAAATGGAGGTTTCCTCCACATTTTCAACACTGCGAGCGACGATGGAAACCACATCGCCGTCTTTCAAATCCAGATCCTGACACAGGTTACCGGTGCGAATCTCCGGCCCCTGGGTATCGATCATTATCGGCACCGGCCGACGGATTTTGCGGTTCAGCGTGCGAATCGCCTTAATCACCTTGGCGTGAGAATCATGGTCCCCGTGGGACATATTCAACCGCACCACATCCAACCCCACTTCCTGGAGTTTGGCGAGCATATCAAAAGAACTGGTCGCAGGGCCTATGGTGCAGATAATCTTGGTTTTGCGCATAAATCCACCTTCCTTTCCCCCTGAACAGTGCCAGAAGTTCGCAATCTTTGTGGGATTTGGCGCAATAGTATAATCGATGAACAAAAAAGGCGATGGATTCAGATGAAATATTTACCCGCTCAAAAACTGACCAATCGCTATATAGAAAAAACAGTAACGTCTCAATAACCCCGTGTCGACACACTGTCGGGCGGACGTCCACTAACAAGACACCCACGTTTTCACACTTGCACTAACAAGACACTAACAAGACACCCACGTTTTCACATTTGTGGGTGTCTGATCAGGTTCCCACGGCTTTTCACAACCATGGGTGTCTTGATTGGGCTTTTATTGGCAGGTCACACTAACAAGACACCCATGTTTTCTTCACTATCATGGGTGTCTTGATTGTGGGTCTTTATGGGAAGGTGAGGCTCCAGTTGTTTAGGGTGCCGGTGTCTTTTCCGAATAGGTCACGCACCAGCAGGGTCCATTCGCCTTGAGACTCTACTCCATCGCCCCTTATGTTGATCGATAGGCTGATATCGTCGCCGCTGTCGTTGCTGGGCCTGACGACGGTCGCATTGGCACCGTTTGGCGCAAAAATGACTACCTGTAGGTCGCCGCGGAAGGTGTGGGTGATATCCGCTGTCAGGGTGATTATCCCTGAGTCGCCGCTGCGGGTTACGTCGATTACGCTTCTGATACCGGTACGGTTGGCATCCGGAATGGCAACCTGGGTGTCATTGGAGAAGAAGTTGACGTCATTGCCATCGTCAGCGTTGTCACCATCATCGGCATTGTCACCACCACCGTTCTGGAACACGCAGTCATTGTCCTCACACAGCAGTTCGAGCGCGGCGACACTGTCGATAATACCGTTGCCCGAATCGCGGTCAAAGTCTTGTTCTTCGATATCCAGCGCCGTTGCGAACATGGCGTTGGTGATTTCATCCCCAGAGGAATCCGGCCGCGCGGAAAGCAGAACCCCCGCAATTGCCGCCGCGTGAGGCGCGGCCGCCGAGGTGCCAAAGAAAGGACTGAAACCGGGCTGGGAGGTGGAAACCCCATCAGCGGCGGTTATCTGCGGTACCTGACGCACTTCCCCGCCATTCGAGGTTAGATCGTTCGACAAGGGGTTGCCGTTTGCATCGAAAAACACCCGCCGTGGACCGTCACTGCTAAAGGCCTCCACCGGGTTGCCGTCACCGCCGACAAAGGCGTTGCCGTTGGCAAACGCCGCATTGACCGCCGCCACGGCAATACCCAGTTCCGCTGCCGCGTGGCCGGTGATCTGACTTTCCGTGGCAATCGCAAGCTGACCACGGTTGGTGGACAAGTGCACTACCCGGTCTTCGGCGCCATCGCGCTGAACGATAATGAGCTGGGTTCCAGCCACCTGGCCACCGATAATTTCAAACGGGCTGTCATTGCCGTCCTGAACATCGGTGGAAGAGGCAACCACCTGGCCATTTCGGACCGCGAACAGATCATAGTCATTGCTCGAAGCACCGTCCGGGTCGTTCCAGCGCAGTGTCACGGGGCCCGTATCGGCGGTCACCGTCACTGCTCCAACGCCGTCACCAAAATCGTGCACAACCGAGCCAAAGGCGTTGATGGCTTCAAAGTCACCTTCAAACGTGCCTGAAGTGCCGTCGTTGAGGTTGCCCGAGTTACCGGCGGAGGAGAAGTACAGGGCCCCGTCCTGCACCACAGTATTGACAGCCTGAGCAATAATGCCGTCCTGGAAAGCCGGTTCGGCGAAGAAGAAGACATCATCGACTATAATGTCGGCGCCGGCCGCACGCAGATCGATGATGTTTTGAGCAAAACTGGCCTGGCCGTTGAACGCCGTTGCAAACATCAGTTTCGCACCCGGTGCCAGGTCGTGGACAATCTCCAGCATCGCCGTACCCTCGCCGATGTCGCCACCGTTGGCCTGGATACCATCCTGCCCGTCCAGTACTTCGACGTCGGGCAAGTCGCCCGTCTGCTGCCGGTCTTCCAGGCCGCGAACACTGTCGGAAAGTACAGCGATGGTCACCCCCGTGCCATCGACCTCAAAATTTGAGAGAACTTCATCTATCCGGTGCGCCTCGACCCCTTCCGAGGTATCCACCTTGTGCGTGATTGCCTGATCGGCCGGTCGGATATTGGTAACGCTGCTCTCTTCACTCAGCGCTTGCATCGCCGACTCAGACAGCCACGCCCGCACGGCGCCGTAACGGTCCTCCGAGCGTTTGTTTTTTTCCAGAGAAATGGAGTTTAACTGTGTGGTTGCATTTTTTATTGCAGCTGACGTCATCGCTTTGTTGAGTCCTACCCCTGCAGGTCTCGCGTTAACCGATGCAGTGTCTGCCGCTGCGACCGCCCAGTTGGATAACCAGGGCACCGCAGCTAACACCATCACGCTAACGACTTTCTTTCTTAATATTTTTTCTTTCACCTGAATACCTCAATAAAGTGGATTTTCAGTAAAAAACCAATTATTAAAAAACTTGTCCTTGCAACCGGCGCCGCTTTTTTAAATTAAACCGACCCAACAAATTTTTAAACTATTTTTGATATTTGTCGTTATTCGTCCAAGTTTCCGCCATTAAGCGAAGACGCCCCTAAGGAACGTACACGTAAGCAAAATTGAAAACATCAAAAATCATTAACACAACTGGTTTCCACGTAACTGAATTGTTGTTTCAAAGCTCAGTGCTTATATTAAGAGAGACTATACGGTTTAACGATGAGGTAGCAACACAGCGGCGTTAAAAAATGTAAGTCCGTGACTGAGATCATGGGGAAAACAGGACTTAGGGTAGCTCCGTAAATGCACCCCCCTTCCAGAGCAACTATTACCGACCCATTCCGATCAAAATAACAGCAACGTCAACGCTCCAGAGGTGTTGCAAGCAGTCGCAGTAGACAATCCGCTTTCTGCTCCAGCACGGCGGCCGAACAGCCGCCGTGCACTCCGTGCCAAAGCAGATCCAGATACAAGAACCCGGCTTCCGCGGCCCACAGATGTTTTCGCTGCCACTGAACATCCCCGCCACAGTAATACGCCAGCAATGCCTCCCGTGCGGAGGAGTCGAGCTTTTCACTGTGCATGTACACCGCCAGGTCAAAAAAAGTCGAGCCCATCGCGGCGTATTCCCAATCGATCAAATACAAAGCGCCGCGACAGCACAGAATATTTTCCGAAACCGGATCATTGTGGCAAAGGCACGCACGCCGCGCCGCTGAAAACCCATCCAGGTAACGGCACCGAAACTCCGTCAATCGAGTTCGCATCGGCGCCAGTTGGCTTAATACCGCGCGCCCCCGCTGTTCGATACTGCGCCAGCAATGCGCCGCCCGGCGCTCGATGTCCAATTCCGGTGCCGCCACCGGCAGTTGGTGTACCCGCCGCAGCAATCCGGCAACAGCGCGTAATTGCGGTTCCTCCCCAGCGGCGGATTTACACCACTCATTGGCCGCCAGATATTCGGTCACCATATAAACAAATGTAAATCGACAAAACCCGGCCGGGACGCACAGAAAGGAATACAACGGCTCCCTTCCCTACGCCGGTATTAACCGGGTCAGGTTCAAGGGGTTCACTGCGATTGCGAGTGTCTCAGGCACCAGGCCACCCCCAGGGGGTCGGCGCAGTTTAACACAAGAGCCCTCTGAGGGTGGATTCGGTGTTAGTACCAAAGACCAATTTGCAAATTATGCTGCCAATGTACAGATTAATGCCTTGCACACAGGCTCGAAGCGGAGAATAATAAGGGTTAACCACTATATACAAATATCCAGTAACCTAAACCCATTAAGCGGCGGTTATTGAGACGGCAGGCAAAAGGCAGATAAAAAAACAGGCAGGTGCAGACAAAAGTGGGGAACCCAATTAGCAGATAGCTCGCTTGCAGCGTCTCTGCCGCAAGCCGTCTCCGAGGGGTCTACACAACCCCTCGGGTCTCGCACTTAACGAAACACTGAACGAAACGATGAACAATTAAAATATTCAAACATTTTCAACCACAAACGCTATGCACATTAACCGTAAAGACAACAACACAAACTGAAATTTTATTTTGAAACACGACCCCAAAACAACAACTAAAAAAGAGTGAAAATTTTTTTATTTTTAAGAACAAAAAAATAAAAACAAAAAAATACACCAAACTAAAACACCACAAACCGTAAACCGCTTTGTGGCAGGGAATTTATCCCCTTAAAGAAATAAAAAATCAGGTAAAAACAGGATATTCGTGCAACAATAAAGCTTTCACCAAACTTCAAAAAAACACGCCCACATCTACATTCAATTTAAAAACCCAACCTCAAGACCGCATTGTGTTTCACTCATTAAAATCTCAATTTAATTTAAATATTTTTTAAGAAAACCTTTAAAAATTATTACAGCTAAAAATCCTAGAAAGTATTGATTCGTGCCATTGCATAACCTCACCCCTGTGCCTAACATCTATCCGCAAAGGATACGGCGTTTATTTAAAACGCGCAGCTTTAAAAAGCAACCAAAAAGCAAAGCAACCAAAGAGTAATTAGCCGATGACCTCGACCTCCCCCCTTAAAAAAACTGAACCGAACTACCAACAAACACCACATGTCGACGAGGGAGACGAGGAGCCAAAATCCAACACACAACTTCACTTGATTAAAAAGACCGGCACCGGAGAGATCTGCAACAGTAGCGAAAATAAAGTGACAGAAAAAAACAGGGTTGTAGAAAAGGGTGTTGTAGAAAAAAGAGCTCCAAAAGATACAAAGTACACCGCTAAGAAAAATCGCTTTATCGGCAAGCTTTACGCCGAACACTGGCCAAAACTGTTGCGCAGCCTGAAAGCCATGGTCCGCAGCGAAGATGTCGCCGAGGATATTGCCCACGACGCGTTCCTTCGCGTCAGCCAGTTGGACAAGCCAGAAGAGCTTGAATACCCCTACGCCTATCTGTACCGCACCGCCACCAACCTGATTAAAGACAGGGCCAAAGCCCAGCGCATTCGCGAAGACTACAAACAACTCGCCCTGCTCGACGACGACTGCCATGTGGAAACCATTTCCCCGGAACACCAATTGCTCGCGCGGGAAAAATTAACCATCGCCAACCGCGCTATAAACGCACTGCCACCAAAGTGCCGCCGGGTGTTTCTCCTGCACCGCCTCGACAACCTCAGCCACAAGGAGATCGCGCAACAGGTAGGCATATCGAAATACGCGGTCGAAAAACACGTGATGCGTGCCATGGCCCGCTGCAGGGATTCAATATAGAATTGACCGCGGCGGTTAGCGATAGAAGCAAGCTGCAGAAATCCACTATCGACAAACCCTATTTTTGTAGAAGCGCGGGATTTTCTAGAACTTGCATATTAAGTCAAGGTACTAAAGACTAGGCATTAATGAATAGAAACGCGGGCAACTGCAAAGAGAAAACCGTAGAGAGAAATATATGACTATTCGATTCGATAACCAGGTCGCCATTGTCACCGGAGCCGGCAACGGCCTCGGCCGCAGCCACGCGCTGGCGCTCGCCGCCCGCGGGGCCAAAGTCGTCGTCAACGACCTGGGCGGCGCCCGCGACGGTTCCGGCGCATCCAGCGAAGCCGCTCAGAAAGTGGTTGCCGATATTAAAGCCGCCGGCGGTGAGGCTATCGCCAACGGCGCCAACGTGGCTGACTTTGATCAGGTTTCACAGATGATCCAGGACGCCCTCGACCAGTGGGGCCGCGTCGATATCCTTATCAACAACGCCGGCATACTGCGGGATAAAACCTTCAGCAAAATGACCCTGGACAACTTCCGTGCGGTGCTGGATATTCACCTGATGGGCTCGGTCAACTGTTGTAAAGCCGTCTGGGAAACCATGAAAGAGCAACAATACGGCCGCATCGTCATGACCACCTCGTCAAGCGGCCTTTACGGTAACTTCGGGCAATCGAACTACGGCGCCGCGAAAATGGCGGTGATCGGCTTGATGAACACCCTGGTGCTGGAAGGGGAAAAATTCGATATCCGTATCAACGCCCTCTCCCCCACCGCCGCCACCCGCATGACCGAAGATATTATCCCCGACGAAAACATTCTGGCCCTGATGAATCCAGAATCGGTAACCGCCGGCCTGCTCACGCTGTGCCACAAAGACTCCCCCAACCGCACCATACTCGGTGCCGGCGCCGGCGCCTACGCCAGGGCGCGGATACTGGAAACCGACGGTATCTATTTACCCCCGGATCAGCAGACCCCGGAAAATATAATAGACCAGTGGGATGCCCTCAATGACCCCAGCCGGCAGAAAGAACTCCTCAACGGCGCCCAGCAGACTGAAAAATATATTGCCAAGGCGCTGGCGCAACAGGAAAGTGTTTGAGACACAATAACGGTAACTTCTCAATACCCGGGGTAGGCACAGTGTCAGGCGGACGTCCGGATCGAAGGCACAATACCCCGGGTTATTGAGAAGTTACCAATAACGCTGTAATACCCGCGATAAGCGCCAAAGTTGCAGCCGTTTTTGGTCCGAAGCCGCATCAAAAACAGAGGCAACCTTGGGGCAAAGGTCTTTCCATCAACCCGACAGGAACAACAGGCTACCTATGACCGCTCCCGTTTCCGGCCCAGAGAGCAATCCTTTTTTTACCCGCTTTCCCGAAGATCCGGCCTGTATCGGCACCCTTGCCGACATCGATGCCTTAGAGCGCATCCCCGCGGAACAGCGTTTTCCCTGCAAAACCATTCGGGACGCCTTCACCGTCATAGCCCGGCAATTCCCGGACAACACCGCCCTCACCTTTCTCCCCAACGGGCGGGCCGACGACGCGCCGCAGCGCTGGACCTACAACCAATACCAACGGGAAATCATCGCCGCCGCCAACCTCTTCCACGAACTCGGCCTCGGCTATGACGAATCCGTCGCTTTTCTGTTGCCCAATATTCCGCAGATGCTGTTCGGCTTTTGGGGCGCCGAAGCCGCCGGCATCGCCGCCCCTATCAACCCGTTCCTGCACCCGGACCAGATCGCCGCTATCGCCGCCGAAGCGGACACCCGCATCCTGGTCACCCTGGGCCCGGAGCTGAGCGACGAATACTGGCGCAAAGCCCTGGTGGTCCAGGAGCAATATCCGTTTATCCAGCATGTCATCACCGTCGGCGGCGCCGTGGAAGGCACCCTCGACTGGGACCGGGAAGTCGCCCGCCAACCCGGCGACGCGTTTAGCTTTCAGCGCCCGCTGAGCGGCACCGAGACCGCCGCCTACTTCCACACCGGCGGCACCACCGGGACCCCCAAACTCGCCCGGCACACCCACAGAGCGCAGGTTGTCAATGTCGGTCAGATGGCCCTCACCGGCCCGGCCTGGGACCTCCAAAACCCGATCGATGCCAAGCCGAACGAACCCAATCAAAACACCCACCTCAGCGAGTCCAATCGAGACACCCACCTCAGCGCCAAAAGCGTCATCCTCTGTGGCCTGCCACTATTTCACGTCAATGCCGTGTTTGTCTCCGCCGCCTCCGCCATGATCGGGGGTGGCGAACTGCTGCTCGCCGGCCCCATGGGATTTCGCAACAAAGCGCTGATCCAGGATTTCTGGCAACTGGTGGAACAGTATGGCGTCAGTTTTTTCGCCGGTGTGCCGACCATCTACGCCTCGCTGCTGGAGCAATGCTCCAGCGGGCGCGACCTCTCCAGCCTCACTCACTGCGGATGCGGCGCCGCCCCCGCGCCCGCCAGCCTGCTGCGGGACTTCCGCGACCGCACCGGCGCTAACCTGATGGAAGGTTACGGCATGACAGAAACCACGGTCTGCGCCACCACCCACTACTATCACGGTGAACTCAAAGTCGGTTCCATCGGCATGCGCCTGCCCTATCAAAACATCCGCATCGCGGTGCTGACCGAGGAAGGCGCAATCGAACGCGAATGCGAGCGCGATGAAATCGGTGTACTGCTGCTGAACGGCCCCAATATGATCCCGGAGTACAAACAGTCCGAAGCCAACCTGGGCGCCTGGCCCGAGCCCGGCTGGCTCAACAGCGGCGACCTCGGGCGCCTGGACGCGGACGGCTTTGTGTGGCTGACCGGGCGCGCCAAGGACCTGATTATCCGCGGCGGCCACAATATCGACCCGCTGATAACCGAAAGCGCGCTGATCAGCCACCCGGATGTGGAAATGGCGGCGGCGGTGGGCAAGCCCGACGCCTACGCCGGAGAGTTGCCGGTCGCCTATGTGCAATTGCGCCCCGGGGCGACGGTGACGGCCGGTGAACTCAAAGCCTACGCCCGGGAGCGGGCGGCGGAACGGGCAGCCGCACCGGCGGATGTGATTATCAGTAATGAATTGCCGAAGACCGCGGTGGGAAAATTATTTAAACCGGAATTAAGGAAGGACGCCATTGCCAGGGCTTTTCGGGAGACCGTCGAAAATGGCTGGCCTGACAGCAGGGTTTTTACCAAGGTGCTTGAGCATAAGGTAAAAGGCTTGGTTGTGCACCTGCAGTTGATGGAAGCAGAGGCGGTGGACCTGGAGCGAATGGGCGGCAGGCTGGATAAGCTGGGGTATGTTTGGGAAGTGGATATTGTTTAGGGGCTCACTAAGGAACGTGGTAACTTCTCAATAACCCGGGGTATTTGAGAAGTTACCAACAATAGGGTTAAGTTGTTTATATGCCCCGCTTTTGTAGCGCATCAATGAATTTACGGCAACAAACTTTTTCTGCTCAATGTTAAGCAGGCAGAATTATTTAAAAAAACAAACACCGACAGAAACAAAACTGCAATACATTAAAACCTTTTCGGCAGCATACCCTATTCGCCTGGAATTCGCCTTCGGCTGGCTAGATATCAATACTTCGGTCAATGATAAAACGAATTGGCGGGTTAACTGCTCATCATCTACCATAAGGGACGGGCACGAAATAACGTTCGGTTTTCGTGCATGCCCCTAACCCGTAACGATTGAAATGTCCAAAGAACGAATACCAGGATTCCGATCCGCCTGCCGGGAAAACCGCCTCGCGCGAATTGAATAACAGGAAACTGAGTAGGAAAAAACACTATGAGTTCGAAGAAAACGACGGGGATGAAAAAAACGATAAAAAACTCACGGCCGAAGGAACACTATGTAGCCGGGTTGTATCACAATACGACGGGCGCCAACCCCTGCATTCCCAAGACGCCCTCGGGAATTCCGGGACTGGATGAAGTATTGCAGGGAGGGCTGGCGGAAAACCGACTGACGCTGGTTTCCGGTTGTACCGGCGCCGGCAAAACCGTGTTGTCCAACCAGTTTCTCTACCATGGCATTGTGGAAATGAACCAGCCCGGGGTCTTTATCACGTTTGAAGAGCGCCCTCAGGATATTATCGATAACGTCGCAGGCTTTGGCTGGAATTACGGACAATTGATCAAACAGCATAAACTCGCTTTTGTCGACGTCAGCGATCCCGGGCAGGAGCAGGTGGAATTGAACGATAGCTACGACCTGTCGCCTTTGCTCCTGCGAATTCACCATACGATCGAAAAAATCGGCGCCAAACGGGTCGTGATAGACAGCATGGCGGCGCTGTTTATCCAGGTTTCTAACGCCCGCAACGTCCGCAACCTGTTCACCCGACTCTGCCATGATTTGAAATCACTGGGGGTGACGACCCTGGCTACGGCGGAGCGTCCCGAAAGCATGGCCGCGCTAGCGCGCAATGGTGTGGAAGAGTATGTCGCCGACGGCGTAATCGAGCTGTCTGTGACGCCGGGCCAGCAGCGTATACTGCGCCATCTGTTCGTGCGCAAGATGCGTGGGGTCGGCTACCGCAGCGGTAAGGTCGAATTCGACATCCATACGCATGGCATGGAACTCTATCCCAAAATTCCGATCGACCGACGGCTGGCAAAGACCAGTCTCAATAACCTCAAAAGCTTCGGCATTGAGAGATTCGATGAACTGGTCGGCGGCGGTATACCGGAAGGCCACATGGTGTTGATCAGCGGCAATACAGGCACCGGCAAGACCACATTCGGCCTACAATTTGCACTGGAGGGTGTCAAGGTCGGGGAACCGGTGGTCTACGTCGCCCTGGAGGAGCCCAGCGGGCAAATCAAAAAAACCGCCCTTGGGCACGGCTGGAATTTTAAGCGCGCGATCCAGTCGGGCGCTCTGCATTTTATCGATGTGCCTCTGATCGACATTTCAACCGACCAGTTGCTCTATACAATAGCTAACTCGGTCATTAAATCGAGCTGCAAACGCATAGTCGTGGACTCCATTTCCAGTCTGGAATCGGCCACCATGAACGGGGAGCAGGTGCGCCAGTTTTTGATTCAACTGCTGGAATTCTGCAAAGCTCAGGGTGTTACCTGTCTGATGACATACTTGACCAGCGGTGTCTTCGGCGCCGTGCGCGGCCAACTGCTGGGACAAATGGAAACCACCGATATGCGCCTCAGTTCCGTCGTCGACGGGATCATTCTGTTGCGTTATGTCGAACGCGGCCAGAAGGTCAAACGATTGCTGAATGTGCTCAAGATGCGAGGGCGCCAGCACAGCAAAGCAATTTATTTATACGAGGCTAGAAAGGAGGGCATATGGGTCGGCGAGAAATACGAGGAGTGAACGATAAGGAAAACAGTGGAACCCATCACGATGGCGACAAAAGCGAAGTGGTGTTGACGCTTTACGTGTTATCCAAAACCGCCCAATCCTCCCACGCCGTAGCGACCATTCAGGGAATTTGCAGCAACGAACTGGTGGGACGCTGTCGGCTGGATATTGTCGATGTCAGTGAAAATCCGGAAGTCGCTGAGCGCGACGCCATCATCGCCACACCGACACTGATCAAGTTAGCCCCTCCACCGCTGCGGCGCATCCTCGGTGATCTATCGAGCAGCGAGGAGGTGCTGGTCGCCCTGCAATTGTCCTAAGGGGCATGCTGCGAGTGCCGTGATCAATCCTCGATCTTACGATAATGACAGGCTTTCACCCTGTCCTTGATGGGATCGCCGAACGTGACATTGTCGCACTTGGTTCCATCGGTCAATATTTTGGTGGTGTAGTGACCATCGGCTCCATAGCGCACTTCGCGAGTGCCCAAAAAATTGCACTGCTGGTCCTCGGCCGCGCAATAGATCCAATCGTTGATGTTGATTTCGCAGCTCTTCACGGTCCCGTGAATCGGATCTCCGAAGGTGGCGTTGTCGCAAGCCACGTGATGGGTATGGTTGCCGGTGGCGTAGCTGTCGTTTGCTCCATATCTGACGTTTCTTGTGCCCGGGAAACGACAGGTTTCTCCCTCCGCGGCGCAAAATGACCAGTTTTCGACGGTTTCACCACTGTTCACATAGACTTCACAGATTTTTTCAACACGGGGAATCGGGTCACCGAAAGTGTCGTTGCCGCAAGCCACTGAGCCGGTGTAACTGCCGGAAAAATAACTCCCGTTGGCCCCGTAACGCACCTCCTGGGTTGCGCTGAACTCGCACAACTGGCCTTCGTGGGCGCACAGCGTCCAGCCGGAATAGGCTGGCCCGTCGAGGGTGTATTTGATCACGGCTATGTCCGGCGAAGTACTGTTGACAGTGCCTTTTTGGGCATAGACGTACAACTCGTCTTTACCACTTCGCATGGCGTAGTAGTCGATCAAGGGTTCGGAATGATGGAAGCGGCCGCTGTCGCGGGACTCGACCACCGTCCAGTCCGTATACCCTTTGGCCGCGCTGGCGGAAGCAATTTGCAGGCTGGGCATAATGGCGTAGACATTACCGCTGCTATCGAAACCGATTTTGGAGCGATTGTCCCAGCGCCTGGTGTTGATGCCGGTACTGTTTTGAATCCAGGTGCCGTTGCCATCCCGCCAGAAGTGCACTTGCTTGTTGACGCCGTCGATGTCTCGCCGGGCCAATATGTGCACTCTGCCTTGAAGATCCACGGCCATTGCTTCCTGATTGATCAAGCCCGAATCGGTGGGGATGTCCCAGACTTTGACATCGTCATCCAAGGTAATGAAGGCGCTTCCGGTGGTGGCTACAAGGCTACCGCTATTGTTGCGCCAGGTGGAACCGTGGTCATCGCTGTAGGCGTACATAATGTCGTGGTTGGAATTGCCGCCGAAATTTTCGCGCCAAACCCAAGCGGCGTGCAGGCGGTTATTAATGTCGAAACGAATGCCAAAAAAGTAAGCATTGGCGTCACCGCCGTCGTAGGTATTTTCGATGAATTTACCGGTTTCGGTCCAGGTACCGTCATTATTGTAGCGCCACAGCCAGCTCTCACCGTTGCCGCTTTGACCCAAACGCGCTTCGAAGATCAGCGTACCGTCCGGCGCCATTGCGAATCGCGGGTAGGTCAGCGAGGAGACGGTGCCGTGGTTAAGGTGGTCTTGCACGCTGCCGAACAGGGAGGCATCCCAGTGGCAATCCTGCGGGTTGTTCACGACATCGGCGCTGGACTGGCGGTAGTGCAGCGTATCATCGTGGTGATCGAAGGCCAGATGCAGGCGGCCGTCCACGGGCGAAATGCCGATGGAAATATTATTATGGTTGTCGTTCGTGGTCTGGGTATAGTCCGTCAACACCAGGCTTTGCCATTGACCGTCAGGTAATTTACGCCGCTGTACCACAACGTGCCGCTCGGCGTTGTAATAGGTGGCGTATTGCCAGCCTTTGTAGCTCAGCAGCGAATCCTGCGAATAGGACATGCTGCTCAAATAGGCGTCGCCGTAACGATCGTCCCACCATTCGGTGGCGTTGGTTGTCATGATCGATGCTTCGGCTTTTTGCACGCTGGGTGCAGCCTGAAGCTGCAGCGCGAGCAGGCCTGTTACCAGCAGGGCCGAAACTGTACTTAGAATTTTGGTTGTTGTCATTTGTTATTATACCTTTTCCTATTTTTTTATTATGTCTTATCGAGATAATGAATATACAAAAAACGTTTAAAATTTAAGCCGTCAGAGCACGTCCCTTTTTGTCCTGCTCCTAGCCATCCGCCCTTACAGGGGGACCGCTATCCTGCGTCGTCGCGCCTCCTGTTATTAACAGGGGATATTATTAACGGGGGAAAAAATTGGCGTACTCTGACAACTTAAATCCCGAACGCTGTGGGCATATATAATACATGCGATTATTTTTCATTTCACTGAACTTATTTCAGAATATTTGTTACGCTGACAGTAGTCAGCGTGCCAAAAAATAAATTTGAAAAAGATATTGGCACATTTTTTAATATGTCCAGTGCCAGGGAAGTTCCTATCACTACGGAACAGGCAATATAACGTTCTTGAGTGATTGTACGTGGCCGAATAGCGTCAATTACCGAAATTACGGTGACCCCATCAAAACAGCATTGCTATTCATAACGCAGTGCCCGAACCGGTTTTTGGATGCCATGCACCACGCAGATTATACCCAGGCATTTTTGGTATGAGGATGGCACGATCACCACACACAATAGAAGTGCCCGCCGGCTTTTTGGTTCAACCACTGTCAGCCACACCGAGCATTTAAAGTTATTCGGTTCGTCGTTTAAAAACAGTCTCC
>JARROD010000079.1:0-12539 GCA_037384225.1 Exilibacterium sp.
TTCTAACCGGAGCATAGCTATCCCTATGTGAGGATTAGAAAAATTGAGCACGGCCCTGAAAATGCTGCTATAGAAGGAGCGAAGCGGTCCTGGGCCGAAAATTTATGCAACGATAGGGTATATATTAGAACTGCAGACTGACACCGAATAAAACCTGGGTGGTACTGCCTCCCTCGCCTTCCGCACGGGCGTAATCGGCGGTCTGCCCATAGGGTTTGGCCCAAATAGCCCCGATGTAAGGTACAACCGCTGGCGACAATTCATAGGCCAGACGCACGGCGAATTCAAAATCCGCCAGCCCGGAACCGGTTCCCGTTTCCGGATCGTTCTGCCCATAGCCATTCACTTTAATCTGGGGCGTTAACATCCAATCGCGCGCCAGGTTAAACTCGCGCTCCAACTCGAAACGTATAGCCGTATCCCCGTCGTCACCCGAATAAAGCGAAAACGCCATCCCTATATCATAAGGCACACTCCCTTCCACGCCCAACAGGAACCACTTGCGTTCGGGCTCGGGCTTAATATCGCCGCGCCAACCGACATTGATATACCAGTCCGGCTGCATACGGTGGCTGTAATAGGCCCGCAATTCGTTGCTGTCCAGCCTGCCGCGAGTTCGCTCGCCCTCCGAAATCAACCACAATTGCCGGTTCTCGGTGCCCACTGAAATGGCAGCGCTCCATGCCACGGGGTTCTCTCCGGGTTGGGAGCGGTACTCAAATTCATCGAGCATAAATTCCGCACCAACCTTGTCAGAGTGTAGTTCGCTCGAAAACGCGGGCACAGCCGCAAGCGTACTTAGCAGTATCAAAACTATGTTCTTCACGACTAACCAGATGCCTGTGAGATCAGTGTAAAACGATATTCTTCATGACTAACCCAATGAGACTAGCCTACTACTCCTGGCCGCCAATAATCTGCCGTTTCCGCATTTGATCGGCAGAATTTATTCCATATCCACCCCCGAGTTCGAAATTATGTATCGCTCGATCTGGCTCTCTGTTTCAGTGTTCCGCTTCGGCTGTCGGCCTGACTGGGTTGCACTGTGAAAGACCAAACCGCACCGGCAAAATTTGCCGAAATGACCGACAAATTCCATCGTTTATGCCGTCGCAGAGCCCGGATTCAGATGTCAGCGCTGCAGCCCTTGTGATCTACTGTTCAACGGTAGAAAACAGTGTGGGAAAAAGCCAATACGCACTGCCCTCCATCAAGGACAACGGTTTTGTGGCTGAGGGGGCGAGTATCCCCAGCGGGTCAGCGGTGCTGGCGATCATTACCAAGGCGGAAGGTGATGCAGCATTTATCCAGGAAAGCGTTACCAGAATGTTTACGAGAAAAACTAACCTTCAACTTCCGTACAAAACCAATAAATCTTCATTAATAGGAGTTACCATGAAAAAGTTAGGTAAATTTATCACAGCATCGGCAACCGCAGTGAGCCTATTAATGGGCAGTCAGGCCTATGCTCACGGCATCTGGTTTGCAGAGCGTTCCAAACAACTCGCCCTGGTGTACGGAGTGGGTGCCGACGACCTCGACACCGTGAAGCGATTCGACAAAATGGTCGGCATAACCGGTTATGACGGCGATTGGAACAAGGTGGATGCCAAATTGATCAAGGCGGGCCCTATGGTCCTGGTGGGTGGGGATGACTACCCGGAGGCCGTGTCCGCAGTAATGAACAATGGTGTTTGGTCCAAGACGAAGGACGGCAAATGGCACGCCAAGGGCCGTGACGAAGTGCCCGATGCTGTCATCGCCGAAAAGACCATGAAGTACGCCGTGCATATTCGTGGCATGCTGCGGAATGTTCCCAAAATCCCCAGCCAGACGCTGCAAATCATTCCCGTCAATGGTGCTCCCGCCCTGAAGGACGGCAAATACGATTTGCACGGCGAGGACATGCCCGCCCAAGCCGGCGACATGATCAAAGTGAAGGTTCTTTACAAGGGCAAGCCGGTAGCAGGTGCCCGCGTTATCCAAGATTTCGTCACTATGCCCGACCAGCAGCCCTGGATCACCGGTGAAGACGGAACCGTGTACTTTCCCGTGCGCAACCAGGCTCTCAACGTGATTGGCGCCACCTACGAAGGTCCGTCTGACGAGCCGAAGCGTATCGACAAGATCGAGCACTTCGCCACACTGTCTTTTGTTCTGCAGCATTTGCCGGAGTGATCCGGCCCCGGACGGCAAGCTCCTATACCCTCTTCCACTCCCGGGAGAGAGTATGCACAGGCGGCATATTGATGAATGCCTGTCACCCATCCGACAGAAGCACATCCGTTTCAGAAGGAGTAAACGATGTCAGACAACGTGTGGAAAATTGACGATCTGGTGGCGCCTTTGGTGTCTTTTCGCCGCGACATTCACGCCAATCCAGAACTTGCCTACGAAGAACACCGCACGGCCAACAAGATTGCAGAGGCTCTGCGCGAACTCGGGCTGGAGGTACACACGGGCATCGGCAAAACCGGTGTCGTCGCCTCCCTGAAGGTAGGTAATTCCGACCGCAGCATTGGCCTGCGCGCGGACATGGACGCGCTGCCGCTCCATGAGGAAACCGGCCTGCCCTATGCCAGCCGCAATCCGGGAGTATTCCACGGCTGCGGTCACGACGGACATGTGGCGATGCTACTGGGCGCCGCTCGGCATCTCGCTCGTACCCGCCGCTTCGACGGCACGGTGCATTTCATTTTCCAGCCGGCCGAAGAGGGGCACGCCGGCGCCCGGGCCATGGTCGAGGATGGGTTGTTTGATCGATTTCCCTGTGACCGGGTGTTTGCCTTTCACAACTGGCCGGACCTTCCTGCCGGGACGGTTTCGACGCGGCCGGGGCCGATCATGGCGGCGGCTGACAAATTTGAGATTCTGATTGAGGGGCGCGGTGGCCATGCCGCCATGCCCCACAAGACACCGGATGCGATCCTGGCGGCGAGCAACCTCGTCACTCAACTCAACGGTCTGGTATCCCGTCGGATCCCGCCGATGTCCACGGCGGTGCTTTCCGTAACACAGATCGAGGGAGGAAGTTCGCACAACGTCCTCCCCGCTGCGGTGCGCATTGTGGGCACGGTACGCACTTTCGATACCGCGGTGCAGGACCAAATCGAAGAGTCTCTACGACGCGTTGCCGACGGAGTCGGCTTGGCCAGCGAGACACGCGTAACGGTGAATTACAATCGCTACTATCCGGCGACAATCAACAACGCGGACGCCGCAGAAGAAGCCTTGGCCGCTGCGGCCGGCTTTGCCCACGCCGAACTCGCCTCACAGCCGGCCTTCACCTCGGAGGACTTCGGGTTCATGCTCCAGGCCTGCGAGGGCGCGTACATTTGGCTGGGCCAGGGTCGCGGCGATGAGGAAATACCGCTCCATCATCCCCGTTACGACTTCAACGACGATGTGCTGGCAACGGGTATCCGCCTGCATGTGGCTCTCGTCGAACGCCATCTGGCGATCTGACGTCAAAAGCGCTTCACCAAGCCCCTTCACGAACGCTTCAACTGGCAGCACCGATTGCAACCGTTCAGTTACTGGCACGCCGCGGAACTGGCCGTCTTTCCCACTCTAAAGGGCTGCAGAAAAACCCGACATAAAAAAGGGCCACTGTTCCCGACGGAACGGTGGCCCTTGCAGTGTTTACGACTTTACAATTTCTTGCCGTATCAGAAATCTACATTGGTTCGGATATACCAGAAGCCGCCATTATAGCCGAAGGGTGAAACGTCGATATACTGGTTGCCATTGCCCGGCAAACCCGTGTTCGGGTCAATGGAACGGAGATCCTTGTCGGGGAAGTTGTCGAACAGGTTTTGTGCACCAAACGAAAAACTGAAGTTATCGTTGAACTGATAAGTGCCCTCAAGATCAACAACGACTTCTTCACCAAAAGTCTGGGCAGCACCGCTATTGGCCGTGACTGTATACTTGCCATAGTAATTAACCCGGGTCAAAAGCGAGAACGGGCCCATTTCCCATGTTTCCGTCAAGTTCACACGCAATTTTGGGTGAACTTTCTCAAGAGTGGCCACCCGCGCGTCGCTGACAACGACTGGGTCGCGATCGATTACCTTTGTCTTATTCCAGTTCAAGCTCAGCGAGGTATTGAAGGTGCCTGCGTTAGCCGTGTGGATAGCCTTCGTCAGCACAGCATCGATCCCCTGGGTTCGCGTGTCAAAGGCATTGGTCAGATACTGAACCCGATTGAGTTCATTCGCATCGGCAACTCCGAGTTCAGCAAGTGCGGTCCGGTCGTCAGACGTTACAGAGAATGCCCTCGACAGACCAAGGCGATCCTCAATACGAATGTTGTAGTAGTCAACCGTCAGGTTGATACCCGAGGCTGGTGTAATCACTACACCAGCAGTCAAATTGAGTGACTCTTCAGGCTCTACATCCTTCGCACCGTAATAAATCGCAGCCGGATTTGAAACCGCATAGGTACCCGTCTGCACCGGCGTCGTGCTACCGGCCTCGAAGTTCAGTGTCACATTGCTGGTATCTGTCTGGCCTGGCGAGGGAGCATGGAAACCCGTACTGACCGCACCCCTGACCGCCAGGGTCGACGAAAGTTCATAGCGGGCGGAACCTTTGACATTGGATGTACCGCCAAATGTATTGAAGTCCTCATATCGTGCTGCGGCACCAATTGTGAATGCACTGGTTACATCGGTCTCAAGATCGATATAGAAGGCATAGTTTTTCCGCGAACTTGTTCCAACACTGCGAGGGCCTTTGCCACGGCTGCCATTCGATCCCACCGAGCTGGTGACAACAAAGGTTGAGCCGTCGGGGTTTTCCACTACCTGGCGCGCAAAGGGGCCCGCTGACCAGGACGCTGTGTCTCCCAAGCCAATTTCGTATTCTTCCCGGCGATACTCCACACCCCAGGCAACGTTAAGTGGACTGGCTAAGCCAAGATCGACAGGATAACTGAAGTCGGCATTTATATTTTGTTCTTTCTGGGTAAACTTACCCAGGTGGAAGCTGGTTGGTGTATCCGGGCCAAAGGATGGATTAAGTGTGTTGGCGAGGGAAAAGCTTAGCTCGTTTTGACCATGGCTGGCAGAAAAGTCGTAATTAAGCTCTCCCATTTGACCGCGAAAACCGATTGTGCCAGCAATATCATCGATCTCGCCCGAGAAAATGGGTTTGAAGCCGTTAGGTAACATGTCTGCGAAATTGAAAGTCGCCCCGGTCGCGTCCCGATTTCCGTTGGGGAGTTCATCAAGGTAATAGGTTACATTGAACAGGCCGGTCCGGTTGAAATTTGCAGTGTCGAACGGTTGGCGGTAGTTGAAATTTTGGGTGCCATCGCCGAGACCATAGTTACCAAAAAAATAAACCTCGCTGTCGCCAATATCGAAGGCACTGTTAACAAAAAGTCGCTTCACATCCATCTCGGTTTTACCCCAATCCTGAACAGGATCGGGAATGTTAAGCTCTGGTCTTTCCTGGCTCAGTTGCAATGCACCAGGTCGCTGGGTACCCCGGCTGGTAGGCCCGCCATTCACGTATTCAGCGCTGACGTTGATGAAGCCATTATCGCCGACAGCAAACCCGGTATTAAACGCCAGCTGATAATCTTCACCATCACCCGCATAATACTGACCCAAACGGCCGCCGCCGCTAAAGCCGGAATTATCGTCCTTGAGGACAATGTTGATAACACCTGCGATAGCGTCAGAGCCATATTGGGCTGATGCGCCATCGCGAAGCACTTCAACTCGTTTGATCGCAACTGCAGGGATTTGGGCGAGGTCGACGGCCTGACTCAGCAACGAATTCGCGCCAACATCAGTATTGATCATGGCAGACCGGTGTCGTCGTTTTCCATTCACCAGAACGAGTGTCTGGTCAGGGGGAAGACCACGGAGGTTTGGTGGACGAACGAACGAGGTACCCCCGGAAATGGAGTTTTGGGCCACACTGAAAGAGGGTATAAGGGCCTGGAATAAGGCGTTAGTATCTGAGGTTCCCTGCCGGATCAGATCCTCCGATGAGAACACATCGATCGGAACCACAGATTGAGTAACCGTTCGATTCTGGCGGCGCGTACCCGTGACAATAACCTCTTCAAGAGTCTCTATCTGGGCCGCTTCATTCTGGTCCACAGCCGCAAATGCAGGTGTTGTGACAGCACTAATCAACGCAGGCAGAAGAGCTTTTTTGAAATTCATTTCAAAGTCCTCTAATTTATTTTTCTGGCAGGAGTATTTTAAGACATAGGTTTTAGATAATTCTGCCGCCTTTTATGGACAACAATGCAAGAAATTCCGTTTTATATTTTCCTTTTGGCAGTTCATGCCTATTACCCAGCCATCAAGCAGCAACATCCAATTAAATGCGGGACATGTGCGGGAATCCTTTTGAGGTTTGTAGGGTGAACCGTTAGGAACGGGCACGCCCTCTACATGCGCTGCATTCACGACCGCAAAGGCATACTCGCCAAGTGCGGGAAGTGGGCGTTTATTCGGAGATTCGCATCTTCGACATTAACAACGCTTTTTTTCGCCGTCGCCGCATTTAACGGCGATTTTTGCCGAACTGGCAGCGGTATTTAAAGCATTCTGCTTTCAGGGACTCCTTATAATCTTTCAATGATGATGATGGCGAAATGCCATTGTTTTTTCCCACACGCAAAAAAGGTGGATTATGTCACTGCTAAAAACTATCGATCTGAACCCCAGCGAAGCGCCCCGAGAATCCCGAGTTGATCCGGAGCGGCTAGTAGAGGGCAACCCGTTACTAAAGTCCTGGCCAGCGGATTTGGCTCGCGATGGCAAGATTAAAACCGGAGTGTGGCAGGGTACGCCAGGGGTCAACAAGTCAATAAAGGGCGAGACTTTCGAGTTCTGTTATATTATCGAAGGCGTCATTGAACTGACGCCGGAAGGTGGCGAACCGGTGATCTACAGGGCGGGTGATAGCCACATGCTTACCAGGAGATCAGATTGCACCGATATCGAATTTGGAACCATCCAGCAAGCGTGACAAGTGGAATGGTGTGGGATCGACACAGGGTGTATCGTTGGCAACCAGGTCGGCGGCCAGGTGGCCAATAGCCGGACCGAGTCCGAAGCCATGGCCCGAGCACCCGGCAGCGAGTAAAAAGCCGCTTATGTCGTCCACCGGGGAAATAACCGGAACCGCATCGGGTGTACAATCAATATAACCGCCCCAGGATTCAGTGAGCTCGATGTTCGCCAGAGCGGGAAAACGAGACCTGATCCGCTCCATCATGGAAGAAACTGTTTTCATGTTAGGCTCGGGATCGAGAATTCGCATACGCTCCAGGGGCGTCTCGCCGATTGTTTGCCATTTTCTCATGGACTCCGGTCCCTGGAAAAAAGATTTGCCGACACGAATGTCCACGTTTTTCCAACGCTTGATAAACATTGGCATGAACTCCCGCGCAAAGCGAAGGCCCTGTGGGGTGATCTCCACGGTGCCCTTGCCGCTGATCGCCACGGTGTAGCTGCCGTCGAGGCGACGGGTAAGCGCGCAATCGGGCGTGTAGATCGCCTCGCCAATATTGGGAGCCGGCGCGGTGCGAAGCGAGGTCTGGCGTACGGTCGACAGCGGGAAAGTAATGCCGTGTTGCCGACAGAACGCCGAAGCCCATGCCCCGGCAGCACACAGCACCGTGCTTGTTCGAATAACGCCTTTTTCGGTAATGACGCCGGTCACTGCACCATTGGTCACGTCCAGGCCACGGGCCGCACAATTTTGATGGATGGTGGCGCCCAGCGCTCTCGCACCTTCCGCAATGGCCGATGCCGCCAGCCAGGGTTCTCCCTTGCCGTCATCCTGGGAATGGACACCGCCCAGCCACTTGCGGCCATTGGCCGGAATCAATGACGTTGCTTCGCCAGCCGTGAGCATCCTGGTGTTGACGTCGAACTGGCGCGCGACCTCCCGCCACTTTTCCCATTCCTCAAGCTGTGCGGGATTGTCAGTGGCATAGAGCAGGCCGCAGCGACGAAATCCGATGTCATTGCCGATTTCTGCCGTGAGCTGATCCCACAAGCGCAAGGCAAGACCCGACATCGGCAGCTCGCGGGCATCGCGGTTCTGCTGCCGGCACCAACCCCAGTTACGGCTCGACTGCTCGCCGTTGACACAGCCCTTTTCAGTCAGCGCGACAGAAAGCCCGCGCTTGGCCAGAAAATAGGCCGCCGTTACACCGACAATGCCCCCGCCAATGATAACGACGTCAGCGGAAGCAGGGAGTTTGTCATCACTGGGGATGGCTTTTATCGTTAGTGGCATATCGAGGGCTCCTTAATGGAATTCATCATCGCCTGGACCATAACCGACGACAGCTTTGGTTAGCAGATACTCTTCGATACCTTCGATGCCATATTCCCGACCATTACCGGAACATTTGTAGCCACCGAACGGCGCATTGCGATCCCAGGCCGGGTAATTGAGATGCACCTGACCACACCGCAATTTTGCCGCCACGGCCCGAGCGCTCTGGATGCTTGCGCTCTGGACCTGGGCGCCGAGCCCGTATATCGAGTCGTTGGCGATCTCAACCGCCTCTTCGACTGTGTCATAAGGGAGGATTGACAATACCGGCCCGAAGATTTCCTCCTGGGCAATCGTCATTTTGGTGCCTACTTCGGAAAAGATCGTCGGGCGTGCATAAAAGCCACGATCCAGGCCGTCCGGCCTTCCCGGCCCGCCACAGACCAGCTTGGCACCTTCATCCATGCCGATACGGATTAATTTCTGTACCCTGTCAAATTGGGCCCGGTTGGCAACCGGGCCATGGGTGGTTTGCTCCGAGCGTGGATCGCCAACGACGAACTCGGCTGCGGCATCACGGGTCAGCGCCTCCACTTCCTGGAGTCGATCGCGGGGAACAATCATGCGTGTCGGCGCGCTGCAGGACTGACCGACATTGCGAAAACAGGCGGCCACCCCCGGCGGCACCGCCTTGGTCAGGTCGGCGTCCGGCAATATGACGTTGGGGGATTTACCGCCCAGCTCCTGGGCCAACCGCTTGACTGTGGGAGCGGCTGCCTGGGCCACGAGGATCCCTGCCCTGGTCGACCCGGTGATGGAGATCATATCCACATCGGGATGGGTGGAAAGGGCGGTTCCGACCCCGGCGCCATCACCGTTGACGAGGTTGAAAACCCCCGCCGGTATGCCGGCATCGTGGATCAGTTCGGCGAAAATCAGGGCGCTGAGCGGCGACAGTTCACTCGGCTTCATCACGACTGTGCAGCCTGCCGCCAGTGCAGGGCCAACCTTGGCGGTAATTTGATACAGCGGCCAGTTCCAGGGCGTAATCAGCCCGCACACGCCAACTGGCTCGCGCAGGATGGCGGTGGTGCCCCGGTGACTCAGAAAAGGATAAGTCGTCAGGTTTTCACGCGCCGCGCGGATGTGCTCGGCCGCCAGTGGCACATGGGCAGTGCGGGCGTAGCTGATGGCCGCACCCATCTCCAGGGACAAAGCCTGGGCAAACATTTCAACCCGTTCGAGAATCAAATCGTGGATTCGCCCCAGCAACTCAACCCGGTCAGCGACTGTTGTCGCCGACCAAGCGGGGAAGGCAGCTTTGGCCGCAGCCACAGCCCGATTGACATCGGCGGCACTGCTCAGGGCGATTTCGGCAATCGCCTCCTCGGTGGATGGATCGATGACAGTGGAGCGGCCCGCGATATCGGCTGCCGTCCACTCGCCATTGATAAAGCACTGTTCGAGCCGACCGGAGTCGGCAAGATATTTGATGGGAGAAGTCACTGCAGTTGATCCTTTAGTCGGTAAAAGGCACCCACGAAAGGCAGGAACCAGGGAGGGCCAAAGTGACCGGGGATGGCAGGCCAGTTGAATTCCTTCCAGGGGTTGAGATCGGTGCGACCTTCCATCACTTCGGCCATAACGGTACCCATATAAGTGGACATTTGCGTGCCGTGACCGCTGTAACCCATGGAGTAGTAAATGCCGTTGCGTTCGCCGGCGCGGGGCAGGCGATCCTGGGTCATATCCACCATGCCGCCCCAGCAATAATCGGCGCACACTTTGGCAAGTTGGGGGAATACCTCGCACATCGAACGATGCAGAATGGCACCACTCTTGGTGTCGGACTTGGGATAAACCGCAAAACGGGCCCGGCCACCGAACAAAAGCCGGTTATCGGGAGTCGTCCGGAAGTAGTTCACCAGGTTCTTGGTGTCGGTGTACATGCGCCGGCGGGGTATCAGTTGATCCAGCAAATCGGTGGGCAGGGGCTCGGTCACAATGATAAAAGCCCCAACCGGCACTACGCGCCGCCGAATCCAGCCAAGGGGGCCCACCTGTGAGATGCCACTGGCCAGCAGTACCTGAGAGGCAACGATACGGCCCCGGGGGGTCGTGACCTCATGACCGCCCTGGACCTGCCGAAAACCGGTGACGGGGGTGCGCTCATGAATTTGAACGCCACGGCGGGCCGCGGCCTCGGCGAGTCCGGTGACGAAGCGGCCAACATGCATGCCCGCACTTTTCTTGAAGAGCATGCCGCCGTAATAGCGTTGCGAGCCCAGTTCGTCGCGCAATTGCTCGCGGGTGACGATTTCCGTATCCGGATCGGCTTGTTTGACGAGTAGCGCCTGGGTGCGGACGAGCTTTTCATAATGCTCGGGCTTGGCGGCGAGTTTGAGTTTGCCGACACGCTTGAAACTACAGTCGATTCCCTCTTCGCGCACCAGCCGTTCAATCGTGTCAACGCCCTTGTCAAAGCTGTGGTACAGGTAGTTGGCTTTTTCGGTACCGAATTTCGCTGCGATGGCAGCGTAATCCTGGGCAAATCCGTTGTTGCACATGCCGCCGTTGCGGCCTGAGGCAGCGTGTCCTACGGTCTCCGCCTCGCACACCACGACACGCGCGCCTTTCTTGGCCAGCGCCAACGCCGCAGAAACGCCGGTTAGTCCAGCCCCCACAACAACCACGTCCGCCTTACCTTCTACAGGTTCCTGCGAGGCGCCGCCAAATGTCGGGGCTGTGTCCAGCCAGTAAGAAGAGAGTTTCATCGGTTGCTCCTATCGCCGCTTACAGCGACCATTTTTTCTGATGGGGGATCAGTCCGGACCTTGGCCTCGGAACGCATTTTAAGAATTTCCTAGCCAAGTGACTGACTGCAGAGCGCGAAGATTCGGGTCTGCAGCGAAGTTTGGGGCGGCGTCCCGCGCATCATCGGGGTTACCGTATCGACACATTTCAGCCCCCTCTCCTCCAGCCACGGGCTTAGACCTGAATCGGCAGAGGTATCCACACGAACAATACCGCCCGACAGTTGGGAGATGGCGGCTTCGATGAGGGTGCGGGCGTCTTCGAGATTTTGCGCAACCACAGGACCGATAACGTGCCCCCGTCCAAACGCTCGGCACACTGCATAGCCGCTGGCTACGCCGCCTGCGGAAATGAGGGTCAACTGCCCTATCTCTGCCAGGCTTTTGAGCAACCCGGTTCTTGGCATGCCAAGACAGCCCTCGTCCAGATCCATGATCAGGGAAAGGTCGGATGCTTCGGCTTTTCTTACCCTCGACTGTTGTGAGCTGGCGCCGTTCAATACCGGGACACCCTGGTGCTGATTTAGCACGCCAGTGCTGATGAAGCCACGGCGTTGATAGAGATCGAATGCCTCTCGTGTAGCATTCAAGAACACCGTTGTTGATTCTACTCCGGCCAAAAGTGCGTCGACGAGACGTGCACCGTAACCGTGGCCCTGGAACTCTTTGCCGACAATGATCATCCCGATGCTGGTGAAGGCATTGCCATAATTCCATCGCATTGCAGTACCGATTAGACGATCTCCCAGCTCAAGGGCGAGCCCATCGCCAAGTGCGTGGGCGAATGCCCAATCTTCCGCCCGGTATGGCCAGCCCATCTCGGATGATAGAGCCACTGCCTGGGGCAAATGGGTTGCAGTGAGCTTGCTTAGCACCGGCGCCGGCGAGTCGTCGATCATTACTTGAGTCTCCATCGTAACCTCCTGTTGGCTGGCCTGTAAGTTCGTTGAACGTGGGCTAGTGGCCGTATTGCGGCGGCACCACAACGAAATTTGCTGGGCGTTAGAATTATTTGCTGGACGTTAGAATTATATGGCGCCCATCGCGGCATTGATTGCTGATTTCTTAGGATGAACAATAAGAAATACTAAAAAGGTTTGTAAGAATGGCAGATAATTGTGGTGAATTTGAGGCTAAAATTTTATCGACTTCGTAGATTGTTAAACGACTAACTGTAAAAGATCTGGAGCCCATGATCGGCAAAAGCAATCCCGTTTACGAAACCCTCAATCACAAGCGCTCGCTGACTTTGAAGATGATCTGGAAATTTCGGCACGGACTCCATAGTGACGCACGGCGTCAAATTTCCTGCGCCAGTGCGTCACTTCATCAGTAACTTCTCAATTACCCCGGGTTATTGAGAAGTTACCTTCATCACTCCCAACTTGGCTTTCCGGTTGTGATTATACTCAGCGGATATCCGCGTTGGTCGAGTGGCTGGCGCAATACAATCCGGCTGGAATAATTCTC
>JARROD010000080.1:0-14833 GCA_037384225.1 Exilibacterium sp.
GCTTGAACCAAATACCGTCGAGCAAGCGACTGTCAGACGTATCGCCCTCATTACGTCGCCAGTCCAGTCGGGCAACATTGAGTAATACATGCTCTTTGTATTCCGGAATGACCGCGTCGAAAACCTGTTCGACGTATCCATTGGACGTGCCGCTCAATGTGATGCAAGCAGATTCGATGATTGAGTCGGCAAGCAGGTCCGGAGACAGCCTATACCGCGCACCCCGCTTGAATAAGACGCCCGAGTCGATGAGTAGGCGAGCGAGGCGCGAAGCATCCGGAGCATCGATTCCTTCCAGGTTCGAGAGAAGTTCGATGACACACCGATCGTCTGGCACAACAGGTTGGATCAGAGCAAGCACACGTAACATCGCGTGAACGCGGTCTTGGTCCTTGCCTGTCGCGATACCCTTGGCGATCATTTGCTCGTAGCGGTCGAGAACCGTCGCGCGGAAATCTTCGTTCGATCGGAAGAGCTCGGGATGCACACCCTCCTTCGCGACTATCTGTGCTCCGACCACCAGAGCGAGTGGGCTATCGTAAGCTATTTCTGCGATCTTTGCAGCGAGATCTGTCGATGCACCATGCTTCGTCAAGACCTGCGACGCAAGCGCCGTAGCATCTTTTTTTGTAAATTTCGCTAGTGTGACTGACGCAACGAGCTTGCCGGAGAGTCCGGTCCGAGCCAATTCCGCCTGGACAATTTCTTTCCAGTAGGGCCGAGTGGCCAGCAGCAGTCGTGCCTGCGACCGTTCGTCTGCTACGAAATGTATCAGTTGGGTGAGATCGCCACGATCATGGGCGTCGTCTACCAGCAATAGCTTTTCGCCCGTGCCGAGGTCTTCTAACCCTTTCGCGCTGATCTCTTCATGGGGAGAGGCGACGACCACACGCACCTCCGGATGCCTGGCGGAGAAAGCCTCTAGCGCAGAGCGGAGCACGCGCGACTTCCCTTCACCTGCGCGCCCAATGAGATTGGTCACAACTACATCACGATCAGCAAGCGCTTTCGCTAGTTGATCGAGCTCTGAAGTTCGACCTACCAAGTCCCAACACTGATTGAATACTCGCTCATCACCAAGATATGGCGCGAAGAAGTCTGCAACGGTAAGCCAGGGTCCAGGCCCCATCTCCCCGGTCAGCACGAATCTTTGTGAAGGGAAGTAGATGTCGACAATACGAACCTGCTCGGTCTTGGGCAGCGTTCGGAAGATGCGGGTGATATCAGTCTGATCCCAAATGTTCCAACCACGGGCACACCGGATTTCCCCTCTTGCGTCTGGGCTGGCAACTCGCGACAGAAGGATATACTTCTCCTTCGCCGGGATGGTCTGCGCGTTGATCGCTTTACGGACCTTCGCAGGGCCGAACTGTGCTTCCCGCTTGCACTGGAAGGTAATCAGGCTGCCATCAGCGAAGTGAGCCTCGATGTCGACACCGTGTTGCTCGTGTCCGGTCTTCCCCATCAGATGGACTTGTGCCTGTTCATGATAGAGGGTCGCCAAGAGATCAAGCGAGAAGTGCTCAAAGCTATCAGGGCTCAATGCGGCCAGAGGCAGAGGTCGATCGAACGACACTGTGACCGCATCTGACGCGTACCCGGCCACAGCAGAAATATCCACGATGTCGACCTTCAGGAGCCCAGCCAATTTCGGCAGCTCATTGGCTCGAGGACGCGATGTACCAGCCTCCCAACGGCTTACGGTCTGCTGGGTGACCTCGAGAAGCTGTGCGAATTCGGCCTGTGTAGCAATTCCCTGATACTCTCTTTTGGAAAATATGTACTGACCAAGCGCTGCATATTTTGAAGTTTTCATACTCAGTAAATGTGTTCGTAAATTTTCGTACACAGTATGCGAGTGCGACTATTACTGTCAAGAGCGTGGACGAACCCAGGTTTGTAAAATAAATCTTGTCATTGCTCGATTTTCAGCATTAAAATGGTCTTACTTTTTTCTTACGATTGATGGTGCTTGCTATGGAAACCACAAAACTCTCCACCAAGGGTCAGGTCATTATTCCTAAGGTTGTCAGGCTGCACCAAAACTGGGAGATAGGGCAGGAACTCATGGTATTGGAAACTGAAGATGGCGTCTTACTCAAACCCAGAAGACCTTTTTTAAATACAACACTTGATCAAGTCGCGGGTATTCTCAAATATGAGGGCAAGCCCAAAACCATTGAGGATATGGATGAAGCCATAAGAAAAGGGATAGAAAAACAAGATGATCGCTGTTGATACTAATGTTGTGGTACGCCTGCTTACCAGAGACGATCCTGAGCAATATAGAAAATCGTTTACACTTTTCAATGCACAAACAATTTATTTAAGCCTTACCGTCATGCAGGAAACCGAATGGGTGTTGAGGTTTTCTTATGAGTTTTCTCCGGACAAAATCAATTTTGCGCTCTTAAGTCTGGCTGGGCTTGCCAATGTGGAGATCGAGAAACCACAAATTCTCGCCAAAGCATTAAGCCTGCATGGCGAAAATATGGATTTTTCCGATGCGCTTCATTTAGCCCAATCGTCAAAGTGTGACTCTTTCTATACATTTGACAAAAAGCTGATAAACAAAGCCATGAACAACGGGATTTGCGAGGTTAGAAAACCATAATAATGATAAAAGTCCGTTCTTCTTGATGCTACCCTTCCGCAAGAGACTCTCATGCTGCTCGACGCCGCGCTGGAGAGCAAACCAACACCTCTAACTCATTTGCTGGCGCTAACGCTTGGACTCCGGCTTCAACACCATCGTCCACTTGGTTTCCCCCGGTAAAAACGCGCTGGGATTCCCCTCCACCCAGTCGCGGTGACCGTAGCTGAAATAAGGCGACAACGGATGCGCGCTCTGGCCTGTGGTCATGTGAAAGATCCCGCTGTCTTCGTGGCCGGGCGCCACTACCATGCGTTCCGATGCGCCGAACGAGGGGCGCTGCACGCGCGGCATGTAGGTGTCGCCGTCCATGGGTTCGGCGGGCATGTCGAGCCAGCGGGACAAAAACGGTACCGCGTTGCTGAGCGGATGTTTTATCGCCAAGGTGTTGGCTTTGCCCCAGGTTTGTTTGGCCAGTGGTTGGCCGTCTCTGGTTAGTTCAGCCAGTGTGTCTTTGGCAACCGATACGATAAAAGCGGGCCAGTTATCGTATCCGGCGGGAACGTGTTGTGGCGGTTGCTGTTCAACCAGGGCCCACACGGGGTATTCCACCCGGTTGTCAACCTGGTCCGGCCAAAACGTTCGTGTGGGAAGATCCTCCGCCGTTTGTCGCTGCGCCTTTTCCATCGTTTTGGTTTTATTTTCTATAAAACGATAAATACCGCCGACGGTGCGATCGATTATCTGTTCGCGAAAACGTTTGACCACCCGATAACCGACGGACCTTTTGCTCGCCCGTCCCTGCCATTCAACCACCTGCCGGCGCAACTCGGCCAGGCCCGGGTCGCCGGCGACAACAGCGTCGGTGAGACTGTCCAACAACAATTGTTGCCAGCGTTGTAAGAATAACGCACGGTCATCCAAGGCAACGGCGAGCATGTCTTTTTCGGTCAATATTTCTCTCGCCGTTAAGTCCTGTTCAATTTGCTGCTGCCGCGCGCCGAGCGCGTAACTGCCATCACCCACTTTGTCGAACAGAGCGTCCGACACCACCCGCGCGTTGGCGGTCCAGATGCGACCGCCCCGCGGATTGATGACGCGCGGGTATTCCCGCGGCGATAAATAACCGTCCCAACCCAGGTTGCCGCCGGACCAGTCGGCGGGTAAGGTGGGCGATATGCCGGCTTTCGCGAAACCGACGCGGCGCGGCAGCCGGCCCATGATGGTCCAGGCCTGATTTCCCTGTTTGTCCACCACATTTAAATTCAGGCCGGGGATGCCGGCAGTGGCGGCAATGTCCAGCGCTTGGTAGACATTGTCGGCGGTTTCCAGCCACAGCGAATTGAGATTCGCGCCTTCCACGTCGTGGGCGACCCAGCGTAATGCCAGCAGGTTGCCGTTGTGATCGTGCCCGATCACCGGGCCCCAGCGTGTCAGTTTCACACGCATTTCAAGCGGCCGCGCGCCTTTAACCGGGATAACTTCTTTTTCAATCTCAAATTCCCGCCAGCCGTCGGTGGTGAGATAGCGTGTGCCGTCCTCGTCGGTGGTCAACACGATGCTGTCGTGAAAATCGCCGTAGCTGTTGGTAAAACCCCAGGCGATATGTTGATTGGAACCGACCACCATTGTCGGCGTGCCGGGCAACGTCGCACCGGTCACTCTGCGCAGGTCCGGCCCTGCAAACCAAGAAGCGCGATACCAGATATTCGGTTCGTTGAGCCTCAAATGCATGTCGTTGGCGACCATGGCGGCGGTGTATTGGGTGCGCGCTCCGGCGATAGACCAATTGTTGGAGCCCAACTGTACGGTATCGTGATAGGTCCAGTTGCCGGCGATGGAATCCGTGTTGGCCTGCATTTGCGCCAACGGTTGTTGTGGCCATCGCTGCGAAGGAAAGCCGCGTGAGAAAGCACGCCGCCAATCCATCCTGGCGCCGTCAATGGGCGAATCCCACAGCCCCCCTGGCGGTGTTAAAAATTGATACCAATCGACCGGCAATACATCCCGCATGGCGGCGAGGGAACGTTCGTATTCATTCCATTCCGGTTGCAGGTCCAAATACATGCTGTACAACACCAACAGGGAGTCGGCTTGCGTCCAGGGTTGCGGTTTAACGCGCAACAGCCCATATTCAAACGGTGCGCTGCGCAACGCCGACAGCCCCTCATTGACGCCTTGCGTGTAGGCGTTCAACAATTGTGCTTGATGTGTATCCGCTGTGGCGAGCGCGCGTTCAGCGCGTTTGCGAAACTGGTGGATGCGCACGCGCCGGTCGTGCTCCAGCGCCGCGGCGCCTACCAGGGCCGATAGTTCCCCCGCCGAATTGCGGCGCAACAAATCCATCTGAAAAAAGCGTTCCTGCGCGTGCAGCACCCCCAGTGTATAGGCGGCGTCGATTCGATTGTTCGCGCCAATGGTGGGTATACCCTGCGCATCCCGTTCAACCGTCACTTGCGAACCGAGCCCGGTCAACACCTGCTCTCCTTCCAGAGGCGCGAGGCTGCCCTTTAAGTGCCACCACAGGCCGGCAAAACTAACAATGGCAACAGCCAATAACACGAGGAAAACTCGAAGTACCCAGCGCATAGAACGCATGTCAGACTCCTGTTAAGGCAAAGCTAACGAAATTAACAGGTAATGTTTAAGAGTCAAGAGGGCAGCGTCTTCGACGGTTCCTGACTACCCGCACGCTCTACACCGATACAATAGCGCCCCTTTGAACAAAGAGCGAGTGTGTGTTGTTGTGCTGGTGTGGTTGTGCTGGTGTGGTTGTGCTGATTCTAACTTAGATCACTGTTCTAATTTTTCTGCTATACAATTTACAAGGTTCACAGCAGCCATAGGTTCACAGCAGCCATAGTTAAGTACTTTGCGAGGGCTAATGCGTGTGTTCAAGGTGACAGCAGAGGATAAGGTGAAGGATCGAATGATCGACGGGCCAACCGTTGTTTCGCGGGTTCTGCTGTTTTCAATCATCTGGTGGGCGCTCACCGATGGTGCGGCCGGGTCCTGGTGGATCGGCGTGCCTGCGGTTGCCTGTACATCGATCGCGAGCGTCGCGCTGGTACCACCTGTAGGTCTTGTCTGGTGGGAAGTAATGGGATTTGTACCCTTCTTCCTTTGGCATTCGTTGAAAGGCGGCGCGGATGTGGCGTGGCGGGCGTTTCATCCGCGTATGCCAATCACGCCGGAACTTATTGAGTACCCGCTTCGACTGCCTCACGGGCTGCCACTGGTAATGCTGGTTAACACCGTCAGCTTGCTGCCGGGCACCTTGAGCGCCGATCTCGACGGGCGAGTATTGAAGGTTCATGTGCTGGATGGAATGGGAGATTTCCTGCCTGAACTTGAGGCTTTGGAACAACGAGTGAGGCGTATGTGGGGATGTACCACTGATGATTTCCCACGGAGGTGAATGAGATGCAACGATTCAAAAAGATTCCGCCCGGCTTCGTCACCCCCATCGCTTTGGAGGATTGATCGGGCATGCAGCCTCTTTATCTGGCACTGGCACTGTTTCTGCTGCTCAACCTGGGCGCCGGCATGTGGCGGGTGTTACGTGGTCCGACCGCCGCTGATCGTATGCTGGCCGCGCAGCTGTTTGGCACCACCGCAGTGGCAATCCTGTTGTTGCTGGCAGAGGTGGCAGGCAGCGCGGCGCTGCGCGACGTCGCGCTGGTCTTTGCCCTGCTGGCAGCGGTGACGGCGGTGGCGTTCGTGCGGCGTGCCTGGACGGGGCCGGAGGCTAGCGATGACGCCAGGTGACTACCTGACCGCGGTACTGCTGATCATGGGCGACGTGTTCTTCCTCGCCGGCACCTTCGGTCTGCTGCGCTTTCCCGATGTTTATACCCGGCTGCATGCCTTGACCAAGGCCGACAACGTGGGCCTCGGTTTGATCGTGGCGGGCCTGGCGATTCAGGCTGCGTCGTGGGCCGGTGTGGTGAAACTGCTGTTGATTTGGGTGTGGGTGTTACTGGCCGGTGCGAGCGTGTCGCACCTGGTGTCCCGTGCCGCCTTGCGTAGGGGGATCAGCCTATGGAAGCGATGACCTGGTTGTCCTGGTCCTTCGATGCCTTCATCGGACTTGGTTTGTTGTGGCTGGCTTGGCGAGTTCTCGCCTGTTCGGATCTGTTCAAGGCTATTGTGCTGTTTATCGCCTTTGGCCTTTTCATGGCGCTGGTCTGGGTGCGTCTGGCGGCGCCGGATATCGCTCTGGCCGAAGCGGCGATCGGCGCGGGGCTCACGGGCGCATTGCTGATGGCGGCGTTGGCCCGGCTGCGGGAGGACTGACATGAAATGGCGCCACTGGCTGTTGTTGCCCCTGATGCTGGCGCTCGCCGCCGGTCTCGGCTACACCGTGCTGTCGTTGCCGGACCAGGCTCACGGTCTCCAGGGTGCGGTAGCTGATCAGTTGGGAAAGAGTGGCGTCAGCAATCCGGTGACCGCCGTACTGCTCAACTTTCGCGGTTATGACACCCTGCTGGAGATGGTGGTGCTGACATTGGCGCTGCTGGGCGTCTGGTCACTAGGCGCTCAACCAGCGGTCCACGCGGAATCCATTCCCGGACCGGTGCTGGATATGCTGACACGACTTTTAGTGCCGATACTGATTATGGTGGCGGCCTATTTGCTGTGGGCCGGCGCCCATGCACCGGGGGGTGCGTTTCAGGCCGGGGCGGTACTGGGGGCGGCCGGGGTGCTGCTGCTGTTGACGGGCTGGCGACTTCCACCGCGTGGCGCAGGGTATCCGTTACGCGTCGCGCTGGTGGTGGGTGTGGTCGCCTTCCTCGCGGTTGCGGCGCTGCCATTGCCTGGCGGGCGGCACCTGCTGGAATATAACCCGACTTATGCAGGGGTCCTGATCCTTATCATCGAGGCGTTTGCTACTGTTTCGATCGGCGTGACACTGGCCGTCCTGTTTTTCGGTGCCGACCCAGCAGACAAGGAGCCGCGATGAGTGTCCCGTTCCTGTATGCGTTGGTCGGTATCGGGCTTTTCTGTCTCGGCTTCTACGCGCTGATCGTGCATAACCATCTACTGCGCAAAATCCTTGCGATCAACGTGATGGGCAGTGGGGTCTTTCTGGTACTGGTGGCGCTGGCGAGGCGGGGCGGGGAAACCCCGCCGGACCCCGTGCCCCACGCGATGGTGATTACCGGGATCGTGGTGGCGGTCTCCGCCACCGCACTAGCGCTCGGGCTGATGCTGAAGGTCAAGGCCGCTACCGGCCGTGCCGCGCTGCCTGATCAGAGTAGGGATTAGGGCGTATGCAGACGGTGTTGTCCGAGATCCCCTGGGCGCTGGTGCTGATTCTACTGCCTTTGGCCGGCGGCATTGCCTGCTTCGTGCTCACGGCGGCAGTGCGATGGCTCGGGCTGCTGACCGCATCACTGGTGCCGATCGCCGCCGGGGGCCTGGGTTGGCAGCTATCGAGAGAGGGTGTCTATCGCCATGCCGTGGGTGGTTGGGGCGCGCCGCTCGGCATCGATCTGCACGCCGACGGGCTGAGCCTGTTGATGTTGGCCATGACCGCGTTTGTTGGATTCGGGGTCAGCCTCTATGCCACCGGCTATTTCAAGTCTGCGCACGCGGCCCGGTTCTGGCCGTTATGGTTGTTGCTGCTCGGGGCACTGAATGCGCTGTTTCTGTCGGGTGATCTGTTCAATCTCTATGTGACCCTCGAGCTGGTCGGCTTGTCTGCGGTGGCGTTGACGGCCTTGCAGGGCGGGCGGGATGCCCTCACGGGAGCCATGCGCTATCTGTTGGCGACGCTATTGGGGTCGCTCGCCTATTTGCTGGGCGTGGCGTTGCTGTATCACGGTTATGGTACGGTCGACCTCGCGCTGTTGTCCGAACGGGTGGCGCCGTCCCCGGTGGTGTGGGCGGTGTTGGGACTGATGAGCGCCGGCCTGATCCTGAAAACGGCGCTTTTCCCCCTGTATTTTTGGCTTCCCCCCGCGCATGCCAGCGCACCGGCGCCGGTTAGCGCCGTGCTGTCGGCCCTGGTGGTGAAGGCCTCGTTTTATATCCTGTTGCGCCTGTGGCTGGAGATCTTCTCTGATATATCGGTCGACGTCGCCGGACTGTTTGGCCTGCTGGGGGCTGGAGCGGTGCTGTGGGGTTCGCTGCAGGCGTTGCGACAGACGCGGGTGAAGTTGCTGGTCGCATACTCGACCGTTGCGCAGATCGGCTACCTGTTTCTGGCGTACCCGCTCGCGTCCGGCATGGGCGCAACCGCCTGGAGCGCAATGGCCTATCTGGTGTTTTCCCATGCACTGGCCAAAGCGGCGATGTTTCTGGCCGCCGGCAACCTGAGGCAATTTGGTGACCATGACCGCATCGCCGATCTCGATCGCGTGGTTCAGCGTCTGCCGCTCACCGCGGGGGCCTTTGCCCTGGCGGGCGTCAGTATCATGGGGCTGCCACCGAGCGGGGGCTTCAACGGCAAGTGGTTGCTGTTGCAGGCGGCGCTGGCCCAGGGGCGCTGGGATCTTGTCGGCGTCATGTTCTTGGGCGGGCTGCTGGCGGTTGGGTACGTCTTCAAGGTATTGAGTAATACCTTTACCCAAGCGCCCGTGACGCACGAACCGATCAGCGTGCCGGCCCGGATGCAATGGGCAGCCATGTTGCTGGCGACTAGCGCCATCCTGGTGGGGTTCCTTGCGTCACCGTTTCTGGCACTGGTGGGGATGGGTGATCCGTTCAATGTTGGCGAGCTCTGGCCATGAGTTGGGACTCCTGGTTAGTGTTGTTGGTCGTTGCTAGCTCCTTGTTGCCTGGTCTGATCATCTTCAGCCTGCCCGAAGAAAGGATGCCCCTGCGCACCACCCTCAACTTGCTCGGCGCCGTCTCCAAACTGGCGTTGGTCGCACTGATGCTATGGGGTGTATTCCACGGGCATCATTACGAAACCCGCCTGGCGCTGTTGCCGGGTTTGGAGCTGGTGTTGCGGGCAGGACCGCTGGCCTTGTTGTTCGTTACCCTCTCGACGGTGCTGTGGCTGTTGACGACCATCTATGCGATCGGCTACCTGGAGGGTTCACCGCATCGCAGCCGGTTTTTCGGGTTTTTCAGCCTGTGCGTGACCGCCACCGTCGGTGTTGCCATGGCCGGCAACCTAATCACCTTTGTGATTTTTTATGAATTGCTGACGCTGGCAACCTATCCGCTGGTCGTGCACCGCGGCACCGAAGTGGCCCGCCGCGCCGGGGGCGTCTACCTGGCCTACACGGTATTCGGCGGTGCCTTGCTGCTGCTGGGCACCGTGTGGCTCTATACGTTGACGGGCAGCCTGGAGTTTACGCCGCGCGGCTTGGTTCACAATCTGGGCCCGGAACAGGGCCCGACGCTGATAGTCATTTTCACCTTGTTGATTGCCGGGTTGGGCGTTAAGGCCGCACTGGTGCCGCTGCACGGTTGGCTGCCCCAGGCCATGGTGGCGCCGGCGCCGGTCAGCGCCTTGCTGCATGCCGTAGCCGTGGTGAAGGCCGGCGCCTTCGGCATCGTTCGCGTCGTCTATGATGTCTTCGGCGTGGCATTCGCTGCCAGTCTGGGGGTGATGCAACCCCTGGCGTGGCTGGCGGCGATCACGATTATCTATGGTTCGCTGCGCGCCTTGTTTCAGGACGACCTAAAACGCAGACTGGCGTTTTCGACCATAAGTCAGGTGTCCTATATCGCGCTGGGGGTGGCTATCGTCGGACCCATCGCCACCATTGGCGGCATCGTGCATCTGGTGCATCAGGGGCTGATGAAGATCACACTGTTTTTCTGTGCCGGCAATCTGGCAGAAACACTCGGCGTGCACAACATCAGCGAAATGAATGGCGCCGGTCGGCGCATGCCCTGGACGATGGCGGCATTTACCGTCGGCGCCTTCGGTATGATCGGCGCGCCGCCGATGGCCGGGTTCATCAGCAAGTGGTATCTCGGTCTGGGTGCATTGGAGACGGGCCAGGGATGGGTGATCCTGGTGCTGGCCGGCAGCAGCCTGCTCAATGCCGCCTATTTCCTGCCTATTGTGCACCGCGCCTGGTTCCGGGACCCGCCCGCTGAATGGCCGCATGAACACGATTTCGGATCCAAAGAGACGGCTTGGGCGTTGTTGCTGCCGCCCGTGGTAACAGCATTACTGGCGTTGGCCGCCGGCCTGTTGGCATCGGCCCCATTCAGCCCCCTGGAATGGGCGCGACTCGTGGCGCAGCGGGAGTTTTACGGGCCATGAGTGTTGCAATGTCAGAAGGTTTGCTGTTTGCAAGTGTTGCGTGGCCTCTCGTGGTCGTCGGTCTGTTGCTGCTTCCAGCACTGCGTTCGGTGGGGTTGGTATTGACGCCCTGGGCCGCGCTGCCGGCACTAGGGCTAACGGCCGTTCCCGATAGCACGCTGAACCTTCCCGATGTCTTGCTGGGCGGGATTCTGGCGTTGGATGCCACCGGGCGCGTGTTTCTGCTCCTTATCTCTATCCTCTGGCTGGCAAGTGGCGTGCTGGCGCGCACCAGACTGCGTGCTGCCGATTCCAATGCCTTGGCCATCCTGTTGTTACTTGCAATGGCCGCTAGCTTCAGTCTGGTCCTTGCCGGTGATGCCTTGCTGTTTTTCGCGGCGGCCACGGTGGCCGGATATAGCCTGTACGGCGCATTGACCTATGAAGCGGATGCGCCGGCACGGAAGGCAGGCCAGGTGCTGGTCGTTCTTTTGGTATTCAGTGATCTGCTGGTTTTCGACGTACTGTTGATGTTGGGACAGGCCGCCGGAACGGTCGACTTCGTATCGCTGCGACACGCCTTCGTGAATATCGAGAACAAAAACCTGGTGCTCGGCCTGTTGATTGTCGGTTTCGGCACTAAGGTCGGTGTGCTCGGCGTACATTTCTGGGCGCCTATGGTTTTCGCGAGGGTTGGCGTGCAACTGCAACCAGCCGTGGTGGCATTCATGTTCGGCGCGGGAGTGCTGGGCAGCTGGCGGTTGATTCCGCTCGGTCAGATCGATGCGAAGGAAGCCGCTGCCATTGTGCAGTGGCTGGCCTGGGTGACCTTGGCTTATGCAGGCTTTGCCGGCATGTCACAGACCCGCCGTGGGGCCATCCTGGGCTATGCGGCGATTGCCCTGAGCAGTGTATGGCTGGCGGTGCTGAGTGCTTGCCTGCAGCAGCCGGCGTTGTGGCAAACTCTGGCGGATCCGTCGGCAGCCATACTGATTCAGGCCGGGACTGGCCTATCTGCTATTTTGTTGATCGACAAGGTTAATGAAGGTGGATCTTCCCGCACGCTTTCCTGTTTGATCTCGGCGTCGACCTGGTTGGCGGCGCTGCTGTTGGCGATGGCGCCACTCGGCCTGGTTTGGGTAATGGCCGGGCAGGTGCCGGCGATAACGATCTTGTTGCCTATGGCGGTCATCGCCTTGCTGGCGGGTAACAGTCTTTTTCATGGGGATATCGACTTGTCGGCTGAACCGAAAGGGCAATACGCACCTTCGGCAACACCGGCTTCACGCCCCTGTAAACCCCCGTTCATTTCAACATGGGTGGTTGCCGCACTGATCGTGGTGGCGACGCTTGCAGCCGGTTACCAACTCTTCCACGTTACAATAGGACAAGCCGTCACGGGCCTCTTTATTGTCCTGGCGGCCCTATCGATGGCAGTTCTGAACGCGAGATGGCGCGTGCTTAGGCTGCCGGTCTTTGCACCAGGCGATGTCCTGGTACCCATCACCCAAGGTTTGGTGCTGGCCAGAGACGGGGCTGGCCGATTACTTGCCTACTGCCTGGAACGCTGGACTGAAATCACGCGGGCACTGGATCGGCATGTGTGGGTTGCAGGGTTGGCGGCATCATGATGTATGAGGTGAGCAATGTCCAGTTTAGTCTTGCTGTTACAGTGCAGCTTTGATGGCTTTGCCATAAACTCTAATAATACATATGTTTTCAGGGCACATATATGACCGCCAGAGCTTATAGCCTCCCCTTCAGCTGTAAATTGCTGCTCTGCTATGGATTGCTGCTGGGTGTTTTCAGCCTATACGCTTCTGGCGAAGAATTTAGCTATGCTGACTGGCACATGAGAGCAAAGCATGTACGTATGCTCGCGGAAAACGATTTTCAAGGCGCTTATCGTCGCGCCCAACAGTTAACTCAGGAGTTGCCCCCTGATGCCCCAGCCGCTGATCACGCGTTTGCCCTGAATTTGCTTTCCCGCACGGAGCTATATCTGTCCATGACCTCTGAGGCCGGCAGTCATGCTCGCGCGGCACTGGCACTGGCCGAGCAACATGATCTCCAGGCCGAAAAGGCAAAAGCCTACCTTAACCTGATATGGAACAGCATTAATACCGGAGACATGACTGAATACAGGCAAGCCTTATCCAAAGTATTAGATGCATTACGGGGAGTTGACCGGCCCAGGCTTCTTGGCGAAGCGATGTTGGCGACAGCGACGGCATACCTTCGCTTCGGACAGCTTGAAAATACCGTTATGATAGCGCAGCACGCGATGGAAATTGCCAAACAGCAAGAGGACCCGATAATACTGGCTTATGCCAATCATGGCTGGGCGATAACATTGAATCTAAACAATCGTCAAAAGGAATCTTACGAGGCATACCAGGCCATGCTACAAAATGCCCGCCTGGCTGGTTCCAAAATCATGGAGGCAGAGGCTTTACTGGGAATAGGAAGCCTTGCCGGAGACTTTCAATCCCTACGGAAGGGAGAGAGTAAAATCCGGCAGGCTATTACTATTTATAGAGATTTAGGTGGCCCTTTTTATTTAGCACATGGATTGTTTGTTTTGCATTATAACTTACAGCTTCAAGGGCGTAATGCTGAGGCACTGGCGCTTTTCGACGAAATTATCCAAATATACAAAAGCAGAAAGAATAATATTGGCTTGTGGTGGACTTACTATAGCCGCAGCACACTGAACCGGAATATTGGCAATCTGGCGCTGGCCAAGTCAGATGCAAACAACGCTTACCAGTTAGCTATGGATATAGAACTAGCACTTTACCTTAGCAAAAGTTTATTCCAGCAGGCGGGGATCGCCGCGGCCGAGGGGGATTATCAACATGCCTACCAGCTCAATTCCCGTGCAGTCGAACTAACAGACAAATCTGTTCAGCAGCACGCCAGTCAGAGAATTGTTAAGTTGGCGCAATACTATCAGGAGGAAGCCAAACAACGAAAACTCGAAAAACTTACCCGAATTGACCGGGAACAGAAAGCCAAATTGCGTCAAAACAAAATCACCCAGCGCTGGATTCTAACCGTAACGATCATCAGCATTTTCTCTTTGCTGTTCATCAATTTTATGAGATCCAAACAAATCAGAGCGGAACACAGCGCTCACTTAGCCAAAACTGAAGCCGATACCCGAATACGCTACGCCAAGGAGATGGAAAATATTAACAAACAGCTGGAAGTAGCCATGCAGGCGCGTTCAGATTTTCTTGCCAATATGAGCCATGAAATTCGTACCCCCATGAACGGCGTGCTGGGAATGCTGGAACTGGTGAAAGATACTCCCCTAAATCGGGAACAGGAAAACTACATTAATGCGGCCACTCGCTCGGGCACCACCCTGTTAGCATTAATCAACGATATTCTGGACCTTTCTAAAATTGATGCCGGAAAACTGGATTTGGAAAAAATCGATTTTAACCTGTACAACCTTATCGATGATTTAAATACCCTGTTTAATGTGCAACTGGATGACAAAGGTCTTTATTTTGATACTGCCTTTCAAGCAGACCTTAACCCATGGGTGCGCGGCGATCGCACCCGGGTCTGGCAGATTCTCGCCAATTTAATCGGTAATGCCATTAAGTTTACCGAACAAGGTGGAATAAGCGTTTCGATTTTCACTAAAGACAATAAATATTGTATCAGTGTCACCGATACCGGTGTCGGCATCATAAGTAATGCGCAACAGAAAATCTTTGAAAGCTTTACCCAGGCCGACAGCTCAACAACCCGGAGGTATGGTGGCACTGGATTGGGCTTAACCATTTCGAAACGTCTGGCGATGTTAATGGGCGGTGACATTGACGTTATCTCCACCCCGAATCAAGGTACCACGTTTACGGTAACACTGGCACTGGAACCCAGCGCAGAACCCGCCATTACCCAAAGAGTCAGCGATGAAGGTGTTTTAATTGACAGCTGTGACGGTATGTATGTCTTGCTCGCGGAAGACAATATTGTCAATCAGCAGGTTGCCCACGGTCTACTCAAAAAACTGG
>JARROD010000081.1:0-18804 GCA_037384225.1 Exilibacterium sp.
CACTACAGAGTGGCGCATTAATATACAGTTCAAAAAATTACTACATAGCCCAATCAGCCAGCTGTAGTACCTTGCCTCAACAAGAGGACCGGATACGGCTTTAAGGACACATAATTTTGTAAATTTACTACATTTTCAGACAAGCACTTCTAGGAAGGCAACCTGTGCTTAATCGCCAACCTTAAAGTCGCCAGCTAAAAAAGAGCTATCCACCAAAACCAAGCTCCGCCGACCAAAGGGCACCAGCCGTGATGATTTGCCTGAAGCTAGAATAATATGCCGTTTTATAACTGTTTTTTGCCTATATAGGTATATTTTTAAGGCATATCCGTGCAGCTTGCTCACAGTACCATTGAGTCCACCGAGCGCTTTCATAGCCACTGCAAACGAAGAGTACTCTTCTAAATCTCGCGATAGAAAGATAACACATTTTGTAGTTAAATTACAAACAACACAGAATAGAGAGTTGAAGTGTAGGAAAGAGGGTTGCCGCGCATTTAGGCCCCTGCCCTTTTTGGACAGGGAATTAGTCAGGGTTTCAGCGGTGACGAGCCATTAAAGTTATCGGTGCCATAATCTTTTGCCACTGCATCCAATCCCGCCATCGCCATGCGCACGCACAAATCCTCTATCAGTTCAAAATCCATATGCTCATCATAGATAAACTTGGAGGCGGCATCGGTCAACCCATTGCACATGCTTACTACCACAATAGCCACCTCCAGCGGCACATTACACGCGTATTTGACCTGTTTGACCAGGTAGCGGGTATTGATCTGGGTGTCCTGGTCGCGAGACTTCTGCACCAGCGCCACCACGGATGGTTCACTCATTAGACGGCTAAGTAGGGAGCCTCTTTCCCGCACATGGGCCAGATAGTTGCGCACCGACAAACGCACCATTTCCTCGAAATTTTTCGCAATTTCCACTGCTTTAAGATTTTCCGTGCGTATGGCTTCGAAGTCTCGATGCAGTAGCGCCGCCAGCAGTTCATTGCGATTAGGAAAATAATTGTAGACCAGGGCTTTGCTTATTTGTGCTTCGCGCCCCAATCGCTCCATCGAAACTGCGGACACGCCTTCTTCAATAACAACTTTTGCAGCGACATCCAGGATCAAAGCTCGGCGTTTTTCAGGTGCCAGACGCGTACGTTTTTTCAGCCCGTTTGTGGTAGACATATTCACTCAATTTAATTCGTTATTTTTTTGTCAGCCCCTGCCGCGCATTGCGTCACACGCCAAGGTACCCCTTATACCCAGACTGCAGGAGACGAATTTCAATATTTTTTAAACGACAGCAAATATACGCTGTTCAATAACAGTACACTAACAGTTGTGCACTACAATGACCCTGTTCACATTCAGCACAACACCTTAAGCCACTTGCAGTTTTCGGCGCAAACGCACTTGGCGGGATACAACTCACACAATGAGAGAGACATAGAGGCGTGTAAAACGGATGGGTGGCAAATTTGTCACCGATCCGTTTTACTATTACATAGACGAGACCATGGAGATCATAACACCGGCGGCTACCGCTGAGCCGATTACACCGGCGACGTTCGGGCCCATTGCGTGCATAAGCAGGAAGTTTTGGGGGTTGGCTTGCAGGCCCATTTTGTTCGACACCCGCGCGGCCATGGGCACAGCCGAGACACCGGCTGAACCGATCAGCGGATTGATCGGCGTTTTACTGAAACGATTCATCAATTTTGCCATCAATACACCGCAGGCAGTGCCAATACCAAATGCAACGATTCCAAGGGCGAGAATACCCAGTGTCTTCGGGTCCAGAAATTTGTCCGCGGCCAGTTTCGACCCCACTGATAACCCGAGAAAAATCGTGGTAATGTTGATTAACGCATTCTGTGCCGTATCGCTCAAGCGATCGACTACACCACATTCGCGCATTAGGTTGCCAAAACAAAACATACCCAGCAGTGGCGCCGCGTCCGGCAATAGCAGCGCCACGAGTATCAATAACACCAATGGAAAGGTAATCTTTTCCCGCTTGGACACGGTGCGCAGTTGGGTCATGACAATTTTGCGTTCTTCCGCGGTCGTCAACACTTTCATAATAGGCGGTTGGATCATCGGCACTAGCGCCATGTAGGAGTACGCCGCTACGGCAATGGCTCCCAGCAGTTCCGGCGCCAGTAGGCTGGAGACGTATATAGCGGTGGGACCGTCGGCGCCACCGATAATGCCGACCGCGGCGGCGTCGGCGATGGAAAAATCCAGAACCCCTGATACCGACAGGCCGACCGCACCCAGCACTGTGGCAAAGATGCCGAACTGTGCTGCGGCGCCCAGGAACAGGGTTTTGGGGTTTGCCAGTAAAGGGCCAAAATCTGTCATGGCTCCCACGCCCATAAAAATAATCAGGGGCGCGGCCCCGCTGGCGATGGCCACGGAATAAAAGTTATACAGCATGCCATTGGTAAACCCGGTATCCGCGGCCACTTGCAAAGCGGCGAGGTGTGCCGCACTGGAGGCAGTCTCGTAGGCGTGTAGTAGATCCCTGGCGCTTTCCCAGCCGGTGACTCCAAGTGCCTGCGCCACAGCCGCCAGTACCTGGCCGTCGCCGGAAGCAAGGGCGTTTTCCACTGCCGAAAGCGCTAGTCCGGCACCGGGAATATTGGCCAGAATACCACCAAAGCCAATCGGCACCAGCAACAGAGGCTCAAAACCTTTGTTAATCGCCAGGTACAACAGTAGCAACCCGATAAGGACCATGAAGAACTGGCCCAGCGTCATCTGGTACAGGCCCGTGTCCAACCATAAATTGAGCAGCGTATCCATTTGTCTTATACCCCACCGTTTACGCTATGGTTGTCAGAATATCGCCAACGGCAACCGAATCGCCTTCTTTGACATTGACGGTGCCTATGATGCCCTCCCGCGAAGCGCTGATGGCCGTTTCCATTTTCATCGCTTCCAGGACCAAAACTGTTTCCCCCTCGGCTACTTTTTGACCGGCTTTGACCAGCACTTTAAAAATCGTGCCGGCCAGTGGTGCGAGCACTGGCTCTCCTCCGGTCAGCGCGGTGGAGACGTCGGCGTCTGCAGCCCCCAGCGCCACAATACCGGTCAAATCACCTCCGTTGGACACTGTGACGGTATAGCTGCGCCCTTCGACGTTAACGGTGTAGACCTCCTCCCCCGCTTCGGTGGTAACGACCCCGCTCTCGCGGCCAGTCGGCACCGGTTCGAATGCTTCAGGGTGACCACGGTTTTCCAGAAATTTAAGGCCCACCTGGGGAAACAGTGCGTAGGTCAGTACATCGTCAACCACCTTATCACCCTTGGCCAGCGCTATGCCTCTTTCGGCGCTGAGCCGTTTCAGTTGCGCGGTTAACTTGTCGAGTTCCGGCTTCAACAGATCGGCCGGGCGGCAACTGATCGGCTCCCCGCCCTCCAGTACCTGCGCCCGCAGTTCCTCGTTAACCGGCGCCGGTGTAGCGCCGTATTCGCCTTTTAATACACCGGCCGTCTCTTTGGAAATTGATTTAAATCGCTCGCCGGTCATGACATTAATGACGGCCTGGGTGCCAACAATCTGTGAAGTGGGTGTCACCAGGGGTAAATACCCCAGGTCTTTGCGCACCCGTGGAATCTCTTCCAATACATCTGCCAACTTGTCTTCAGCACCTTGTTCCCGCAGTTGATTCTCCATATTGGTGAGCATGCCACCGGGTACCTGTGCCACCAGAATCCGCGCATCGACACCTTTGAGTGCGCCTTCGAACTTGGCGTATTTCTTACGCACCTCGCGGAAGTAGTCGGCAATCTCACCCAGAAGATTGATATCGAGCCCGGTATCGCGCTCGGTGCCGTTGAGCATCGCCACCACGGTTTCCGTGGGTGTATGGCCATAGGTCATTGACATGGAGGAGATGGATGTGTCGATATTGTCCAAGCCCGCTTCGATACATTTAATGGCTGTGGGGTGGGCCAACCCGGTGGTGGCATGACATTGCATATGCACGGGGATATTACAATTGGCTTTCAACCGTTTGACCAGTTCATAACCGTCGTAGGGCGCCAATAGACCGGCCATGTCTTTAATGGCAATAGAATCGGCTCCCATTGCCTCAATCCGCTTGCCCTGCTCCACCCAGGTCTCGACATTGTGTACCGGGCTGAGCGTGTAAGCGATGGTACCCTGGGCGTGTTTGCCGACTTTTTTAACCGCTTTCATGGCTGTTTCTATGTTGCGCATATCGTTCATGGCATCAAAGACCCTGAACACATCCACTCCATTGTGGGCGGCGCGCTCGACGAATTTTTCCACTACGTCGTCGGCGTAGTGGCGGTAACCCAAAATATTCTGGCCGCGCAGCAACATTTGCATCGGCGTATTGGGCATAGCCTGTTTCAGTTCGCGTATACGCTCCCAGGGATCTTCGCCCAAATACCGGATACAGGCATCAAAAGTAGCTCCGCCCCAGGTTTCCAGAGACCAGTAGCCAACCTGATCGAGCTTTTCTGCTATTGGCAGCATATCGTCGATACGCATGCGGGTTGCAAACAACGACTGGTGCCCATCACGCAACACCACATCGGTAATCCCCAATGATTTTTTCGCCTCACTCATTCGTTATTATCCTGCTTTTGTGTATCTGTTCAGGCTTTATACGCCAGGTTATTTTTTGCCGCGGTGGCGATCAATAGCAGCCTTGATAATGGCGTGCAACCTGGGATCGGAAACAGCGCTGGGAGCGTCACCGTCAAACCCGGGCACTTCAGATTCAGGCTCGGGCATAAATTTTTGTATCAGCGAGGACATAGCCGCTGTAGCAATGATCAAAAGGGTCAGGAACACAAATACGGTTCCCATACCAAAAAGCATAAGATCGATGCCCTGTTGCAATATAGTATCGTGCATATTCTTGCTGTCTCCGTTAGCCTCCCCAGGCAAAGGCTGGCAAATGTAGCTCGCCCGCATCCTGTAGGCAAATTGCGCAAACTACTACAAAACTAAAACACTTTAAAGAAAAAACAAAATTACAGATATATCAACAACTTAACTAACATTTTTTTGAGTTTATAAGGAGCCTGAAGGCAATGGGAAAGCCCGCCTCCGGCACTAAAACCACACAACACTAAACTGCATCAACCCAATAATTATGCATGAAGCCTTGTTGGTTTTGAAAACAAAAACTGTAATAAAGCAATCTATTTGATAAAGAGATCAGCACATTTGACAGGAAAGAAAAGGTTTGCCCCCTTCAAGAGGGTGCGCTGAAAGGTGCCGTTAGAAGGTATAGTGTACGATTACCCCATAGGTCCGCGGTTGATTGACCAGAAAGCCCTGTCGGGCGGTAAATCCGCGCTCGCGGTCCAGAGACAAGTTCGCTTTTTCATTGGTAAGATTGTTGACAAATAGGGATGTTTTCCAGCGGAAGGCGCTGGCCGTCAAACGCAGGTTGGCGATATTGTAGGCATCCAGAATGGGATTAAATCGCAATATACCGTCAGCAGCGGCGATACCGCCCACATTGGAAAACAACTCCACTTCGCCTGCGCCGGCATCGAGATCCGAGGTTTGTGTGTGGCGTTCTCCCACATGCTGAAAAGAGAGTGTGGCGGCCCCTTCAATCAGTTCGCTCCAGTCGAAATAATAGGTACCGGAAACCGCGGCCTGTAGATCGGGTGCGGTCGGTAGTTTGCGCCCACCTTCGAGGCCGGCCAGAATATTGTCATCACTGTCCCTGATACTCGTTTCCAGTCGCGAATCGATATAGCTGCCGGTAAGAGCAACTTCAAGGTTGTCAGTAAAGTTGGCAAAAAACGCAAATTCAAGGCCGGCCGAAATGGCTTCGGGAACATTCACAACAATGCGCGATGAGCAACTCTGGGCGTCGACAGTTGCCTGCAGATTTTCTATCTGGCTGTAAAAAGCAGAGATATTGAAACTGCCCAGCCCATTGAGCAACGCTATTTTTGAGCCTATTTCGAAGTTCAAAACTTCTTCATCGTCAAAGCGTATTGGGAAATCCCCAAAAGTATTGAGATCACCCTGGTTGCAAACGCCCATGTTTAACGGGTCGTTGATACCGCCGAGGCGGAATCCTTTAGAGACCTGCACGTTCAGTGAAGCATCGGCACTGAGTGTGTATTTGGCCATTACCCGCGGTGAAAAGCCACGGCTCGAGGTGCTATCTTCCTGACCGAGGACAACTTGGTCGGCAAGTACCCCATCCCAGAAAAGCATGCGGGATTCTTTGAAATCGAACCAGCGCAGCCCCGCAGTAATACTGAGTTTTTCGGACATTGCTACGTCTATTTCACCGAATAAGCCCGCCTGCTGTGTGTTGTAGGGTATATCGGAAAAAAACAGCTCGTCGGTATCGGAAAGCACACCGGCAGTCGATCTGTCAAAGACCTGAAACACCGATAAACCTGTAGCCGCGGCCGCCGCTTCAAAACCATTGGCAATATATGACTGAGAATAGTGCCGATGATTGTCGCTGTAAAACACACCGCCGACCCATTCGACCCGCCCGTTGCCTTTGGAGGACAAGCGGATTTCCTGTGTTAACGACTCGGTGACCGTGTTATCAAACAGCGGCGCATCCAACGTGTATACTGACTCCGGCCAGCCGATGCTTCCACCCGCGATGCTGGCCAGGAGTGATGTTTCGTCCCGCACCACGGAAATATCTCGCTCTGTCCACGAAGTAATCGAAGTCAGATAGGCGCCGCGCAGTTCCCATTCTATCTTTAAATCCGCCAATGAAAACCTGTCGGAAAATTTTTCTTCGAGCTGAGTAAACTGCTGGTAATCGCCTAGTGTGACGGCATCGCGGGTCGTGGTAAATTCATTGGCCAGAATATTGAAGTCATCTTCGCGGTTAAATCCATTGATATCGGTACTCTGATGCACGATGCGGGGCAAAATTTTCAGGTAGGGCGAAGGCTGTAGTAATAAAGAGGCCCGCATTCCATAGCGCTCACCAACGTTGACGTCTTCATTGATTTCACCGTCGGGTTGAACCGCGTCGATAAAACCGGGGTAATTGGTCGAGTATCCCACTAGCCGCAGGGCGGCTTTGTCAGTCAGAACAATATTGGCCATTCCTTTCAGATCACCACCCAGACCGCCGTCTGTCACTGCGTTGGCACCTGCTTCCAGTGTTGCTCTAAATTCATCAAGCCTGGGTTCGCGAGATATGTACCGCACCGTTCCGGACAGAGAACCGGAGCCAAATAATGTTCCCTGCGGCCCCCTCAACACTTCGACCCGCTCCATATCGTAAAAGTCCAGCTCTGGCGTAAAAAGCGACAGAGAAACGACCGACTCGTCCAGATAAGTTCCCACCTGCTCTTTGACGCCGGGTTGGTCGCGGGCGATCTGACCGGCGGAAATACCGCGAATGGCGACCTGACTTTGCCCCGGCCCCAGATTTTGAACACTGAAGCTGGCTACGCTGCGAGACAAAGCTTGCAGGTCCGGAGCGCTGAGTTCATGGATTTGCTGGTCGCTGAGTACCTGCACTGAAAAAGGGACTTCCTGTAAGTTTTCCTCCCGCTTTCGCGCTGAGATCACCAGTGGTGCGATATTTGTTTCTTGCGCCACGACCAGCGGTGATAGGCTTATGCCGGCAATAGTAGATGGCATCGAATAAAAAAAGAGCAGCGTGAATGAAACCTTGCAACAACGGCACAGTTTATCATAGTGGCTCACTATTAGGTCTCCCTATTTAGGGCAAGATTTTTATTTTTATAACCTAAATTATTTAACTTGCGTGAATGAAATTGTTTTTGCAAAAAGAACCTGTCAAAATGGCTAATTAGAAAATGATTACGTCGGCAAACGGCAGTGTAACGGCTAACAATATGCAGCCGCGTTGACGTACATCGCACCCGGACAGAGGAATGTTAGACAAGAAATGACAGCGATGCAGTTGTGATCAGATTTCGGCGTTGATCAGCGCTTCCAGCTCCGCGCAAACAATTTCGCGGCCCTCACTGATTTCAGCGGCCAGATTATCAAACGACTGCCAGATAGCGCGCGCGCGCCGCAACGCAATACGATTTTCTGCATTCTCGCACAGCCACTGCCGCAATTGTTTGCGCTCTGTCTCTGAAAGCGCCCCGCGGTCCAATCTGACGACCCACAGCCTCGCCTGGTGGCTGGGATCCAATAACTCGGCCATCACCGATTATCCCGTTACTTTTCTGCATAAGTATGGATATAAGTCTGGCACTTCGCCAATCCTGCCGCCAAGTGCTTCTCTACTGTACTTACGGATAACTTCAACTTATCCGCTATTTCCCGGTGAGATAGTTGGTGAAATTTACGCAATACAAACACCTGCCGACACTGTGGCGGGAGGTTATTAACCGCCTCGCAGAGCACTTCAAACTCCTGTCGGGCTAACACCTGGCGCTCCACCGATGATTGAGGGTCCATAAGTTCGTCGATTTCCTGTTCCGTATCAACAATGGCGGCGACTTTTTCATGCCGAAACTTATCGATCATTAAGTTGCGGGCAATAGTAAACAGAAAGTTTTTGGATCTGTTAAGGTCAATTGCAGCCTGGTATTTCTGAAAGCGCACAAACGTCTCCTGCAGCAAATCCTCAGCATCCTCGCGCGAATGCAGGTTGACAAGCAAAAAGCGTTTTAGCACACCGTAGTAATTTTTATAGATATGACTGATCGCCATATCTCTGGCCAAATTTTTCATGTATTATTTTTATTTCTTTTTCATGGCATCCATCTAAACGTAATAACCCGCCGCCGTGATGAGTTTACCCAGCTCGAATGACTCCAGGATATTGAGGATTTCCACTACTTGAGCGCCACCCGAGCTGAACTCGTACCAATTCGCCCGCCGCGAACTGACGCTAATCGTCCCTAAACGCCACATTATTTAACCTTCCACAGCAAGGTGAGGTAGGATTGCGCTGGTACCTGCAAGTCTCGGGAAAGGTTTGTACCAAGGACAAATTCACCCTTAAGAACCGTTTTTTAAGAACCGTTTTTTAAGAACAATGTTGGCCAATAGAGTAACACCATGGATCTATCTCTCACTGAAGAACAACAAATGATCTGCGAAACCGCACGCCAGTTTGCTGCAAGTGAACTCGCCCCCCTCGCAGCCAAACTCGACCAGACCGGCGACCGACAGGCGTTTCTCAAAAATCTGAGCAAACTCGCTCAACTCGGATTTATGGGACTTAATATCGACAGCCGATACGGCGGCAGCGAAGCCGGTTGCATCGCCTTTAGCCTTGCCATCACGGAGCTGGCCCGTGCCTGCGCCGCCACCGCCGTGACGGTGTCGGTAACCAATATGGTCGCGGAAGTCATTCAAGCCAAAGCGAGCGAGGCGCAAAAACAGCGTTATCTGCCGAAGCTTTGCAACGGCGAATACCCCGCCGGCGGCTTTTGTCTCACCGAGGCGGGCGCCGGCTCAGACCCTGCGGCTATGCGTACCAGCGCCGTGCGCGACGGCGATACTTGGGTACTCAACGGCAGTAAGTTATTTATCACCAGCGCCGAGTACGCCGGTTTATTCGTGGTCTGGGCTGTGACCGACAGGGAAGCCGCCAAAGGTAAGGGTATTTCCTGTTTTCTTGTGGAACGCGACGCGCCCGGCCTGACCATAGGCGGGCCGGAAAAGAAAATGGGCCAACACGCCTCGTCCACCACCGAAGTGGTGTTTCAAGACTGCCGAATACCGGTAAACGCACTGATGGGCGAACTCAATCAGGGTTTTTCCATCGCTGTGGGGGAACTGGCTGGAGGCCGTATTGGCATAGGTTCTCTGGCACTTGGCATCGGCCTGGCAGCCATAGACTACGCCCGTCAGTATAGTACCGAGCGCAGGCAGTTTGGACAGCGTATCGCCGACTTTCAGGGTATTCAGTGGCAACTCGCCGACACCTACACCGACCTCGAAGCCGCGCGGCTATTGCTGATGAATGCCGCCTGGACCAAGCAGAGCGGCCAGCCATTTTCACGCCAGGCATCCATGGCCAAACTATTCGCCAGTGAAAAAGCCAATCGGGCCTGCTACACCGCACTGCAACTGCTCGGCGGCGCCGGATACCTTCGCGACCACCCTCTGGAACGCTATGCCCGCGACGTGCGGATCACTTCGATCTATGAAGGTACTAGCGAAATACAGCGTATAATCATCGCCCGCGAACTGCTCAAACAGGTTAACTGATTTACACACGACAAGGAGAATAATAGATGAATCTACACAATACGGTTACGGTGATCACCGGTGGTGCTTCCGGCCTCGGCCGTGCCACCAGCGAACACTTCGCCGCCGCCGGCGCCGCTGTCGCGCTTTTTGATCTCCAGCCCGAGGCCGGACCCGCTTTCGCAAAACAACTCTGTGACCAGGGCCACAGAGTCCGTTTCTATGAAGTGGACGTCACCAGCGCCGACCGGGTTGAAGAAGCTCTAGCAAAAGTGCGCGAAGAGTTGGGGGATATCCGGGTCTGCGTTAACTGCGCCGGCATTGCTCCAGCCGGAAAAACCTTTGGCCGCAAGGGGCCACTGCCTCTGGACACCTTTGCCAAAGCGATTGAAATCAATTTGATTGGCACTTTTAACGTCACTCGCCTGGTCGCCGCCGCCATGTCCGGCAATCAACCTGGACCGGAAGGCGAGCGCGGAGTCATAATCAATACGGCATCGGTGGCTGCCTTTGACGGCCAGATGGGCCAGGTAGCTTACAGTGCCAGTAAAGCAGGTGTGGTCGGTATGACCCTGCCACTGGCGAGAGATCTGGGGTCACTGGGCATTCGAGTCAATACCATAGCTCCCGGGGTATTCAATACGCCGATGATGCAGTCGATGCCGGATGAAGTCCGCAAGCCGCTGGAGGAGATTGTGCAATTTCCCAAACGCTTAGGGCTGCCAACGGAATTCGCCCGGCTCGCCGCACATATCGCCGACAACACTTACCTCAACGGTGAAACCATACGCCTGGATGGCGGCATTCGCATGCCAGCAAAATAATGGCCGCCTTAGATATACCCAAAGCGTTTGAGATTTAGGCCTCCAGAGTACGCCCCTTTTTGCTCCTGGCCGCCTCGCTCCTCCTTACGTGGGGCCTGCCACGCGGCGTCGTCGCTCCCCCTGTCCTTAAAGGAACAAAAATTGACGCACTCTGAAGACCTAAATCTCAAACGCTTTGGGTATATAAGGCAGGTGCAAATACGAAGGTTTGGTCCAATGACTAGCGAAGATTAATGGTTGCACTAACAATATATTTGCATGCAAAATACTTGTGCATAAACACTTTGAGCATTGTATTCAGAAGAGATTTCAGTGACCGTATTTGACTTAGACCTGGACAGGCAAATTTGCCACTCCCTGTACTCCGCCGCCAATGCCATGATACGAGCCTACCGCCCGCTGCTAGACCCGCTAGGGCTGACCTACCCTCAATATGTGGTCATGTTGAGCCTCTGGCAGCAGGATGGTGTCAGTGTCAAGCATCTGAGCGAGCACACACGACTGGACTCCGGTACGCTGACCCCCTTATTAAAGCGGTTGGAAGCCAAGGGGCTGCTGCAGCGAAAACATTCCACTACCGACGAGCGCCAGAAAGTGATTCTTCTTACCGGTGCCGGACAGCAGTTGAAACAGCAAGCACTCAAGGTGCCGGGCAGGATGATCCGCGTAAGCAATCTGTCAGAAAAAGATGCCATTGCCTTAAAACATTTATGTGAAACTCTGGTTAATGCATTAAACAAGCCTCCGATCCCCTCCTAACTGAGCCAAGGTTTTTAATGCGTCTTCGTGTTACGGCCAAGGCGAATTGGAGCGTTAGTTATTGAGATGTCACCTGAGATTGGGTAGGAGATATACTTTGGCCTTGCTCATCGTTTCTTCCACCAAAGGAGCCAATCGATCCGGGCGAAGCGATGAACGAGGCCAATATGTGTGAACTGCCCCCCAATAGTTGTGTCGCCAAAATCACATAACAATAATAAGTGCAGCATCTATAGCGCCAAAACGCCTTATTGAATATTAATAATTTTTTCCCAAGCAAAAACAGCGCTGATCCATTTCTTTTTGTAACTTCTTTTTCTGAAAAGTGGTTGTTTATTTGTCGGGAACTCTTGCGAAAGCATGGTTAAAAGGATATAAACTCTCGACTTATACGACGCAGCAGGCGCACATTAAATATTCATGTCTGTAGACGGAAAATATACAGAAGAAATAACATCCCGCCGGGCGTGCTTCCGCCTCAAAGGCGGCCTATTCCCCCTCACCTTGTTGGAAATAAACTATTACAACCCGGACGATTTTCGCCAGGATTTGAAAAACAAAGTTACCGAAGCACCCGCTTTCTTTCAACAAACACCGGTCATTATTTGCCTTGAAAACCAGGAGCCCGCTCCACTCGACAGGAGCCCGCTCCACTCGATGAAATTTGCCGACTGTGCCGTGAGTTCAATATAATTCCAGTCGGTGTGCGGGAGAAAAGTAACGGTCACCCGCGCGGAAACACTACCCTGCTGCAACAGGCCAAGGATCTGGGTTTGGCCCTGATGCAATCAAACCGCCGCAATAAAATAGAGGCGTACGATGATCAGTCGCAGCGCAAAGACAAGATTGTCACTGCTCATATTCGCTCCGGCCAACAGGTTTACGCCCCCGGCGGCGACCTGATTGTGATCGCGCCGGTTTCCACCGGTGCTGAAATTCTTGCCGATGGCAATATTCACGTGTACGGCCCCCTGCGTGGCCGGGCCCTGGCGGGCGTTCAGGGCGACACCTCAGCCCGGGTATTTTGCCAAAGCCTGGAAGCCGAATTGATTTCTGTAGCGGGACACTTTAAGCTAAATGAGGATTTACGCGGCGAGCACTGGAAAAAGCCCACCCATGTCTATTTGGAACAAAAGACTTTGTGTATTGCGCCCCTGCATACCAAAACACCGATCTGATAAATTAAGGACATCACCTTGCCAAAAATCATTGTTGTGACCTCTGGAAAAGGAGGTGTGGGAAAAACCACTTCCAGTGCGGCAATCAGTAGTGGCCTCGCCCTGCGTGGTCATAAAACAGCCGTTATCGATTTCGATATCGGCCTGCGCAATCTCGACCTGGTTATGAACTGCGAGCGTCGCGTCGTGTACGATTTTATCAATGTAATTAACCGCGAATCAACGCTGAAACAGGCATTGATTAAAGATAAGCGTTGCGACAATCTGTTTATACTCCCCGCCTCGCAAACGCGGGATAAACATGCGCTGACCAAAGATGGTGTTTCCAGGGTATTCAATGAGTTGGCTGAGAATAATTTCGAATATATCATTTGCGACTCTCCAGCGGGTATCGAGCACGGTGCATTTATGGCGTTGTATTTTGCCGATAGTGCCATTGTGGTAGCCAATCCGGAGGTATCTTCAGTACGCGATTCCGATCGCATCCTCGGTATTTTGCAAAGCAAATCCAAACGCGCCGAAGAAGGGGGCACGGTAGAAGAGTTTCTGTTGTTAACCAGGTATGACCCCGAGCGGGTCGCCCGGGGTGAAATGCTTTGCGTGGATGATGTCAGGGAAATTCTCGCCACCCGTTTGCTGGGGGTGATTCCCGAATCCGAATCCGTACTGCGGGCATCAAATCAAGGTATTCCCGTCATTCATGACAAGGAAAGTATTGCCGGCCAGGCATACTGCGACGCGGTATCGCGACTGCTCGGCGACGAAGTTGAACACCGCTTTATGGAGCCTGAGCCAAAAGGGTTGTTTCGGCGCATCTTCGGGAGGAACCAGTGAGAATCTTTGATTACTTTCATACTAAGGAAAAACAAAGTGCAACCATAGCCAAAGAGCGACTGCAGATTATCGTGGCCCATGAAAGGAACAGACGCAATCCACCAGATTTTCTCCCCAGGTTGCAGCAGGAAATTCTCGGCGTTATCCGCAATTACATTTCCATCGATGAGGATGACGTGGAGATCTTAATCGATCAACAGGGCAGTTGTTCTGTCCTGGAAGTCAATATCGTGCTTCCCGATGCGTATTGACAGTCACACGAACGCAACGGGAAAACAACATCGCTGGGGGATTCCCCTGTGGCTGCTGTTTTTCCTCATTTCTTCCCCGGCAATGGGATTTGGCGCCAATGGCCATCGCATAGTCGCTAAAATCGCCGAGCACTACTTAACACCCGATACGAAGGCCAATGTCAATGCAGTGCTGGGTAACGAGCTTATGACACAGGCAGCAACCTGGCCCGACGAAATGCGCTCGAATCCCGACCCATTTTGGACAAACACCTCGATCTATTGGCATTTTATCAATATTCCCCCGGGTAAGCGTTACGAAGAAAGTAAAGTAAACCCCAAAGGTAACGCTTACACTGCGCTACAGCAGTTGATCACCCAACTGAAAAATAACAACGCATCGTTGGAAAAACGACGTTTTGCATTGCGCTTTATCATCCATATCGTCGGCGACCTTCACCAGCCTTTACATGTCGGTCACGAAAAGGACCGCGGTGGCAATACCATTGAGGTCAAATGGTTCGGCGAGACAACCAATCTCCACACAGTTTGGGATTCCAAGCTGATAGACTTTCAACAGTTGTCTTTTAGTGAATTCACCCATTTTCTGCTGCAGACACCGAAAGAAAAGCGGGACGCCTACGCAAGTGGCGATCCGATGCTATGGATTAATGAGTCACTGCAACTGAGAGAGACGGTATACGCCATCGGCAACGGCGACTTTGGTTATCGCTATGTGTATCAACATACGCCCACCATTAAAAATCAATTGCTGAAAGCCGGAGTCAGACTGGCGACTCTGCTCAACCAGATCTATGATCCGAAATAGCACCAATGCCGTTACCCCATCAGAAGCAACGAAGCTGTCCTCGGCCGAAAATTTATACAACGATAGAGTTTACTCAAGCGTTAATTCCTAAGAGTGTCTCCCTGATAATCAGAAATCGTAGCTGACTCGGGAATAATAAAAAGCCCCATTAACACCAATTGGAGAAATAACATCGTAGATAAGATTTCCGGACAGGTTCAATAAAGGTTGAGATTCGTCGGGGTAGTTGTCAAATATATTGTTGCCGCCAACGGCAAATGACAACTGTTCGCTCAGGTTGTATTGCACGTGCAGATCGGCGATCCATTCCGCACCGAAACGCTGCTGTGCGTCGGGGTCAAAGCTAAACACCCGTTTTACCGAACCAAACCGGGACGCCCTCGCCATCAGAGTCCAATCTTCGTTGGTCCAGGTGGAAGAGAGGATAAGCTTATTTTCCGGGGCTGCAGATACCAGTGTGTTCTGTTCTTCTACGCCAATCAAAACCTCCCCTACACCAAGGTTATCCAGAATATCCGGATTGGCGTCAAGACTAATAATTTCAGTTTTCGAGTGATTATAGGCCCCGGAAAGCATTAACTGACCATTGTAAAAGTCAGTTTTATACTTGGTGACGACATCGACACCTTCTGTTTGAGTATCCGCCACATTGGTAAAAAATCGCACAGCGGCAATATTGGGGAAACCCAGGTCGGTTAAATACTCGCGAACCGCGTCACCACCAATATTTTCCGACAGCGCAATCCGGTCTTCAATTTCTATGTAGTAAAAATCGACGGCGAAACTGAAGCCCGAATCGAAATTACCCACCAGCCCCATATTGTAGTTGATGGATTCTTCCGGCTCCAGATCCACTGCACCCAGTGCAAGAGCTGCCGGATGATTAACCGGCAGGTTCTGCACCACCTCCAGCTCGCCATTTTCGTCAAAGCTGGTGGCAGCACCGCGGAAAAACGACTGACTCAAAGAAGGCGCCCGAAAACCGCTGCTCAGCGTTGCGCGCCACGCCAGCGCGGGCGTGAACTGATAGCGCGCGGATAATTTTCCGTTATACGTATCGCCAAAATTGCTGTAGTCTTCGTAACGGGCAGCAACACCCATGGAGAGTTTGTCAGACAGTTCGGTTTCGGCGTCGATATAGACACTGACAGCGTAACGCCTCTGATCAACCCTGTCTTGCGGACTCAGCCCCGGGCCACCCTGAACACCGATTTCCTTACTGGTGTCGGAACCGGCAATATAAGAAGCACGATCCCCCGCCGTTGTTTCAAAAGACTCATCTCTGTATTCGCCACCAAAGGCAAAATGAACCGGTTCACGCAGGCCTATATCAATATTTTTCGACAAATCTGTGTTTAATGTCCACTGACTGTACTCGTACTCAGCCACATTAAAACTCGTTGGACTGTCTACTCCCAGGGAGGCATTCAGGCTGTTGGTAATGTCCCAGTCAAAATTGTTCTGACCGTAAGCAACACTGAGCTCCCAGTTCAATTTATCAGTCGTCTGACCTTTGGTGCCAAAAACCAGGGAATAGTCATCGATGGTAGCATCGGTAGTCGGCACGAAGCCGCTGTCATAGATTTCCCGCACATTCTGGCTGCCGTCGGGATAGCGGAAAAAGTTTGCCCCTTCCCCCACGCGGTGACTGTAGGTACCGAACGAATATAATTCCATATCTTCACGCAGCCGGTATCCACTGTTGTATGCGAAGTTGTAATCGTCCATGTTACCGTCGCCGAGGCGATAATTTTGCTGTCCCTGTAAGGCGAGATTGGCCGGCGTCTGTTGTTCGAAAAGCACTTCGTCGAGCCCGGCCCGATTGGTGCTTTCGCGGTTGCGATAATCCAGGCTGAGATTTAAAAACCCTTTGTCACCCAGGTTAAATCCGATGTTGGAAGTCATCAAAACCGTTTCGCCATCATTGACGCGCTCTCCGGTTGGATCAAATTCTGTGCTATGTTGCCCGTAGGTAGCCGTCATTGATCCCCCAAAGGCGCTGTCTTTAAGCACTACATTGATAACGCCGGCAATGGCATCGGAGCCGTACTGCGCAGCGGCGCCGTCCCGCAATATTTCTATACGCTCAATAGCGCTGGTGGGAATGGAGTTTAAATCCACCGGACTTGTACCCCGCCCCAATTTAGATTCGCTGGTAATGCTGGCGGTAGTGTGACGACGCTTGCCGTTGACAAGCACCAAAACCTGGTCCGGGTTTAACCCGCGCAATTGAGCGGGTCGCACCAGGTCAGCAAAATCTGAATTGGACTGGCGAGGTAAATTAAATGACGGCACTAATGAATTCAGGGATTGCCCCAGTTCGCCACTCAAGGTTCCCCCGTCGTACAGGGACGACGCCTGAAAGACATCCACCGGCGCCAGACTTTCATTCTCGCCCCTTCGGCCGTTGCGCGAACCTACAATTTTTATTTCTTCAAGCTCAAACAGGAAGAACCCTTTCTTCTCCGTCTCTTGTGAATAACCGATTCTTGGCATGATAGAGCATAATCCGAGAACAGATAAAACGTACGCAGAAGAATAACTCAACTTTTTTGGCATCTTCTCTCTCTTAAAAATAACAATGACAAAATAACAATTTGCATGTCGTCCCAATAGAGGTGGAATTTTACATCGAATACATATAGATAAATGGTGAAACTCATTGAAGTGATATTGCGCACCTTAGCATTAATAATTAATCAAATAAGCGGTATAGTTCTTGAAATGAAATATTTTTGAGCCTTATGTTATACCCAAAGCGTTTGAGATTTAGGTATATAAAGCGCTTTATATTTAAAATATATTCGCAATGCGAGACTATAAAACCATTGATAGAGATTAAAAACCGATCGCGGGCACCAAAAGACCACCAACTGTAAACCATTAACCGTAAACCATTAACCGTAAAATAGGAAAACGGTTCATTTTTCCGCGTGCGGATTTTTTCTAATGGCGCTTAAGAATTAGGTATAGATGCACGACAAAGTAGCACTGGATAAAATGTATGCGGAACTAAGGTAAAACGGCAAAACCCTTTACAAATTAGTGGAATACCGCCAACAATAGTAACTTTTCAATAACCCGCGGTATTTGTGCCTTCGATTCGGTGGCCATCCGCCTGACACTGTGCTTACCCCGGGTTATTGAGAAGTTACCAACAATAAGAGTTACCCCATCGTTGCATACATTTTCGAGCTCAGAAGCTTTTTCAATGACAAAATCAGGGTGCTGCATGGCCACATATACTCAAACCAGCAATTTTGAGTGTTAAGATTCTGAATTTCCAGATGTTATTGAAATGCATAAAATAGTCGTAATCGTAGTATTTAAGGCCTGCGCCAAAATCAATCCACTCTCGTTATTTATATTTTCACGCAGATCCTTGGCTTTTGAAGTTTATTGAGCCGCCACAACTTTAGGGCAACACTCACTTTATACAGCGTTACAATTTTATACTAAACTAACGAATTACCCTTGCTTGTAACTTCTCAATAGCCCGGGGTATTTGTGCCTTCGATTCGGCGGCCATCCGGAGGTAGTTGGCCCAGACACGCCGGCAAGTACGTCCCTGTAGGCTTGGCGTCGGCATCCATGCCTCCGACAGTCTGGGCCAACTACCTCCGGACGTCCGCCTGACACTGTGCTTACCCCGGGTTATTGAGAAGTTACCCTTGCTTTTTGTAGCTAATTGGATTTTAAAACAAAATTTTCACATTATCAGTACAGCGGAGAGGTTTGAGACATTTCATACCATGAGATTTAATATGCTTATCCTAGTCCTGGCATTTACAACACTAAGTTTAAAAATTTATGCGGACTTCCTCAAAAGACTGGCCCCGGAAGTACAGTTGATCAATGAACTATATAAAACCACACGCCATATTGAGAGCTCAGAGAGTGACTCTGTAGCAATAGTCAACCAAGTCTTCCCCCGATACGCCAATCAAATGTGGACGGAAGGCATGATAGTCAACAGCGCTGATGAACAG
>JARROD010000082.1:0-12665 GCA_037384225.1 Exilibacterium sp.
GTTATTTTGTGCAGATCCTTAATTTTCTGGGGCGCTTAACATCGCCAACTAACCCTTGTCTATGGCGATGGCCGCACCCGGCATCCATTACAGCATCAGGCGTTAATCCTAGCCTGCGCCACGCCCAGCAGCGCAATGCGCGGCCGTAGTAGGGTGCACACACCCTGGCGCGTGACGCGCTTGTTCAAGCCGCAGACCCAGAACCCAATAGGCATGATTTGTGCCACATCCGATTAAAGTCTGAATTTCTTATACCATTGATTAAAAATCGAACAAACTGGTGCGGAGTTTAAGCCAGGGGGGAAAAATGTCACAAAGAATTCGCCAAGGTTCGTAATACGCTTGCACATTTCGCCCACTGTCGGCAGGATCACGCTTTTAACCGACTAAAACGAGGCTATCCTTCAGAATAAGCTCTCCAGGGTTCATTTCTGGGGCGCCACCACATGAAGTACAGTGTAAATACATGGGATTAGTGCGTTGATGCAAAAGCTATGATGATAATGAGAACTATGAAGAAACGGATGGCCGCGACTTGGGTAGTTGCCGCGCAGTTGTATATTCCGGCAGTGAATGCGGGCTTTATCGACTATTTTAAAGATGAGGAGGGTGAAACCAAATGGCAATATGTTGCCAATTTTACCGGGTCCGTCCTCATTCTCCTGCTTACCTTTACCGCATTGCTGCTCTTATTCAACTATATCAAACTGCGTCGTACCAATCGTGCGTTACAGGAGATCCGCAAAAATCTCGAGTTGATGGTTGAGGAGCGCACCGCAAACCTCAATGAGTCCAATCAGCTGTTAAAACAGTCCATGGATGACCTGGAGGTCTCCGAGACTTATCTCAAAAGTATTCTAGACTCCATGCCCCTTATGCTTATTGGATTGGACGGGGAGATGAAAATTACACACTGGAATACAGGGGCGGAAAAAATATCCGGCATTGGTGCGGACAAGGTGCTGGGGCAATACCTGTGGGACGCGTATCCAACGATCAGCCTGTTTCCCGACCAAGTCAAAAAGGCGATGGAGGAGGGTACGAACTTAAATATCAGACAGGGCCAGCGCGGCATGTATTATTTTGATATAACGCTGTATGCCCTTAAAACGTCACATGGTTCGGGCCTGGTTATATTGATCGACGATGTTACGCAGCAGACAAAATCTGAAAATCTGGCAATTCATCGCGATAAAATGTCGGCCATTGGTGAATTAACTTCTACCATGGGTTACGATTTGCTATCACCGCTGGATTCCATTCTCAGTTCGCTTAACGTTATGCTAAAAAACGTTCGCGGGCAGGTGGAAAGTGTGGATTTCAAAAACGAATATGAAATCGTATTGCTCGACGCCGTTGAACATGGCAAGCAAGCCTCCGCAATTATCGATAATATACTGCAATTTTCCCGCAGCCTTGAAGAAAAAAAGCAAATAGTGCGTATGCCTGAATTGATAGATCACGCACTTGAGCTGGGAGAGACACTTTTTACTTCCTCTTCGGGGTTGCGATTCAAGGAAATAAAAATTGTTAAAAATTACGCAGCGGATATTCCAGAAATTCCATGTTATGTGGCGGGTCTCCAACAAGTATTTTTAAGTCTTTTTAGGCATGCTTTTTACAAGTTCCATGTGGAAAATCGCAGCAATGTTGAGCCGACTATCACCGTGGATCTCAGTATGTTTTACGATTCGTTGTGGATTAAGGTTCAACACAATGGTAAAGGTTTAACGGGAGAAGAACAGCAGGTTATTTTTGAACCTTTCTTTCAAAGTGAATCAATAGAGGGGGATGAGGTAGAAAATCGATTGTCGTTTTCCTATTTTATAATTACTGAAGATCACAACGGGCGAATGTCAGTAACATCAGACGTCGATATTGGAACAACTTTTCATATCCAATTGGAATTGAGGTAAATGGCAAACGATAAGGATTGGCAGCGCCGTTCTGATGAATGGGTCAAGTCAATGCATGAATCCCGGCTGCGCAAAGAACGAAGCGCCGCTAAGCGCAATGAACAGAAAGAAAATAAACATTCCTCTAAAGATGCCCAAAAAAATTCAGAGAAGAACTCAGGAAAGCGAAAGTAGACCCCCATCGTTGCAGAAATACCCAAAGTGTCTGAACTTTGGGTATAGGAGAAATGGGCCTCGTTAGGAACGGGAAGTTATTCCGTGCCCGTTCCTAACAGCAAGCTTCAGAATTCACGTCGCTCTGGGTATTGTCGAAGGGCAGACCGCCGCCACAACCTTCGAACAGGCCGTAATGCCGGGAAAAATCGCCGTTGAACTGGAAGTGGGAGTTGAAGCGGGTATCGTGCAACATGCGCCAAGTGTTGCCACACACAGGAAATACGCGCCCGGTCTCGATGTTATGGTGCTTGTCCAGGATGAAACGGTGTGGATGGTCGGCAATACTGCCGCGGTAGATCACCGCCTGGCCGTAATCCTCGCAGTCCGTCTCCAAATCTTTCAGTTTGAACAGTCGGTAGGTCGCTGAGAAAAAGCGCAGATTGCCCGCCCGTTGCGCCAGTTCCGGGTCGGTGATGTCAAGCGGCCGGTCTGTGACCAAGCGCGGGTCGGTAAAACCGTGTCGCTGCGCCAGCCGCAGGAAGTCATTCCAGTACAAGGCCCCACCCAGGCACTCGCCGTACAGATCAGGGTCCTCGCGCACGGATTGTGGCACCCGTCGATCGGCGTAGACGTCGGAAAAATAAAACTCGCCGCCCTCTTTCAGCAGTCGGTGCACGCCACGCAGCACCGCATCCTTATCCGGCGAAAGGTTGACCACACAGTTGGAGACGATGACATCGAAGCTGCCGGGGGCCAGGTCGAGCTGATCGAGACGCTCGATATAGCCCTGCCGGAATTCCACGTTGTCGTGACCAAACGCCTGGCTATGGTAATCCCGGTGCTTTTCCGCCACTGCCAGCTGTTCAGCGGTCATATCCACGCCGATGACCTTACCAGCGGCGCCGACAAGCTGCGCCAGCGCGTACACATCGCGCCCGGCACCGCTACCCAGGTCCAGAACCCGGGACCCCTGCAGTAGCGGTGGGCACACCAGACCGCAGCCGTAATAGCGCGACAACACTTCTGGATGAATCTTGGCGAGTAGCGGTTTCAACCACGCCGGCACTTGGGAGACATCGCAACAGGCGCTGGTTTTGAGATCGCCAGAATGCTGCAACTGGCGGCCGTAGTAGTCTTGAACTAGGTCATACATGATATTGGTTTCCGATCGATTGCAAGGCTTACAGCCCTTGGTCGTTGTGGGAAGCCTATATCTTACAGACGGTTTCCATAAAAGCACGTAAAATAATAAGTTTTTGCGGCTTTTGGGTCAGAATCCGTCAATGCTACAACAGACAAGTCCGGCTGACTATTGTGATATCGTCAACGCCGGGTTATGCAAAGCAGTATTTTTGCTGCTTTTTTATGCAAAACGTCTAAACAATTGTTCACACAGTCATTCATCCGGTGTCTTAGTGGCCGGTTTGGGGATATAAATAGATGTTGAATACACTCAATGAGCTGATTTGGAATGGCTTGGTTTATATTTTAGTACCCGCCGGAATTATTTTTACAATATCATCGAAATTCGTGCAATTCCGGCTTTTCGCCCGCATGTTCAAACTGATAACAGACAAGTCTGACAATGACACCGGTGTTAGTTCGTTTCAAGCCTTAGCACTCAGCGTCGGCGGTCGGGTTGGCGCTGGTAATATCGCCGGTGTGGCCGTAGCTGTGGCGTTGGGAGGGCCGGGAGCCGTGTTCTGGATGTGGATGGTGGGGCTGTTCGGTATGGCCACGAGTTTGTTTGAATGTGCACTGGCCCAATTGTTCAAGCGGAGTGAAAAAGACCAATACCGCGGCGGCCCGGCGCATTACATTGTGCACGGGCTGGGGCCACAGTGGCGCTGGCTTGCCGGGGTTTATTCGGTGTTGCTACTGGCCTCTTTCGGCGTTGCCTTTGTTGCCCTGCAGTCCTTTTCGATAGCCAGCTCCTTTCAGGAGGCGTTTGCAATACCGCCATTTGCAACCGGCATTTTTCTGGCAGTGACCGTCGGCGGCGCCATTTTTGGCGGTATTAATAGACTGGTAAAGGTATCGGAATTTGTGGTGCCGATTATGGCGCTTCTCTATCTGCTGTTGGCGGCTTTTGTGATTGTCACCAATTTAACCGAACTGCCCAGGGTGCTCGGTAGTATTGTCGCCAATGCACTGGGGTTTGAGCAGGTCGTATCCGGTGGTGTGGGAGCCGCGATTCTATTGGGTGTGAAACGGGGTTTGTTTTCCAATGAGGCGGGCCTGGGCAGCGCGCCCAATGTCGCTGCCACCGCTGAGGTCAAGCACCCGATGGATCAGGGGCTGGTTCAGGCATTGAGTGTATTTATCGATACTCTGATATTGTGCACCTGCACAGCGATGGTGATCCTGTTGTCGGACATTTATCAGCCAGGTCTGGAATCCGGTGGAATAACAATGACCCAGCAGGCCCTGAATGAACATATCGGCGGCATGGCGGGAATGTTTGTCAGCATTATATTATTTTTGTTTGGTTTTTCTTCCATTCTTTATAACTACTATATGGGAGAAAATGCCATCGATTTTTTTACCGGCCAGAATAAACACGCATTCAATCTACTGCGAGTCGTTACCATAGCATTGGTAATATGGGCTTCTTTGCAGGATTTGAGCACGGTGCTCGGATTTGCCGATACCACCATGGGAATGCTGGCCTTGGTAAACTTATTCGCATTGGTGTTGTTGTTCAAACCCGGGCTTAAATTGGTGCGGGACTACGATCAGCAGCTCAAAGGCGGTGCTGTACCCAGGCTACGGGCAAGAGACTATAGCGACTTTGATATCGACAGAAGTGTCTGGAAAGATGACTAGGATAGGTCCTTAACTAGTAGCTTCTAATAGCCCGGGGTAGGCACAGTGTCAGGCGGATGGCCGCCGGATAGGGTTAACTACCTTCAAGCCGCTGTTTTAATTTCTGCAGGGAACGCATGGGTACTTTGCTCAACATAAACCGGGTAATCCAGTCGGGCACGCCGCCACCGGGTTCGACATGTTGCCGCCAGGTGACTAAAACCTTATCCGGACCCAGCTTTTTCAAATGAAAGCTGCCATTGAGTTGGGTTACCCGCACCAGACGGGATTCATTGGGCAGGCGACAGCCACTGATGTCGTTATTATCGCAATAGCGTGGTGCGGCCTCGACATGGATAACAATTTCATTGCCGGATTCGTCAACTTTTGTGACACCGTGAAGCAATGCATCGCGATCGGATATCAGCGGCAAATCCGTAATTTGGTATAAATAGGCTTCAGAGTAGCCCAGCGTACGCACAACCTCGGCGTGCCGGCACCCGTAGACCCAGTCTGGCCAGGAAGAGAAGTCGGTCAGCATTGACATGACATTTTGCAGGGATGTGTTAATGGTAACCACACCCTTGAATTCAGGAATGGCGGAATCGGGGTATTCCTGCAGGTATAATTCAATACCCTGGCGCTGCTTTGCCAAGCGCCAGGGACCGGTCACCGCGCAGCCATTGACGGCCACCAGGGTTGTGCTCAGCAATACCAGGTGTAGCAGCAATTTTGGGGACTTCCTCTGTTGCCAGCCATGCCAGCGCCTGGGTAAGTCAGCTAATAAACCAGATAGCCTCGGCCGAAACAAATGGGGCGCCTCCGTCAACTAATATGTAAAGCGCTGAGTATACAATCAACTCCAGTGCCAGGGATTTGTGCGCTGTCGCAGAACTGGCACCGCAACCTAAATAAAGCGTTGTGGGATAATGCCTTATCAATATCGGCTATGTAGTGATCAGTATGGCATGTTTTTCCTTATCTAGGAAATAACTTCTGCCATCCGGGCCCGTTACGTTTACACGCCAATCAACGAGTTTCCGCTATTTGTTCAATTAATTGATAGGCGTGGGAGCGCTCGTCGGCCAACTCGTGCATGAACGCGAACACCGGTTCAATAGCGGGAATGGCTCTCTGCAGTTGAAAGTAATAATCTATGAGATCATCCGCGGGATTATTTCTGGTTTGAAATGAACCGAGATCGACAACCGCGATCGCTTGCGAGTTGTTTTTGGCCACCAGCATGAGGTCGATCTTTTGTTTCGGGTTGCCGATAACAATATTGAAGTAAGGTTCATAACGGTTTTGAATGTCAACCTCACGGAATTCCCAGAGATATGACAGTATCGAATACATGGACTCGCCGCTGGATCTCTGCGCATCAGGGGGGTTGTTCTTAAAGATCGTATTTTCAAACTCGGGTCTTATTTTAATGCGTTTTTCATTCTGCGACTGATAGGTACGCCAGAGGTAATCGGTCACTGTGGCCGAGTCGTGCTTTAGTGAATCGAAGCGAGAGTGGAGATAGTGGTAAGCCCTTACCTTGGGTCTGCTCATTAGGACATTGAGTTCGCCTTTGCGTTTGTCCGGATCGTCTCCCTGCCTGAAATAACTGATATTCGAACTGTTGATGTCCCACAGGTAAAAAATATACTTTCTTTCCTTGCCCTGCAGCGCAGCACCGGCGCCGTCGAGGACATCGCTACCGCGCTGCAGTTTGTGCAGAAATTTTGATTTTTGATCTTTGATATAGGGTTCGTTTTTTAGCAGGAAATAACAGATCGCGACATCCGTTTCCACATTGACCTGTGTCTGGGTTTCATTTTCAATTCTGGCAATGGTTTTGGCGATATAATTAAAGAAACGGTCTAGCATCTCCGTTTCTATGCCCTTGTACTTGCCGCTGCTTGCTTTTTTGTTACTGGATGCGAATTTTTCACTGAAGTCAACCACCACCGAAGGGGCGGAATTGGGCAGTTGCCATTGCATGATTTTCAAGTCAGAGTGGTAAACATACTGGTTTGAATAGGCAATAATGGGGGGAGGGCATCTATAGTGCTCGTCAAGCATAACGCCGCCCTGTTTAATGGACTTCACCAGTTCAAAGAGGTTTGATCCTCCGCCTTTGACGCCCCTGGCCTGGATATTTCTCAGGTGTTCCTCCAGTTCGAATTCCTGAAAAAGGTAGTCGTCGATGACTGAGTTTTTATCGATAACGGTTTGTTTATCGTCGCCTACGACCATCAGCTTTTGCGCTCTGTAGAGCAGGGGAAGGGCATCATCCACCCGACATTGACCTGCTTCGTCGACGATCACCAGGTCTATGATGTTCTCCCGGGAGGGAAATAAAAAAGGGACGGCCTGCTTGCGACATATCCAGATGGGGAAACTTTCCCACAGCAGTTCTTGTAGTTCCTTTAATATTGGCACGCCGCTGCCGGTGTCGAGGGATTGGCAGGATTTCAATGACTCCAGCAGATTGCCTATGCTGGTCGCTCTGTTGGTGCCGTTTTTGCGGTTGGCGATCAAGGTTTTTGAAATACTGGCGAGTTTCAATAAATTCAATTCTTTGATAAGCGCATCGCGTTCAACCTGTATTTTTTCTAACTCTTTGAGCAGAGGTTGAATGGACTGTCTGTTGTAATCCTTGTCGAGGGCCAGGCATATTTCCAGCGCCAGGCAGTGTTCTACATCCTCGAGGTCGGGGTCCATTACCCGATGTATTTGTTGCAACTGTCGCAATATTGCTAAGGAATTGTCCGTGTTGCCAACCAGCTCCAAGAGTTCTTGTTGATGCTTGAGAAGGGTCAAAAGCTCCGACCAATGTTCCAGACAGGGGTGGATAACGAGGCGCTTGATTTTTTCCATCAAACTGCGTTTTGCAGTCGGGTCAAACTGACGCTCCCAGTCTTGCGCCAGGAAAGCCCCGGTGCTGGATTCCAGGTCAGCGTGAAACAGCTCATGCAAGGCCTCCCGGGTTCGGGGTTTTTTCTCCACCAGTCGCTGTACTATCTCCGTGTGTGTGGCGACAAAAGTGTTCAGTGCCGACGGGGCTTTGTTGTTTAAATGAAAATCCGGGTAGCACGCTGCCAAAGGGCCGTTTAAGATCCGCAGGCGGTCTTCAATGAAGTGACGTACCAGCGCCTGGCGTTTGTTGTAGATATCGGTTTTGATTATTTTGGCATGCTCTCCCGCGCCGATAAACGCTAAAAATACCCGCAAGTCGGCAATCTCATCGTTTGAATTCGGGTGCAGATGTTTGGGCGTTATCTTGCTCAAGTCACTTTCGCAACTCAAGCTGTAGTTGAATATTGCCCCTATCCGGTCATTGATCGCCTGGCTTATTTGATCCAGTTGGAGAACCTGTTCCATTAACCGTGGATTGTCCTGCGGCCAGTCGTGCTCGCGGGAGAGGTCCATTTTCAGCATCTCTGAGAGTTTATTGACCCAGACTCCCAGGTTGTCTGACGTTTGCGGTATCTCGTCGACAACCTTGATCGCGCTTTTCCACAGATTCATGGTGCTGTTGGCGTAGTGGGGGCTGGAGTCAGGGCCCAGCAAATACTCCTGTAGCTTTTCCGTCAATGCGTGTATCGCGGCTTTTTGGTCACTGACAATCAATAAGCGCTTCTCTGCATTTAAGCAGTGGAGCAGCAGGTTTCTGATGGTAAAAGTCTTGCCTGTGCCGGGCGGTCCTTCTAAAAGCACCAGATTGTGGTGGTTCAGGTTGTCAATCAATGCTTTCGAAGATCTGGTCAGCGTCCCCGGTTGCAGCGGTGTTGTACAAAACGGGCCGGTTCTGGCGCCGGGGTTATCTCTTATCTCGGGGTTTAAAAACTGGCCCAGTAGCGAGGTGTAAAAGCGGTGCGGATATTCGTGCGCGGTCAATTGGATATTTTTGAGGTCGTTGTCCAGCGCCCGCGCCAGCGGTGAGGGGTTACGAGCCGCTTTGTAGAGGATAACCGACTCAAGGTCGCATTCTATGCCGACAATTTTGAGGTTTTCAATGATTCCTCCCTTGCCGTTCTCCCCCGGGAGACCGATCAGCAGTTCCCTTGTCTGCCTGAAAATTTCCTCACTGTAAGGCAACTGGCGATGGATGGTCAGGTCTTGCAGTTTTCTATCGACCTGTATTTTTTGCGACAACAGTGTGTTAAAAAAAGTCTTTAGTGGGTTGGATTTTTTCGACTCGGAAAAGGTTTCTATCAACGCCGCCAGGCTCAAATGATTTAAATACAGATCACCATTTGCAGGCGGGTATATATGCAGGTAACGGCCAGATTCCTCAATTTTTATATTCATGTAGTAGAGAGGAAATCGAAAACTTTTCAATTTGCCGTTTTTCTTATAAATGGCGGTCAATATTTCAAATCCAAGTAGATTTTCAGCATCCCGATCGGCGAGAAAGCCTTCCCGCAGTGCCGAGGCGTCTTGTTGTGAAAGCTCACACTTGTAGACGGCGGTGGCGTGGGATTTTATATCGCTCGCCAGCAGAGGCACGGGGCAGCTGGTGGCGGTGGACTTGTTGGCGATGGATTTGTATACCGCCGCTTGCCTGACTTTGTTATTGTGCTGTGAACCTCCAAACAATGTCTCATAATCCACCGTATAGCTGTGATCCGTGGTTCTCTCACCCAGTTTTCTCTTATACCGGCCTTTAGTTTGCTCCTGTCCGCTTTCCAACGCGAGGTTTTTGAGTCCCTGTTCCAGGCTGGCCAAATCCGTGGTAATGGAGATGATGTGGCCTCTTCCACTGTTGCTGGCAGTCTCGTCACTGTTGTTATCGCGGGGTGTATAATCGTCGTGGTCGATTAAAATATCGCGGCGAATTGTCAATCCACTGGTTATGCTTTCGCTACCTTCGTTAAATGTGAATTGAAACAGTTTGTGATAGTCGACGATCAGGTCGAAGGTGCCATTCGGATGATCCATTTTAGGCGAATAAAGCAACTTGATTAACGTATCGATGGCCTCGCGCGCAACATGGAAGCGGCGTGAGTTACGCGAATCGGTGATAATTAAACTGTTCAGTGTGTTATCGGCATACTGAAAGCGGTAAAACTCGATATCCTTGAAATAGAGTTTTTGTGCGATTGCTTCACTGTTTTCTACGGCGCTTTTGATTTTGTCGGACAGCTGCCAAAGAAAAGCTCTAAACCTGTCCAGCAAAAAGTGCGCAATTGTCAACCTGTCATTGTTACTGCTGTTGCTCAGCAGGTAAATATAAAGGCCATTTTTGGCTTTGTATCTTGTTATGACAAACCTGTTTTTTCTGTCGAATTTTGCCGAAATACCCTGGTCGATACTTTCATTGTTTAGTAACCGCATAGTTTTTGATACTGACACTGGACGAAACGATTAACGAGATCCTATTTTATAAGCAACGATACCCGACGGTTTTCCGCTCGGGCCAACGCCAGCGCTTTATCCGTTTTACCCGCAATTGCCGCTATTGGCTTAGTACTCGCATAACCGACCAGACGCAGGCGTTGCTGGTCGAAGCCAAAGTCGATCAGAAAGTGTATAACACTACTGGCTCTGCGCCCGCTCAGGGACCAGTTGGTTTCCAGTTGCCGTTCTTTGTTCAATTTAAAGTAGCGATAGAGCGGTACATCATCGGTATGTCCTTCCACGTCGATGGTGTATTTTGAGGGCATAATGACTTCCAACAGAGGTTGCAGCGGCGCCAGTGCATCGGGCTTTAATTTCGCGCTGGCGGTGGCAAATACCGTCGCCGTATCCAGATTGAGCCGCACACCGTCACTGGCCATATCGACGGTCACGCCGGGAACGCCGGGTGAGCCTTCGACAATGCTTTTCAAGGTCGCGGAAAGCTCCACCAGCGTACCACCGGCATTGCCGCTGAATCCCACCTTTACCTTTTCAAATGACCCCACCTCCACTTCGCTGATGGATATCAGCATAACAAAGAATACGCCGAGCATGATCATCAGGTCGCTGAAGCTGATATAAAACGATGTCGAATCATCTATATCGCTTTGCTGAATGTCCAGTTCAGATATTTTCACGGCGTTTCCATTCCCAGAGCTTCCCTTGTACCCACTGATTTTTCAGCCGCCTGCGTGTCAGTGTCAGCATTGCCGTTACCGTCAGCGCCGGTATTCTCGGGCGTGTCAGCGGAAAGGGGAGAGGCCTTGAATTCGGCTTCGGCGATAAACTGATGGTCGATATTGTGTTCGTCGCGCTTAATCAGAATGCTCACCTTGTTCAAAAGCTGTTCGTGAACTTCCAGGTAGATGATGTTATGGTGTTCGAGCCTTCCCGACAGCGGGGTAAAGATAAGTGAACCGAGGCCGGCGCCATAGGCTGTCGTCATCAGCGCCAGGGACATGGAGGGACCGATTTTACTGGGGTCGCTGAGCGATTTCAAAACGCCGATCAGGCCGATCACTGTTCCCAGTAAGCCCAGTGCCGGGGCGGTCAGCGAGGCTTTTCGCAACAAATCCACAGCCACCCGACGGCCCAGGAGCTCATCTTTGACCCTGGCGGTGATAAATTCATCGATTTCATCGAACAAAAGCCCCTGTCGGTGCATAAAAATCACATCGTTGAGAAGCTCTCCGGTAATGGCTTCCCCTTCGCGCAGTTCTGTTAACTTGCCGTTGCTGATGATGGTTCTATCGAGTTCGATAAGCGTATTGGCGAGCTTTCTGTCCGGCGTTCCGAGAAAAGATCTGATTGTGTATCCAATACTTTGAAGAAATGTTTTGAAATCGAATTGAAATAAAATAATTGCGAAGGTACCACAGACAACTACCAACAGCGAACGGGTATCGAGAAAGTTATCGAACTCACCTTTTTCGGCCAGGGCGTAGATAACTGTGACCAAACCCGCAAAACTGACGAGCAGGGCCAGGGGATCGAACTTCTTTCTGCGCGTATGCAGGTATTTTTTAAGTTTGAGGCCATCCATTTATTTACCTTTCTGTAGTATCGACCTTTCTGTAGTATTGACCTGGATTGTAGTATCGACCTGGATTGTAGTATCGATCTGGAACCGCGCAATAGCCTCTTGAATTGAATCACTGTAGGAGGGAGTATCTGGTTTGATAAGTTCTTCAAATCGTAGTGGTTGGTTATTCAACAGGTAAAGTAACAAATAATCATTTTTCCTGAGCCGTTGAAATACATCAAATTCTGCCTGGTTTTTCGCCTCGAGTTTCCAGGTGTTTCTATCTTCCGTGCGTATTTTGCAAAAACTGTTTTTTACCATCATTACCCGCGCCAGTTGGGGTTTTATTTTAATGCCTTTGGAGTCGAAAAAGAAGCTGCCCAAAGTGTTGTTTTGCTTGATGTAGACTAAACATTGATCACCTGTATATGGAACAATATCACACATCATTATCGGTAGATAAATTGTCGTTGGCCCTGACTTTAAGATAATCATGCGCTCGTCGATATTGACTTCCCTGACCATAGCCAGACGGACGCCGGTCTTTTTCCCGGTAGTTCGTTTTTTCCTCGGGGTCGGTCTTAAATTCCGCGATGATCGATTCGTAGGACTCAATCTCGGCGTAGAACTTTTTCAGCATCGGCCCTATAGTCACTTTTTGCGGCAGGCGGAATTGCACACTGGGAATAAAACTCTTAGGCGCATGGGTCCCACCGGGGAAATTATTGCCGAGTTGCACGGTTGCACCGATTTTGAGTTCGTCCAGGCAGGCGAGAATGTTCTCGAGGTTCAGAGAAAAGCCATTGACGCGTAAAACCGTTTCTATAACCTCCACGGGGTGTTTGTAGAGGATTTTGTCTATAGTGATTTGAAAG
>JARROD010000082.1:12673-19884 GCA_037384225.1 Exilibacterium sp.
TTTTTTTCAATGATACTTCCGCTTTGAATACAACTAAAAGCGTCCATCCTACTCGGGTACCAGGGTGTATTTCTGTGATGAATATCACATATAAAATGCGAATTAATCACCGCTTTAACTTCATGTGACCTCCATTGCTGTATAAATTCTCACCCTGGAATCGCTTTGCTGCGTCTAGCTTGCCTCACCCCTGTAGGCTTGGCGTCGGCATCCATGCCTCCGACAGTCTGGGCCAACGACCGCCGGACGTCCGTCTGACACTGTGCCTGCTTAGTGGTACGGAGACTCAGACATAATCCTCCTGGAACTTATGTCCCCACGTTCGAGCAGCTGCTGTTCGAGTTGCACAAAGATTTCCCCCGGCAGTACGCCGGCTTCCAGCATCCTGTAGAGGTCCAGCAGCTCCTTATTTATTCTTGTCATTTCGGCGTCCGCTGCGTCCTTCTCCAACGGGTGCACCCTAGTAAAGATCCACTTCACTCCGCAGTAGGGGGACCGCAGAAAATTGTCGATAATAAACATACAACCCACCTCCCACCTGACGATCGTCTCTTTTCTGTATATCCATAACCTTAGAAAAAATTTATCATTTCACCAATAATTAATTGCACTATACAGAAGTGAACAATACTCTAATCCCATAAGCGCCTACAGCTGCCCAGGCGCCGCCAATGACGAAATAGAACGGAACCAGAATGGATGAAAAATAATACAAGTGCCATGGTTGAATCCGAGGCACCGGCTGCCGCCCATTTGATCGACCCGGTGTTCCTCAAGGAACTGCGCGGGCAAATGGTTCGATTTGCTATGCTGCAGTTGAAAAATCAAGAACTTGCGGAAGATTCGGTGCAGGAAGCGTTAATCGGCGCTTTGAACAACGCCGGTTCCTTTGGCCGTCGCGCGGCTTTAAAAACCTGGGTTTTCTCTATCCTCAAGCATAAAATCGTCGACACCCTGCGTCAGCGCCGGCGCTGGGTCGAGGCAAGCGATTTATTGCGTGACGATAAGGATGAAGAGGACCTCGATACGCTGTTCGATACCAGAGGTTTCTGGCTTCGCGATGAGAAGCCCGCCGGCTGGTCACAGCCGGCAGAGTCGGTAAAGGACGATCATTTCTGGCGCGTCTTCGAAGCTTGTCTCAGCGGTCTGCCGGAGAACCAGGCGCGCTTGTTCATGATGCGGGAGTTTCTTGAATTCGATTCGAGTGAAATCTGCGAAACCCTGAGTATTACCACCAGTAATCTGCACGTTATGCTCTACAGGGCCAGGCTGCGACTACGTGAATGTCTCGAAAACCGCTGGTTTCTTGAAGGTGAAAAATAATGATGAACTGTCGGCAGGCGACCCGGTTATTGTCCGATGCTCAAGAGCACAAGCTGCCCATAATGGATAGGGCAGCGCTTAAAATGCATGTTGTGATGTGTTCGGGATGTCGTAACTTCGCCAAACAAATGGGGGTACTGAGAGAGATTGCCCACGCTTATGCGAAAGGAACCGAGGCCGAGCCGGGTTCCGATCGGCAATCCGGTGATGACGAGCGTCCAAATTGAGCCCGTCGATACCGCGGTAACATCCGATTGCAGCTTTAGCTATCCTTGCGCGCCCGAGATGTAGGCGGCGGTCAATTCGTGTACCGGTGCTTCGAACAAATGCCGACACTGACCGAACTCAATCAGCTTGCCGACCCGCTCTGTCATCCAGAAAAAGCCGGCGTAATTGGCCACGCGTCGGGCTTGAGCCAGATTGTGGGTGACGATAACCACCGTATAGCGCTCCCGCAGGCGCAGAATCAACGATTCCACCACACCGGATGAAATGGGATCGAGGGCACTGCAGGGTTCGTCCATTAATAATATTTCCGGTTCCAGCACCAGGGCGCGGGCAATGCAGAGCCGCTGTTGTTGGCCACCGGATAAGGCCAGGGCGGAGGTATGCAGACGGTCGGACACTTCCTCCCACAATCCAACATCCATGAGTGCTGTTTCGATTTTCTTTGTGCGCACCTGGCGATCACGCACCCCGTGTTCCTTTAACGGCAGTTCCAGGTTACGCCAAATGGATAAAGGGAAGGGATTGGGCCTCTGAAAAATCATGCCAATGCGACGCCGGAGCCGAAGTGTGTCCACCGGATCGTGCAACACATCCTGACCATCAAACAGGATCTGCCCGTTGACCTGGGCATTATCATAGTGGTCAGTGAGTCGATTCAGTGCCGATAGAAAACTGGTCTTACCGCAGCCGGACGGGCCGATCAAGGCCGTGATGCAGCCCTTGTAAATATCGAGCGAAACCTGAGATAGCACCGTTTTGCCACCATAGCCCAGAGTAAGATCGCGTACTCGCAGCAGAGGGGCCGGCACGCAACAGGGGGCACCCTGTTCAATTTCCCCCAGCGTATAAGGGTTTGTTTTTTGTCTTTTCACGATACCACCAACCTCCGTCGAAACCAGCTATTCACAAAACTTTGCGCGAACGTATTGAGTGTGATAATCAGCGTGATTAGCACCAAGGCTGACGCGTAAGCTGCACCATCACCACCTGTAACATTCATGGATAAATCGTAAATATGAACCGCCAGCGCCCGGCCGGAATCAAGCAGCGATTCCGGCATGCGGTCGACATAGCCGCTGGTAAACAAAAGTGCCGCCGTTTCGGCGGTGGCGCGGCCAATCCCCAGAATAAGACCGGCAATGATCGCGGGGCGGGCCGCTGGCAGCAGTATGTGCCAGATCGCGGCGCTGCGGGTGAGCCCCAGGGCAAGGGCACCGCGACGCCAATCATCATTAACGGCACGCAGACCGGTTTCACAGGTGCGCACAAACACAGGCAGAATCATGCAGGCCAGGGTCAGTCCACCTGACATCAGGGAAAAGCCCAGCCCAAGATAAATACTGAAAAAGGCGTTGCCGAACAGGCCGTAAACGATGGAAGGAATGCCGGCCAGGATATCCAGTGTGATGCCGGTCGTGTTGCCAAAGCGGCTATTGCCGGGGGAAAATTCCGACAGCCAAATCGCCACACCCAGTCCCAGAGGCAGGGCGACGGCCAGTGCAATCACCAATATCCAGACGGTGGAAACCAAAATGGGCCCAATGCCTCCTGCCCGGCCGGCATCTTCCGGAACCGTAAACAGGAACTGCCAGGAAAAATGTGCGAGGCCTTCTATCACCACATCCCCCAGCACCCATACCATGCACAACACCACCAGTAGAGAACAACCAAACACCAGCCAGGAAAACAAACGATCAGCCATGCTTGTGCACCTCAAGACCAGCCCTGGTTACGCGGTGGGCAAACCAGGACAGCAGCCAGACCAACAACGTCAGCAATAAGCCCGAGGCGAACAGGCTGGCGCGGTGGTTGTCCATGGCGTAGGCCATCTCCAGGGCAATATTGGCGGTGAGCACGCGTACGGGTTCAAACAGTCCAGAGGGGTTCTGTACCACATTGCCGGCCACCATGAGTACCGCCATGGTTTCACCCAGCGCGCGTGCGGTGGCGAGCAAGGCACCGCTGGTAATACCGGGGCGGGCCGCGGGTAGCACAATGTTCAGGATCTGGGTTTTACGCCGCATTCCCAGTGCCATACTGCCGGCGATCAGTTCTCTGGGAACGCTGGATAATGCCGATGCACTGGTCAGAGCGATGGTAGGCAATATCATCAGCGACAAAACCAATATCGCCGCCAGCAGCGAGGCACCCGGCGGTTGCCAGCCGGCAATCAGGGGCACCAGGCGGGTTAATCCCCATAAGCCGAATACCACCGATGGCATTCCCGCCAGCAAATGAATCAGCAGGCGAAAGCCTTGCGCCACCGATGCCCTGGCATAAAACTCCAGGAAAATGGCGCAAGCCAAACCGACGGGCAGTGCCACCACAATGGCGCCCAGCGTGACCGCCAACGATGCCAGAATCATCGGCCTCATGCCAAATTGGCCTTCCAATGGGTACCAACCCTGACTGTGAAAGAAGTTCGGCCACAGACCACCACCCCAACCGTTTGCCAGGAAAGGCCAGGACTCATTCAGTAAGAACAGCACAATGAGCATCAACAATAGCGCTGTGCCACCGGATAACATCACCAGTACACTATTGAGCCGGCGATCCGCCCGGTTATTGATGCTTTTAATCCCCATGTCAATCGTTCCTAATGTCAATCGTTCCCGGTACTCATCAAGGAGCCACAAAAAATTGCGCTTCGATAAGATCTTTCACCTGCGTCGATTGTGCGAAGGCAATGAAGTCCTTTGCCAGCCCGGATGGTTTGGTTTTCACTACCAGATTCAGCTGACGTGACAAGGGGTAATGACCTTTTGCAACGGCCTTGACGGTGGCGGGTTGGCCTGCCATTGGCAATTGTTTAATCGATGTGCCTCGGGTTGCCTCATACTCTGCCGTGCCGATAGACACATAGCCAATAGCACCGGGGTTACCTGCAACCGTTTTGATACCTTGTTGATTGTCCCCAATCACAACGTGCGCTTTGATCTGGCTGTTTTTCAGCGCGAAGTGGTGTAAAAACAGTTCCAGTGTGGAGCGCCCCTCCGCCTTATTGACCACGGTGATCGGCAGGTCGGCGCCCCCCACGTGTTTCCAGTTGCGAATTTTTCCCGTGTAGATATCAATAATTTGGCCATCGCTCAAGCTGGCGACCGTATTGCTCCTGTGGAGGATGATCCCGATACCGTCCATGGCGATTAAATAAGGCGTCAGATCCTGTTCCGATGGTTTCAAAGCGCGCGACACCATACCGATATCCGCCAGCCCCATGCGGGCATCATTGATACCTCGCGAAGAGCCGCCCATTTGAACATCGATGCGCACACCCGGATGTTGTGATTCGTATCGCTTGGCGATTTCCGACGCCAAGGGGGCCACGGTGCTTGATCCCGTCAACGTCAAACGGTCGGAGGCGGCCTGAGCGATGGATACGACAGCGATAGTGCTCAAACACAAAATTGTCCTTGCCAGTATTTTAATCATGCCGGTTTCTTCTCGTTGATAACGCCTCACAGCCCAGGTGATCTGAAACATCAGAAAGCTGAGCAGTATCGTTAGCCGCATTTGTTTCAGAGGCATTTGTTTCAGGGACATTTGTTTCAGGGACATTTGTTTCAGGGGCATTGCCTCTTCTCCAGTTGTGATATTTTTCCAGCCAGGCCAGCACACCCTGAGGGGCATGGGCACGCTTCCACTCTCCAGCGGCGTACTTGTTGGCTTCCGCCCAAGTAGGGTAGGTGTGTATGGTACCGAGAATTTTATTCAAGCCAAGACCGTGTTTCATTGCCAGTACGAATTCCGCTATCAGCTCACCACCATATTCACTGACAATGGTCACACCGAGGATACGGTCCTTGCCGGGTTCAGTGAGTATCTTCACAAATCCGTGCGCAGCCCCGTCAGCGATGGCCCGGTCCAGATCATCCACCCCATAGCGCGTCACTTCATAGGCAATGCCTTTCTCTTTGGCCTCTTGTTCATTGAGCCCTACGCGAGCCACTTCCGGGTCGATAAAAGTCGTCCAGGGTATCACACGGTTGTCCACTTTGAATTTTTTGAATTGGCCAAAAAGCGCGTTGACTGCGGCGTACCAGGCCTGATGAGCTGCTGTATGTGTGAACTGGTAGGGGCCTGCGACATCACCCGCCGCATAGATATTGGGATAGAGTGTCTCCAGATAGTCGTTGGTGACTATGGTGCGGTTGGTTTCAATACCCAGCTCTTCAAGGCCGTAACCTTGCAATCTGGCCACACGACCCACCGCGCAGAGAAGGGCATCGAATTCAATGGTTTTTTCCCTTCCATCCGACGTTACAATCAAGCGTTTGCTTTCACCTGCTCTCTCACACCGCAGTGCTTTGTGATTGGTTAGTACCGTGACGCCGTCGCGTTCCAGTGCGGCTTGGGCCAGTTCCGAAACTTCTTCGTCTTCACGGATCATGATGCGAGGCGCCATTTCCACCTGAGACACCCGGGAACCAAGACGCGCGAAACTCTGTGCCAGCTCGCAGCCGATGGGGCCACCGCCCAGTACCACCAAACGTTTTGGTGCTTCTTCCAACTGAGCGAACTGCTCCCACAATGTGTCACTGGTGACATAACCAACTTCTTCGATCCCCGGAAGCGGCGGCACAAAGGGCCGTGCGCCGGTGGCCAGCACAATGGCGCGGCTGGTGAGTCGTTGTACACCACCGTCATTGCGTTTGATTTCCACGGTCCAGGGGTCAACCAGCCTGGCATACCCCTGAATCACCTCGACCCCTAACCCCTCGTAGCGTTCAACACTGTCGTGTGGTTCAACATTGGCAATCACTGCGTGGATTCGTTGCATTACTTTCTTAAAAGAAAAGCTGGAATGGGTGTCCTCTAAACCGTAATGGCCGGCATGTCGCATCTGATGAGCCAACTTTGCGCTTTTTATCAGCGCCTTGCTCGGTACACAACCGTAATTCAGGCAATCGCCACCCATTTTGTGTGCTTCGACTAAGGTCACTTTGGCCTTGACTGCGGCGGCTATATAGGCAGTCACTAAGCCTCCGGCACCGGCTCCAACCACAATAAGGTTGCGATCAAAGTGTCTGGGCTTTTGATACTCGCTATAAACACGCTGTGCTTTGATCACGGCCAAGGTTTTTTTAGCGATCAGAGGGAAGAGTCCCAGCAGCGCAAAGGACAGCAATAGAGAAGGCGATAGAACACCCGACAGGCTGTCGAGCTGTGCCAATTGTGTTCCGGCATTCACGTAAACCAGCGTACCCGCCAGCATGCCCACCTGGCTGACCCAGTAGAAAGTTAATGCCCGGATGGGTGTTAGCCCCATCAACAGATTAATCAGGAAAAAGGGAAAAACCGGAACCAATCGCAAGGTAAACAAATAGAAAGAACCGTCTTTTTTAACGCCCTCATTAATCGGTTTCAGGCGTTCACCGAAGCGCTTTTGCACTGTGTCATGTAGCAAGTATCGGGACACTAAAAAAGCGAGGGTGGCTCCGATGGTGCTAGCGAAGGACACGATCACAGTGCCCCATAACAGGTCAAACAGCGCACCTGCCGCCAGTGTCATGACTGCGGCACCCGGCAAAGAGAGCGCGGTGACCAGTATATACAACAAAAGGAAGCCTCCACCTACCAGCAGCGGTTGCGCCGTGCGCCGGGCTTCAAATTCTGCAAGGCCATTTTTTAAGCCCTCCAGGGTGAGTCTCTGATCGAGG